>NZ_JBJMAB010000003.1:0-404141 GCF_045799175.1 Streptomyces sp. VTCC 41912
CATTTCGGGTCCCCCCAGGGAAGTCGAAGTCGTTCTCTCCTCGGTACGACAACCACTCTGGCCGCCACCACTACCGCCAGGCTGCCGCTCCACTAACGCTCGACTAAGACGGCCGTGAGCAGGGCGAGGGCGCCGAGGCCCCGCCCCATGGCGCGCCCGTCGGGCCCTCACCCCTGTTAGCCACCGCCACGGACCACCTCACCCAGGACCGCGACGCCCTCCGTCAGTTCCCCGGGGGTGCGGGCCGCGTAGCCGAGCACCAGGCCGGGGCGTCCGTAGGGGCGTTGGCCGTGCCAGGAGAGGGGGTGGACCTTGACGCCGCGGGCGAGGGCGGCGGCGGCCAGCGCGGTGTCCGGCGGGGCGGTGGGCGGGAAGGTGATCGTCAGGTGGAGGCCGGCCGCGGCGCCGTGGACGGTCGCGGTCGGGAGGTGGCTGCGGACCGCGGCGACCACAGCGTCCCGGCGGGCCCGGTGGCGCCGCCTCAACTGACGGATCAGGCGCTCCAGTTCACCGGACGCCATCAGGTGGGCCAGCGCGAGCTGCGGCAGCGCCGCGTTGCCGAGGTCGGCGAACCGTTTGGCGTCCACCAGCGCCTCCCGGTGGCGGGGCGGCGCGAGCAACCAGCCCACCCGCAGTGCGGGGGCCGGCAGTTTGGAGACGCTGCCGACGTAGCAGACCTGGTCGGGCAGGAGGGAGTGCAGCGCGGGGACCGGCGGGCGGTCGTAGCGGTGCTCGGCGTCGTAGTCGTCCTCGATGACCAGCCCCTCGCACTCGGTGGCCCAGCGCAGCAGGTCGCGGCGCCGGGCGCCGCCGAGCACCACGCCGGTCGGGAACTGGTGGGCCGGGGTGAGCAGCACCGCCCGGGCGCCGCTCGCCCGAAGCGCGTCGACGCGCAGGCCGTCGGCGTCCACCGGGACCGGCGGGGTGGCCGCGCCCCAGTACTGGAGGTGCTGCCGGACGCCGAGCGAACCGGGGTCCTCGACGGCGATCGAGGGGTGGCCGTCGCGGCGCAGCACCTGGGTGAGCAGGGCGAGGGCCTGGGCCGTCCGCGCCCCGCTGCTGCCGTCCCCCGCCCCCGGTCCGACGGCCCTTCGCCGCTCGGCCCCGGCACGTCCCCTCAACGGCGCACCAACTCGCCGCCCTCCCGCCATAGGCCGGCGCGGGCCGGAGCGCTATCGTCGGATTCCAAGAACGAAACGGGGGAGGGCAGCGGTCGATGGCCCAGGATGATGCGGTGATCGGCTGTGCCGGAGTGCTGCTGATCGGCACCCGCGGCACTGCCGGACCCGGTGAGGTTCTGGTGCGGATCCGGGGTGGCTCGGAAGCCTTCCTCGCGTGGTCCGCCGAGCCCCTGCCCAAAGGGGCGACCGTGCTCGTGATCGACTCCCGAGGCAATCGCCAGGTCGACGTCATGGAGTGGTCTGATCCGTTGGACGCGTCGGCCGGGTCGACCGGCGACGCTGGTTGAGGAGACGAGTGATGTTCGGTTACCGCGTTCCTTCCCCCGATCAAGCCATGCTGATCTCCGGTGGCAGGCGGGGACAGGGCGGTGCGCCCTTCCGGGTGGTGACCGGCCACGGCAAGTTCGTGCTGCCGGTGTTCCGCAAGGTCCGCTTCCTGACCCTGGCGATGTGCGAGTCCGAGGTCGCCGAGAAGTGCGTGACCCGGCAGGGCATCGCCCTCACGGTGCGCGCCGTGATCGCGTTCAAGGTCGGCAACGACACCGAGAGCATCGTCAACGCCGGCCAGCGCTTCCTGTCCGACCAGGACCAGATGTCGATCCTGACCGGCCGGGTCTTCGCCGGTCACCTGCGTTCCATCATCGGCTCGATGACGGTCGAGGAGATCGTCACCGAACGGCAGAAGCTGGCCACCGAGGTCCTGGAGACGTCCAAGACCGAAATGGCCAAGATCGGCCTGATCGTCGACTCGTTGCAGATCCAGTCGATCGACGACGGCGACACCGGCTACATCGAGGCGATGTCCGCCCCGCACAAGGCGGCCATCCAGCGCCAGGCCCAGATCGCCCAGGCGCAGGCCACCCAGGCAGCGGTCGAGGCCCAGCAGGAGGCGGTGCGCAACCAGGCCGAGTACAACCGGCAGACCGCGGTGGTCCAGGCCGAGTACTCCGCCGAGGTGGACCGCGCGCAGGCCCGCGCCGCGCAGGCCGGCCCGCTCGCCCAGGCGCACGCCCAGCAGGAGGTGTTGGCCGCCCAGACCGAGCTGGCCGAACGCCGCGCCCGGCTGCGTCAGCAGGAACTGGTCGCCGAGGTCGTCAAGCCCGCCGAGGCGGAGGCCGAGCGCATCAAGCTGCTGGCCACGGCCGAGGCCGAGCGGATGAAGATCCAGGCCGAGGCGGCCGCCTCGCACGACCGGGTGGCCCTGGACCGGATGCTGATCGACCAGCTCCCGCAGATCGTCAAGGAGGCGTCCGCGGGCCTGTCCAACGCCAACGTCAACGTCCTCAACGGCACCGACGGCCTCGGCGAGATCGCCGCCGGCCTGGTCGGCCAGGGCCTGACCATCCTGGACTCGGTGCGCCGCAACCTCGGCACCCAGTCCTCGTCCGACACCGCGGGCGGCGCGTCCGGCTCCGCGAACGGCAACGGCGGTGCGCACAGCGGCCGCGTCGAGATCGAGTAGTCAGCCGTCGGGGCACCGCCACCGGTGCCCTCGCTGCGGGGCGGGCCGCCGCGCGGTCCCGCCCCGGGGCGCCGCGCCGCTTCAGGCCCCGCGCCCCCGCACCCGCGGCTCCTCCAGGTGCTTGTCGCGGACGTAGTCGACGAGGCGGAGCAGGACCGCCTTGGTGACGTCCAGGTCGGCATCGTCGAAATCGCTCAACGCCTGGCGCAATTCGGCCAGTCGGGCGGCCCGGAAGCTCTCCAGGACGGCCTTGCCGTGCGGCGTGATCGCGACCCGCCGGGCCCGCCGGTCCAACTCGTCCGGCGTGCGTTCGACCAGGTCCTGCGCCGCCAACTGGCTGATCTGCCGGGTGACGTGCGGCGGCTCGACCATCAGCTGCACCGCCAGGTCGCCGACCCGGCTGACGCCGCCGCTGTCCTCCAGCGCCATCAGCAGGTGGAGGTCGGAGCGGCCGGCCGTGACGCCCGCCTGGCTCGCCTGGCGCTCGTGCGCCCGCGAGCGGGTGAGCAGGTAGGACAGCGTGGCCAGCACTCTTTGCAGTGCGGCGGTGGAGTCCTCGGGGGACGCGGGGTCCGACATGGGGGAACTGTAGCCGGACCGGTCCGGGGATCCGGCGCGGTCCGTACCGGGATCCGGCCACCGCCCGACCCGTCCGCACCCCGCCCCGCCGACCGTCGTCCATCCGCCCCTGCGGCCATGCGGTTTGAGCCAACCTCGGTGCTGCCGCGATCTGCCCTTCCCTCCCCCGCCGGGCCTGCGTTAGCGTGACGACATCTTAATTACCTAAGTTAGGTAATTAGCTCACGCGGAAGGACCGGCCGCATGACGACCGCAGAACGCACCGCTCCCCCCGACGCCCTCACCGTCCCGGCCAGCCGCGCCCCCGGCTGTCCCTTCGACCCCGCGCCCGACGTCACCGAGGCGGCCCGCACCGAACCGGTCACCCGGGCCACCCTCTGGGACGGCTCCTCCTGCTGGCTGGTGACGCGCCATCAGGACGTCCGCGCGGTCCTCGGCGACCCGCGCTTCAGCGCCGACGCCCACCGCACCGGCTTCCCCTTCCTGACCGCCGGCGGCCGCGAGATCATCGGCACCAACCCGACCTTCCTGCGCATGGACGACCCGGAGCACGCCCGACTGCGCCGGATGCTCACCGCCGACTTCATCGTCAAGAAGGTCGAGGCGATGCGCCCCGAGGTGCAGCGCCTCGCCGACGACCTGGTCGACCGGATGACCACCGGACGCACCTCCGCCGACCTGGTCACCGAGTTCGCGCTGCCGCTGCCGTCCCTGGTGATCTGCCTGCTGCTCGGCGTCCCCTACGAGGACCACGCGTTCTTCCAGGAGCGCAGCCGGGTCCTGCTCACCCTGCGGTCCACGCCCGAGGAAGTCCGGGCCGCCCAGGACGAGTTGCTGGAGTACCTCGCCCGGCTCGCCCGGACCAAGCGGGAGCGGCCGGACGACGCCATCATCAGCCGCCTGGTCGCCCGCGGCGAGCTCGACGACACCCAGATCGCCACCATGGGACGCCTGTTGCTGGTCGCCGGCCACGAGACGACCGCCAACATGACCGCCCTCTCCACCCTCGTGCTGCTGCGCAATCCCGACCAACTCGCCCGGCTGCGCGCCGAACCCGCGCTCGTCAAGGGCGCCGTCGAGGAGCTGCTGCGCTACCTGACGATCGTCCACAACGGCGTTCCCCGGATCGCCACCGAGGACGTCGTCATCGGCGGCCGCACCATCGCCGCCGGCGAGGGCGTCCTGTGCATGATCAGCTCCGCCAACCGGGACGCCGAGGTGTTCCCCGGCGGCGACGACCTCGACGTGGCCCGCGACGCCCGCCGCCACGTGGCCTTCGGCTTCGGCGTCCACCAGTGCCTGGGACAGCCGTTGGCCAGGGTGGAGCTCCAGATCGCCATCGAAACGCTGCTGCGCCGCCTGCCGGACCTGCGGCTGGCCGTGCCCCACGAGGAGATCCCGTTCCGCGGCGACATGGCGATCTACGGGGTCCACTCGCTGCCGATCGCCTGGTAGCCCGGGCGCCCCCACCACCGACCACCACGCACCCTTGGGAGCACCATGCGCATCCACGTCGACCAGGACAAGTGCTGCGGCGCCGGCAGTTGCGTCCTCGCCGCGCCCGACGTCTTCGACCAGCGGGAGGAGGACGGCATCGTGGTCCTCCTCGACACCGCGCCGCCCGCCGCGCTGCACGACGCGGTCCGTGAGGCGGCGACCATCTGCCCTGCCGCCGCGATCACGGTGACCGACTGAGCCACCGGCCGCCCCGCCCGCCCGCGCCCCGGTCCCCGCATCCCCCCGCGGGCCCGGGGCGCGCCCCTAACCCGCCGCCCCGCACGCCGTCGCGCGCGCCGCCAGTGCCCGCAGCGCCGCCTCGGACGACGAACCCGGCACGGCGTGGTGGGTCACCAGCGTCTGCCCCGGTTCGGCCGCCACGCGCAGCGTCCCGTAGGTGAGGGTCAGCGGGCCCACCACCGGGTGGTCCAGCTGCTTCGTCCCGAAACCCTTGTCCTTGATGTCGTGCCGGGCCCAGAAGCGCCGGAACTCCTCGCTCTGCACGGTCAGTTCGGTGATCCGCGCGGTCAGCGCGGGGTCGTCCGGGATCCGCGCCAGTTCCTGCCGCAGCAGCGAGACCGTCACCTCCGCCTTGTCCTCCCAGTTCACGTACAGCGCGCGGGTGGCCGGGTCCAGGAAGACCTGCCAGGCGAGGTTGCGCCGCTCGGGCGGCAGCGCCGGGAAGTCGCCGAACACGGCGCGGCCGAGCCCGTTCCAGCCGATGATGTCCAGCCGCCGGCCCACCACGAACGCGGGGACCAGCTCCAACGCGTCCAGCAGTTGCCGGCACGCCGGCCCCACCCGCTGCGGGCCGGCGACCGGCCGGGCCCGGCGGGGGACCGGGCGGACCAGGAGCCGGAGGTGATCGCGCTCGGCCGGGGTCAGCCGCAGCGCGGTGCCGAGCGCCGCCAGCACGGCGTCCGAGACGTTCTGGCCGTGGCCCTGCTCCAGCCGCGTGTAGTACGCCACACTCACCCCGGCCAGCTGCGCCAGCTCCTCGCGGCGCAGCCCCGGCACCCGGCGCCGCGTGCCGCGCTCGGGCAGCCCGACGTCCCCGGGCCGCAGCCGGGCCCGCCGCGAACGCAGGAAGTCACTCAGCTCGGTGCGCCGGTCGACGGCCACGGGCACCGGCCGCCCCGCCCGCCCACCGGGGGCCGCGGGCTTCCCGCCGCCCAAGGGGGTTCCGTCAGTAGTAGGCACAGCATGCATATGTTCAAGAGTGCACTGGTTGGCACCGTCGCGGCCACGCATGCTCGGTGGCATGACCCACACCTCTGTCGCCGCGTACGCCGCACCCGCACCGAAGGCACCGCTGGAGCGGACCACCGTCCCGCGCCGCGAACTGGGTGCCCACGACATCCTGATCGACATCAAGTTCGCCGGCATCTGCCACTCCGACATCCACACCGTGCGCGCCGAGTGGGGCGACGGCGGCAACTTCCCGATCGTCCCCGGCCACGAGATAGCCGGCGTGGTCTCCGCGACCGGCTCCGAGGTCACCCGCTACCAGGTGGGCGACCGGGTAGGCGTCGGCTGCTTCGTCGACTCCTGCCGCACCTGTGACAACTGCCGGGCCGGTCTGGAGCAGTACTGCACCGGCGAGCTCGGCACCGTCAACACCTACAACGACACCGACCGGAACGGCGAGGCCACCTACGGCGGCTACGCCACCCACGTCGTCGTCGACGAGAACTACGCGCTGCGCATCCCCGACGCGCTCCCGCTGGACGCCGCGGCCCCGCTGCTGTGCGCCGGCATCACCCTCTACTCCCCGCTCGCCCACTGGCAGGCGGGCCCCGGCAAGAAGGTCGCCGTGGTCGGCCTGGGCGGCCTCGGCCACATGGGCGTCAAGATCGCGCACGCGATGGGCGCGGAGGTCACCGTCCTGAGCCAGTCGCTGCGCAAGAAGGACGACGGCCTGCGCCTCGGCGCCGACCACTACTACGCGACCAGCGACCCGGCCACCTTCGAGGCGCTGGCCGGCACCTTCGACCTGATCGTCAACACCGTCTCGGCCAACCTGGACATGGGCGCCTACCTCGGACTGCTGCGCACCAACGGCACCCTGGTCCAGCTCGGCGTCCCCGAGCAGCCGCTGCCCATCGCGCCGTTCGCGCTGATCGGCGGCCGCCGCTCGATCGCCGGCTCGCTGATCGGCGGCATCGCGGAGACCCAGGAGATGCTCGACTTCTGCGCCGAGCACGGCCTGACCTCGGAGATCGAGGTGATCAGCGCCGACCGGATCAACGAGGCGTACGAGCGGGTGCTGGCCAGCGACGTCCGCTACCGCTTCGTGATCGACACCTCGACGATCTGAGCCGCCGCGCCGGCCGCGTCGGCCGGCCGCGCTGACGACCCGTCACCCCCGCGCCGCGGCGCGGGCGAGCGCCCGGGGCCGCCCCCACTGGCTGCCCCGGGCGTGGTGCGTGCCGTGACCCCAGGCACTGCACCGCAGTCTAATTGAAAACGGTGCCCATTTCCATATAGCCTCCGTCCCGTCCGGCTCCCACCCGCTCGACGGAAGGCCCACCACCATGGCCGTGCCCAAGCGCAAGCTCTCCCGCAGCAACACCCGCCACCGCCGCGCCCAATGGAAGGCCAGCACCCCGCAGCTGGTGCCGGTCACCGTCGACGGCTCCGTCTACCAGGTCCCGCAGCGCCTGGTCGCGGCGTACCGGCGCGGCCTGATCGACCCGAAGGGCTGACCGCGCCGTGCCGACCCGCCCCCGCCTGCCCGTCACCGTGCTCTCCGGCTTCCTCGGCGCGGGCAAGACCACGCTGCTCAACCACGTCCTGGCCAACCGGGAGGGCCTGCGGGTCGCCGTCATCGTCAACGACATGAGCGAGGTCAACATCGACGCCGCCCTGGTCCGCGGCGGCGACGCGGCGCTCTCCCGCACCGAGGAACGCCTGGTCGAGATGACCAACGGATGCATCTGCTGCACCCTGCGCGACGACCTGCTGACGGAGGTCGACCGGCTGGCCAGGGCCGGCCGCTTCGACCACCTGCTGATCGAGTCCAGCGGGATCTCCGAGCCGATGCCGGTCGCCGCGACCTTCGCCGTCCCGCGCGACGACGGCGCCACCCTGGGCGACCTGGCGCGCCTGGACACCATGGTCACCGTCGTCGACGCCGCCGCCTTCCTGCCCGAACTCGCCGGCGGCGACGCCCTGGAGGAGCGCGGCCTGGCCCCGTACGAGGACGACGAGCGCACGGTCAGCGACCTGCTGATGGACCAGATCGAGTTCGCCGACGTCCTCGTCCTCAACAAGACGGACCTGGTCGAGGCGGCCGCCGCGGACCGCCTTGCGGCCACCCTCGCCCGCCTCAACCCGGCCGCCCGGATCGTCCCCGCCCGGCACGGCCGGGTCCCGCTGGCCGAGGTCCTGGACACCGGCCGCTTCGACCTCGAACGCGCCCAACAGGCCCCCGGCTGGGTGCGCGAACTCAACGGCGACCACGTCCCCGAGACCGAGGAGTACGGCATCTCCAGCACCGTCTTCCGGGCGGAGCGCCCCTTCCACCCGGGCCGCCTCTGGCAGTTCGTCACCACCGGCATGGACAGCGGCGCCTACGGCGACGTCCTGCGCTCCAAGGGCTTCTTCCGGCTCGCCACCCGGCCCGGCGTCACCGGCCTGTGGTCCCAGGCGGGCGCGGTCGCCCGCTTCGAGCCGGCCGGGACACACGCCGACAACACCGACAGCGCTGACGACTCCGCCGGCCCCGCCGAACCGCTCGCCCCGTCCGGCCAGGAACTCGTCTTCATCGGCACCGACCTGCGCCCGGCGCCCCTGCACGCCGCCCTGACCGCCTGCCTCCTCGCCCCCGACGAGCCCGTCCCCACCGCGGCCGACGACCCGTTCCCGGCCTGGGCGGTGCACGGCCCCACCGACGCCTGCGCGCACGACCACGGCCACGGCCACGCGGACGCGCCGGTGGGCACCGCGGCGAGGGGCTAGCCGGGGCCGCCCCGGCGCACCGGCCGGCCGGCACGGGATACGGTCGCGAACGCGGTGCCGGCCCGCGAAAAGTTTTTCGGCGCGGGCGGCAACCCCGCCCCCGGCCGCACGTCGTCTCGGGTGAGGGCGCCCCCCGGGCGCCACCGTCGACGAACTGGAGCAGCCGACCGTGAACCCGTCCCGTACCGCCCGTCCCTCCCGCACGCGCCGTGCGGCCGGTGCCGGCCTCCTGGCCGCCATGGCGCTCGCCGCCGTCTCGACGACCGGCACCGCCTACGCCGCCCCCGCCTCCGCACACGCCTCGGGCCCGGCCGCCGGCGCCAGCCCGTCGCCCGTCCCCACCCAGCCGCCCGGCCACGGCAGCGGCCCGAGCGCCGAACCCACCCAGCCGCCCGGCCACAGCAGCGCCCCGAGCGCCGAACCCACCTTCCCCCCGGGCCACAGCGCCACCCCGTCCCCGGTGCCGCCCGGTGGCACCGCCACCCCCTCGCCGGTCCCCAGCCAGCCCGGCAGCCGGCCGGCCCCCGGCAAGGACACCGGTGACGGCCGGCAGCTCGCCAAGACCGGTGCCTCCTCCGGCACCACCCTCGCCCTGGGCGCCGGCGCGGCCGCCCTGATCGCGGTGGGCGGCGGCGCGCTCTACGTCGTGCGCCGGAACCGCGCCTGACCGACCGGGTACGCCCGAGGGAACGATGGCCCACTACGCACCGCACCCGGCCCCGGCAGGATTCGCCCTGCCGGGGCTCCGGCGCGCCGCCTGGCGCCGCCTGCTGCGCGCCGTCCGCCGCGCGTCGCCGGCCCGCAACTCCGCATCCGTCCACCAACTCCCCGCTTCCGCACGCCAGTCGGCCCACTCCTGGGACGACGCCCCGGAGCCGCACCGTCCCACCCTCACCGAGCTGTACCACGCCCATCGGCTGAAGATGGTCCGGCTGGCGGTCCTCCTCGTCGACGACCGCGCCACCGCCGAGGACGTCGTCCAGGACGCCTTCGCCGCCCTCTACAAGCGCCACGGAGAACAGCTCGGCGAGGTCGACAACGCCCTCGCCTACCTGCGGACCGCGGTGGTCAACGCCGCCCGCTCGGTGCTGCGCCGGCGCCGCACCGCCCGCGAGTACACCCCGCCGCACGAGGCCGACGCGCCGTCCGCCGAGGAACGGGTGGTGCTCGACGAGGAGCACCGCGAGGTCCTCGCCGCGCTCGGTGCCCTCACCGCCCGCCGCCGCGAGGTGCTGGTCCTGCGCTACTGGGGCGACCTCACCGAAGCGCAGATCGCCACGACCCTCGGCATCAGCCGCGGCGCGGTGAAGTCCCTGGCCAGCCGCGCCCTGGACGCCCTGGAGAAGATCCTGGAGGAACGGTCTTGAGCACCCGCGACACCGCCCCCTGGGACGCCACGGGCGAACGCCCCGTCGAGGACCGGCTGCGCCGCGCCCTCGCGGCCCGCGCCGACGCCGTCGACGTCCACGACCTGCGCCCGGCGGCGCCCCCCGGCCCGCGCCCGGGCCGCAGCCGCCCGTCCTGGCCGGCCCTGCGCACCGCCTTCCGGCCGCGCCGCCTGGCGCTGCCGCTGGCCGCCGCGGCGACCGCCGCCGTGGTCGCCCTCGCCGCGCACCTCGCCACCACCTCCGACCGCGCCCCGGCCCCTCCACAGCCGGCGGCCCCGCCGGTCCCGTCCACGCCGTCCCCGCGCGGCGCCACCCCGACCCCCGTCCCGTCCCCGTCCGCGCCGGGCCACTCCGCCGAACCCGGCCGCGGCCCCCTCGGCACCGCCCCGGCCAGCCCCTCCAGACGTCCGACGCCCAGCACCGCCCCGCCCGTCCCGACCAGTCGGCCGTCCGGCCGCGCCACCGGCGGTGCCACCGGTGGTGCGGAACCCAGCAGCCTCCCCACGTCCACGCCGTCCGCGCCGTCCCCGCCCCCGGCCACGGCCACCGCGTCGCCCGGCGTTCGCTGACCGGTCCCTGTCCGCCCCGGCCCCCCTTCCCCGAGAATCGTGCCCATGCCCCTCCGGCCCGCACCTTCGCCCCCGACCCCGTCCGGGTGCCCCGGCGCCGCCCGCCGCGCCCGAACCCTCGTCGCCGCCGTCCTGGCCGCCGCGGCCGCCCTCCCGCTCGCCGCCTGCCAGAACGCCGGCGGCGAACGGGACGCCGCCGGCCCGCGCACCGCCGCCGCCCCGACGCCCACGGCCGGAGCGCACCCCCACGACCGGAACGCCTGCACGCCCGACATGCTGCGGTTCCACGCCGGCGCGGAGCCGCATCGGGACCGCCGCATGCTGCTGACCGTCACCAACGTCGCGGACCGCACCTGCACCTTCGCCGCGCAGCCCTACCCCCTGCTGCACTTCGGCGACCGGCTCCCCGGCCCGCTCCCGCCCCTGCCGTACAGCAGACCGCGCACCCCGGTCGTCCTCCCGCCCGACGGCACCGCCTACGCCGAAGTGCTCACCGCCGCCGCGCCCGGCGGACCGGGCGGCCGCAGCGCCCCGGCCAGCACGACCGAAAAGGCGTCCCAATTCGGCATCGCCCTGACCGCCCGCACCACCCCCGCACAGGTCGGCGTGGACGGTCGCGCCCCGATCCGGGTGGACCCGGGCACCGCCGCGGTCACCTACTGGCAGCCGGGCCCACCGGCCCCGGGACGGTGGTGATCCGGCCATGTTCCGGGGCGGCTGCCGGCCGTCGCGAGCGGACGAGCGAGCGATAGCCCGTTCGTGCCGTATCAGCCAGCTCATCACCCACCAAAGATCCAATTTTGCCGTGATTGATCTCCTTTGCGCCGCCCCCTCCTGGCTGCGCCCGGTGCCTCCGGCCCGGTAGGCTTTCCGTGTGATCTTCAAGCGCATCGGAAATGGGCGGCCGTACCCCGACCACGGCCGGGAGAGCACCCGCCAGTGGGCGGACGTCGCCCCGCGCCCGGTACGCCTCGACCAGTTGGTGACCACCAAGCAGCAGCTCGACCTCGAAACGCTGCTCGCCGAGGACTCCACGTTCTACGGCGACCTCTTCGCCCACGTCGTGAAGTGGGAGGGCGACCTCTACCTGGAGGACGGCCTGCACCGCGCGGTCCGCGCGGCCCTCCAGCAGCGCCAGGTGCTGCACGCCCGCGTCCTCGAACTCGACAACTGACGGTCGGACGGCGCCCGCTGGGCCGTTCGGGCGTCAGCACGGGAACCCGCCGCGGCGCCAGTCGAATTGGCCCACTCGGGTTTCCCTCACACAACGCACTGATCATCTAGTAGGCACGGCACACGCCCGGGACTACGCTGCGGCCATGAGCATGCTGACGCCTCCGGGAATGGGCGGTAAGTACCGCATCACGGGCGACAGGTACCCGCGGATGCGCCGCCCCCGCCACCGTCGCCGCATCATCCTCAGCATCGTCGCCAGCGCCTGCGCCCTCGGGCTGGTCGGCTGGGGAACTCTGCAGCTCATCGACGTCTTCGGCGGCCGGGGCAACACGGCCCAGGCCGCGCAGGACACCAGACCGTGCCCGGACGGCACCGGCGGTCCCGCCAAGGCCGCCCCGTCGGCCGCCAAACCGCCCGCCCCGGCGTCCCTGACCGTCAACGTCTACAACGCCACCCCGCGCTCCGGTCTCGCCAAGCGCACCGCCGACGAACTCCAAAAGCGCGGCTTCAAGATCGGCAAGGTGGGCAACGCCCCGGCCGCCTACGACAAGAAGGTGGCCGGCACCGGCATGCTGCTCGGCCCCGCGGCGGCCACCGGCGGCGCGCTGAAGGTGCTGGCCACCCAGCTCGCCGGCGCCCAGCTGAAGACCGACGACCGCAAGAGCGCCGACCTCGACCTGATCATCGGCGGCGCCTTCAAGGAGCTCACCGCCCCGCAGCAGTCCGCCAAGGCCCTGGCCCTGCTGTCCCGCCCGGCCCAGGCACCGGCCCCCGCGAAGTGCTGAACGCCGCGGGGCCCCGCACCACGAGTGGTGCGGGGCCCCGCGACTACCGGCGGCTCAGCCGCGAAGGACGGGCTCAGCCCGCCGTGCCGTACATGCGGTCGCCCGCGTCGCCCAGGCCCGGCACGATGTAGCGGTCCGCGTTGAGCTGCTCGTCGACGGCGGCCGTGACCACCGTCACCGGCGTGCCGGCCAGCTCGCGCTCCATGACCTCGACGCCCTCGGGCGCGGCGAGCAGGCAGATCGCGGTGACGTCGTCCGCCCCGCGCTTGATCAGCTCCTTGATCGCCGCGACCAGCGTGCCGCCGGTGGCCAGCATCGGGTCGACGACGTACACCTGCCGCCCCGACAGGTCGTCGGGCATCCGCGTCGCGTAGGTGTGCGCCTCGTAGGTCTCCTCGTTGCGCACCATGCCCATGAAGCCGACCTCGGCGGTGGGCAGCAGCCGGACCATGCCGTCCAGCATGCCCAGCCCGGCCCGCAGGATCGGCACGACCATGGGGCGGGGGTGCGACAGCCGCACGCCGGTGGTCGCCGTCACCGGCGTCTCGATGTCGACCTGCTCGGTGCGCACATCACGGGTGGCCTCGTAGGCGAGCAGGGTGACCAGCTCGTCGGCGAGCCGCCGGAAAGTCGGGGAATCGGTGCGCTTGTCGCGCAGAGTGGTGAGTTTGTGCGCCACCAGCGGGTGGTCGACGACGTGGATCCGCATACCTCGACACTAACCGAGCCGCAAGGCCCCGGCGCCCGTCATATGCCGCCCGCGCTCCGGCACGTGAGCGACATCTCTCACAACGTCCGCACGACGCAGCGTCGAAGACGCCGCGCGGACGGGATGTTTCTGCCACGATTCCGAAGGGGCGGGAAGCAGCGGCGTGCAGCGCCGCCCCGCCCGGCCCGGCACGCCTCTACGAGTGGGAGAGTCACGGTGTACTTCGCCGCACTGCTCGCGCGCACCGAAGACGGGTGGGAAGCGAGCGACACAGAGCTCGACGATGTGGAAACGCTGACCGATCTGACCGACCTGGCCCGAGAAGCAGCCGCCGACGACACGGTAGTGGTCCTCATCGAGCAGGAGGACGCCTGGTTCGGCGTCGTCCGGATCGACGGCGAGGACGACCCGAGGGTCTTCGTCTCCAACGCGGCGATGGCGGCCAGGAGCTCGTACGGCACGATGCTGACCGACGAGCTGCTCGGCCGCGACGACGACGCGGACGACCTCGACCTGCTCGACCTGGACGGCACCGAGGACGGCGAACCGGAAACGGAGGACGAGGACCCAGAGGGCCGGGACGCCGACGAGGCACCCGTGGCCCGCGGCCCGCTCGGCGACGCCCGGCTCCTGGAGGACGTGGGCGTCGGCGAGCGGGAGCTGTTGGCCCTCGGCGGCGACGCCCTCGGGTCGATCGCCGAGGCCCTGGGCTGCTCCGACCTCCTGGAAGCCGTCCGCTGAACCCGCCGGGCCCTCGCACCGCCGGGCCCGGCACCGGCCGCACCACCCCGTCCCCGACACTGGGGACATGACCGTCCCTCCGTCCGCCTCCCTCCCCTCCCCCACGCCCGACCCGCTGCGCGACCCCTGGACCGGGCCGATGCGCCGGGCGCTGGCGGAGGCCGCCCGCGCCCCCGGGACCGGAGACGTCCCGGTGGGCGCCGTCGTGCTGTCCGCCGACGGCACGGTCCTGGGCACCGGCCACAACGAACGCGAGGCCACCGGCGACCCCACCGCACACGCGGAGGTCCTCGCCCTGCGCGCCGCCGCCCGGACCGTCGGGCAGTGGCGGCTGACCGGCTGCACGCTCCTCGTCACCCTCGAACCGTGCACGATGTGCGCCGGCGCGATCGTGCTCTCCCGCGTCGACCGGGTCGTCTACGGCGCCCGGGACGCCAAGGCCGGCGCGGTCGGCTCCCTCTGGGACGTGGTCCGCGACCGCCGGCTCAACCACCGTCCCGAGGTCGTCACCGGTGTCCTGGAAGCGGACTGCGCGGCCCTCCTGACCGCCTTCTTCCGCGACCGCTGACCGCCGCGCGCCCCACTGACCGCAATCCGATTTCGGCGCACGGGGCCCCTTGGGCTAAGCTCTCTCTCGGTAGCGT
The DNA here is from genome assembly GCF_045799175.1 of Streptomyces sp. VTCC 41912. Taxonomy (NCBI): domain Bacteria; kingdom Bacillati; phylum Actinomycetota; class Actinomycetes; order Kitasatosporales; family Streptomycetaceae; genus Streptomyces; species Streptomyces sp. VTCC 41912. The sequence continues at coordinate 14,692 of NZ_JBJMAB010000003.1, forward strand.
GTCCGAGCGGCCGAAGGAGCTCGCCTCGAAAGCGAGTGTGGCGCAAGTCACCGAGGGTTCAAATCCCTCCGCTACCGCCAGTAACACCCCCCTGAACTGTGGAAACGCAGTTCAGGGGGGTGTTGTGCGTGTGGGCCGCGTGGTGATCGGTGCTGGGGTGTTGAGGCTCCCCGCGGCAGCCCGTCCTCCCTCCATCTCCTTCGAGGGGCAGCGGAGTTGCCGCTCGCGGCGGGAATCTCCGCCGGCGGAACCGGGTTGCCCGCTGTGACAGCGAGGACGACGGGGCCGCGGTCCCCGCGGGGAGGGGACGGGATCCGATGAGCCTTCGTCAGTTCGAGTACGCCCTGGCCGTTGCCGAGGAGGGGTCGGTGACCGCGGCGGCGGAGCGGCTGCGCGTCGCCCAGCCCTCGGTGTCCCAGCAGATCCGCGGCCTGGAGCGGGAACTCGGCGTGGAGCTGTTCGCCCGCACGCCGACGGGGCTGGTGCCGACCGTGGTCGGCCGCGCGTTCCTGCGGGACGCGGAGGCCGCGGTGCGCGCGGCGCGGCGGGCGCGGGCGACGGCGCGGGCCGGCGCCGAGGAGCTGGTGGGCGAGCTGGTGGTCACGGTGCAGATGGGCTTCGGCACGCGGCAGCTGCCGGGGGCGCTGGGCGCGCTGCGCCGCCGCTTCCCGCGGGTGGAGGTCACCGTCTTCGAGGAGCCGAGCTCCGCCGAGATGGATCGGCTGTACCGCCGGGGCATGCTGGACCTCGCCCTGATGGCGAAGTGCGAGCGGACTCCCGCCAACGCCCACCACCTCGGCGACGAGGAGTTCGTGGTGGTGCTGGGCGCCGGGCACCCGCAGCTCGCCGCGGAGCGGGTCGAGCTGCGGGAGCTGGCGGGTGAGCCGTGGGTGCGGTTCGACCGTGACAGCGCCCTCGACGGCGTGCTGCTGGAGGTGCTGCGGGACAACGGGCCGACCCCGACCACGGCCGCCCGCGTGTCCCAGACGGCGACGGCCGTGCGCTGGGCGGCCCACGGGATGGGGGCGACGCTCGTCCCGGCCTCCGCGGTGCCCCGCGGTCACGAGCACCTCGTGCGTCCGGTGTTCCCGGCGGTGTCCCAGCCCGTGATCGCCGTGGTCCGGCCCGTCGCGGGCCCGGCGGAGACGGCCCTGCTCGAACTCCTGCGCCAGGAGACCTGGTCCGAGCCCGTGGCACAACGGTAGGACGGGCTCAGAGCTGGGTGGCGCCGCCGTCCACGACGAGTTCGGCGCCGGCGGTGTACGTGGCGTCGAAGGCGAGGAACGCGGCCGCCCCGGCGATCTCCTCGGGGGTGCCGAAGCGTTGCATGGGATTGTTCGCGACCTGCTGCGCCTTGAACTGCTCGGCGGCCTCCGGGGTCAGCGTGCCTTCCAGGACCCCGGTGTCGACGGGGCCGGGGCTGACCGCGTTGACGCGGATGCCGCGCGGCAGCAGCTCGCGGGAGAGGCTGCGGGCCATCGAGCGCAGGGCCGCCTTGCCGGCCGCGTAGACGCTGGTCTCCGGTACGCCGAGGACGTTCGCGACCGAGGTGGTGAGGACGACGCCGGCACCCGTGTTCAGCAGCGGGGCGAGCTTCTGCACGCTGAAGTAGGCGCCCTTGACGTTGATCGCGAACAGTTCGTCGTACGCCTTCTCCGTCGTCGAGGCGAAGGGCGTGAGGGTGGCGATGCCGGCGTTGACGAACAGGGCGTCGAGTGTGCCGAGTTCGCCCCGGACCCGGTCGGCCAGCGCGTCCAGGTCCGGGAGCGCGGCCACGTCGCCCCGGACGGCCACCGCGTGCGGGCCGAGGTGCTCCAGCGCCGCGTCGAGCGTGGTCCGGGAGCGACCGGTGATCACCACGCGGGCCCCCTCGTCCACGAGCAGCTTCGCCGTCGCGAGCCCTATGCCGCTGCCGCCGCCCGTGATCACTGCGTTCTTGCCGCTGTACTTGCCCATGACTGGATTCCTTCTGCTTTCTCGTGAGCGCGGTGCTGCGATCAGCTCACGCCCGTGAATTCCTTTTTTCGAGGACGGGGTTGCGGAATACCGTCGGTGTCATCCCCGGGGGAATTCGCCGCCGTCCACGACGAGGTTGCTCCCGGTCAGCCAGCCCGCCCGGTCGGAGACGAGGAACAGCACCGCGTCGGCGATGTCGTCGGGCCGGCCGTCGCGCCCCAACGGCGGGGCGTCGGCGGCGTTGGTCTGGCCCGGCGCCGCGTTCAGGCGCGCCCACTGCTCCCGCGTCGCCTCGCCGCCGGGGGTGGCGGTCCGGCCGGGGGACACGGTGTTGACCCGGATTCCGAACGGGGCCAGCTCCAAGGACAGGCCCCGGCTGTAGTTCTCCAGCGCCGCCTTCGCCGTCGTGTAGTGCAGGAACTGGCCCACCGGGGTGCGGACCGCGGCCGAGGAGACGTGCACGATCGCCCCCGAACGCCGTTCCCGCATCCCCGGCGCCAGCAGCGAGTCCAGGCGCACCGACGACAGGAAGTTCAGGTCCAGCGCCGCCTGCCACTCCTCGTCGGGGATGGCCGAGGCGCCCGCGTGCGGGCGCGCCCCGCCCGCGTTGTGGACGACGACGTCCACCCCGCCGAGCGTCTCCTGCGCGGCGGCGGCGAGCGCCTCCGCGCCGGCCCGCGTCTGCACGTCGGCCGCCACGAAGGCGGCTCCCTGCGGCACGGTGTCCGGCGCCGTCCTGGCGGTCGTGAGCACCTCGGCGCCCGCGGCCAGGAGTTGGCGCACCACGGCCGCGCCGATGCCGCGGGTGCCGCCCGTGACCAGCGCCCGCTTTCCTGCGAGTTCGCGTGTTCCCCGTCCGGTTTCGCTCGTGGTCATGCCACCGTTCCTTTTCGCTCGCGTACGGATCCGCTCGACGGAAAGGAGAAAGCGGCGTGCGCCGGGCGCGATTCTTCGAAAGAAGTCGCGGTGCGCACCTCGTCGAGCCGTTTCACGGTAGATCCGGAAAAGAACACGAGGCAAAGAGCAAATTCCAGCGGGTGCCATAGGGGTTTCCTATGGCGCCCGGGATCTGACTGTTCGTCAGGGATCGAGGGGGGTGACGTCGGGGGCCGCCAGGGGGCTCGTGGGGAGGCCGAGGGCCATGTTGCCGACGTGGCTGAGGTGGGCGCGCAGGGACGGGGGCAGGAAGGGGGCGGTGAACGGGACCTCCATGCGGCCGGTGAGGCAGGAGGCCAGGCCCAGGTCGGTGGCGGTCAGCGAGAGGGTCTGCATCAGGCAGCCGGTGTCGCGGTAGATCAGGCTGAGGGCCATCCCCTCGTACTTCCAGGTGGTGCGCGCCGCCACGGCGGTCAGGCAGAGACTGGCCGGGGGCGCGTGGTCCAGCAGTGCGGGGTCGGTGACGGTGCGCTGCTGGAAGGCGGCCAGGTCGTCGGTCCAGGGGGCGAGCCGGTGCAGGGCGTGGGCGAACGGGTCGTAGTGGTAGGCGCCGGGGGCCAGTCCGGCGACCGCCCGGGCCACCAGGTGGACCTCCAGGCTGTGGCGGGCGCCGCCGGACGGGGCCGGGCGCTGGGTCTGCTGGTAGGCCCGCGGCGCCAGGTGCCCGCGGACCCGCGCGGCGCGGGCCAGCAGGGCGGCGAGGAGCGGCAGCGGCACCGGGTCGGGGGCGTAGCCGCGGACGCTGCGGCGCGCCGCCAGGACGTCGACCAGCGGACGGCTGGGCGCGTCGGCGCCGTCGGGAAGGGGGATCACCGCGTCGACGCCGGGGTGGTGGAGGCGGGCCGGCGGCGGGGTGCCGCGGCCGGCCGCGGCGTCCGGGCCGAGGCCCGAGCGGGCGTGCACGGCGCGTTCGTACGCGGTCCAACCGGCGCCGGGGTCCCTCGCGGCGTCCTCGGCGGCACCCTCGGTGTCTTCGGCGTCCTCGGTGTCTTCGGCGTCTTCGGCGTCCTCGGCGAGGTCCGTCGGGGGCGGGGCGCAGCGGCGGAGGATGCCGGCCGCGGCGAGCCGGTCCAGCAGCCTGCGGACGTCGCCGCCCGGGGCGGACTCCCGCCAGCGGTCCTGGAGTTGGTCGGCGGTGTGCGGGCGGTCGAGATGGTTGAGCAGGTCGACGAGGACGGGCTTGGCGGCGAACTTCCGCCAGTTGCCGCAGTCGACGAGGACCGGGCCGCCGCCGTCCGCCCACTCCAGCAGCAGGTCGGGGTTGCGGCGGTAGGGACGGGCGTCGTGATCGGGGGCGCCGTTCGGGGCGCCCGGTGCGTCGTGGGCCGTGGTGTCGTCCATGCGGTGGTCCGGGCCCTCCGGCGGGTCGTCGGCGGTCGTCGGCGGTCGGTGGGGGGAGGTCGGCGGGTGTCACAGGAACGGCAGTGGCCAGGGGTTGAGTTGGTCCTCCGTCAGCGCGGTGGCGCGCACGCCCATCGCGACCGGGGCGTGGCGGACGCGGGGGCCGCCGCGGCGGTGGAAGTCGCTGCGCAGGGTGAGCGGGCACAGGCCCGGGACCACCGTGCGGACCACGCTGACGCCGCATTCGGCGACGTCGATGGGGGTCAGGTCGACGGCGATCGCCTCGTGGCCGCGGGCGGCGAGCCGGCGGACGGCCTCGGCGACGTCGTCCTGGAGGCTGCCGGCCGGCCGGGCCGCGGGCAGCGGGTGCAGCGGCCCGTCCGCCCAGAAGGCCAGGTGGTGCTGGCGGTCGGGCGCGCAGTAGTAGAGGCAGAACTCGCTCAGGCTGCTCAACGCGGCGTCGGCCGACGGCACTTCGCCCTCGTCGAGCCAGATGCCGGCGCCGGTCCGGCACAGGCACGCCTCCTCCAGCGCGCCCAGCAGCGCGGTGTGCGGGTCGAGGTCGGCGCGCGCGGCGTGCACCACGACCGGCCGCTCGGCGGTGCCCCCGGCGAACCGCACCGCGACGGCCGGGATGCCCAGGTCGGTGGTGAGGTCCTTGCAGGTGACCGTCGCGCCCTCGGCGGTGATCCGGTCCACGATGCGCCGGGCGGGCCCGTCGGGCAGGCCGGTCAGGTCGAGGCCGGGCAGGGTCAGCCGGTTCTCCCAGAAGACCAGGGTGGCGTCGCGTTCGACGCTCTCCATCAGGCCGCCGAGGACGGCGTGGTGGTACGAGCCGCCGGCGGCGAGCCCGGTGGAGATCGGGTCGAACCACGGCTTGTGAGCGCGCGGGAAGCGGTAGGGCAGGTAGACGGCGCAGGCCGGGACGTACCGCGGGCGGCCGGTGGTCAGGGACGTCCCCGCCACCCAGTCGATCGGCACGGCGGGGTCGAAGGGGGCGTAGCGGCGCTGGGCGGCGTACTCCTGGTCAGAGCCCAGTGGCAGGCTGCGCGGGTCGACGGCGGCGTCGCCGAGTTCCGCGAGGGTGGCGCGGACCAGCCGGTCGGGGTCGTACACCCCGGCCGCGTACCGCTCCATGGTCTCGCCCACCGCGCAGACCCGGGCGTTGACCGGGTCGCTCTTGACCGCGCCGCCGCGGGCTTCGGCGGCCACCGGGGAGAACCACGTGGTGGTGGTCATGCCGGCGGTGCGCGCATAGGTGGTGCCGTCGGGGCCGCTCGGCTCGTCCACCCGGAGTTCGGGCACCATCCCGGTCAGCGGGTCGACCGCGCCGCGCATCAGCCGCCAGCTCTCCGCGACGTCCACGGCGGCCGTCCCGTCCCGTTTGGGGGGCACGGCGGCGCTCGCGCACACGGGGCAGCCGGGGGTGTGGAACAGGGCGTGCCCGGTGCGCTCCCAGGTGGCGTGGTCGAGTTCGGTCAGCTCCGGGGGCCCGGGGGGTGCCTCGGGGGCGGCGAGGGCGGTGAGCACCGCGTGGGCCACCGCGCCGGCCGCGACGGCGGTGGTCGGCCACGCCTCGCTCTGTGCCGCGCCCAGCAGCAGGTCCAGCGGCAGTCCGGCCACCGGCTGCCAGGTGTGGTTGGCCCGGATCCGCCGCACGAGGCAGACCGGGCAGGGCGTGCGCGGGGGGCTGAGGGTGGCGAGCAGCAGCCGGGTGGGGGTGCTGAGGTACGTCACGAGCGGTGTCCCGCGGTCCAGCACCAGGGCGGTGCGGCGGCGGAGTTCGCCTTCGGGCAGGCCCAACGGGAGGACCACCGCGGCGGGTTGGTCGGTGGTGTCGGCCGGTGCGGTCCGCGCCCCGGCCCTTTCGAGGAGGGCGGTCGCCCCGGTGGCCAACGGGCCGTCTCCCACGACCACGACCGGCCGGCGCCCGCGTTCGGCGCCGGTCCCGTAGAGCGGGTGCGGCAGCCGGCCGTCCCCGGGGTGGGCCAGGCCGCGGGCGTGCAGGCCCTCGGCCACCCGCTCGGGCACCGCGTCGAGGGCGACCGTCCGGTGGTCCGCGTCGTCGGTCGGCAGCTGGACGGGGACCCGCAGGGTGCCGGTGCTCGCGCAGACGTAGAGGTGCCGGCCGCGGCTGACGAGCCGGACGTCGCGGCGGAGGGTGAGCGGGGCGGGGGGCCGGGGGGTTTCCAATGCTGTCCGCCTTCGGGAGCCGTGGGGTGGGGGCGCGAGAAGTGCCTCCCGGCCGGTTCTTCCGCCGGCCGGGAGGCACGTCTCGCCGTTACTCCGCCGACTCCGTGTCGTCGTATTCGGTGACGAAACAAAGACAGCTGTGGCCGGCGAAGGCCGTCTCCGACTCCGGAATGGCCATCTCCTCGAACAGGTCGTCTTCCTCGGCCATGACGATTCCCCTTTCCGTGGATTTTTCAATTACCCCACGAGTCACACCCGCCAACACTCCGGGTGAGCGCTCGACCACTATTTCCGCGGACTCGGGTAATCCCCGTCAAGAAAAACCGATGAAATGACTCGTTTCCCCATTAGCACGATAGTGCGACGCATTTCTTTGCGCTTTACATACGCCCCTGACCTGGGACTTCTTCCGACGGCGCGGCCGCTCACGGAGACCTCCGGCGGCGCAAGCGCGCGAACCGGCCGCAGGCCGGCGACACCCCCTTTCCAGTCACTCGGAAATCCCCGGGAAAATCGCACGGAAAACGAAAACGGGGGCGGTCGGAGTCCGTTGTGGACTCCGACCGCCCCCGCAGTGCGCGGACGGCGCAGAAGGAATTGACGTGATCCGTCAGTCCCGGCGGCGGAAAGCCTTCCGGATGAAGTGCACGATCAGCCAGATCAACAGGATCACGATGACGATGATGACCACGACGATCACGATCAGGAAGACGCCGAGCTTCTTGAAGAAGCCCATCTTCTTTTTCTTCGGCTTGTCGTGGGACGTGAAGGACGCCTGGTGCGTGACCTGGTGGTGGCTGCTGTGCGCGCTGTGCCGCCACTTCACGGGGGCCGCGGCGGCCGCCTCGACGCGCTCGGCGTCGACGGCGGCCGTCCGGGCGCCCGACGGAGCGTGCGGGGCGGCCACGGCGGCGGGGCGGGCCGCGGCGGCCTCGGACAGTCCGGCGGCGGCCGCGGGGCCGGCAGCGGCGGCCACCATCCCGAACAGCAGCGCCAACACCACCATCGGGCGGCGCCCCCAGGTCCGGCGGACGGGTGCGTGCGGCGAACCGGACTGCCGGTGCGCGGAGTTCGTGTGCTTGGGTCGCATGGGTTGCTTTCCCCCTCGTACGGTGCGTTCAGCCATTATGGGCGGGCGCGGGCGCGGACACCCCGGCGGACGTCTCGACCTCCATCAAGGAGGCGCTGTGCCGCTCCTCGTCGAAGGCCGCGCGACCGCCCCGCAGGCCGAACAGCCGCTTGGCGACCGCGATGTAGAGCACCGCGAGGATGTTGATGACCAGGGTGGCGATCTTGAGCCAGCTGACCTTCTCGGTCAGCTCGTAGATCTCCAGGGGCAGGAACGCCGCGGTCGCCACCACCGCCAGGTACTCCGCCCAGCGCTGGGACCACCACAGGCCCACGCCCTCGACGATCTCCACCAGGGCGTACGCCAGCAGGAGCCCGGCCACCAGCAGCAGGGTGGAGTGCTGGTAGCCGAAGGTCTTCCGGATGGTGTCGACGACCGGGGAGTGGTCCAGGTCGTAGTGGAAGTGCACGGCGATCGGACGGACCACGTCCAGGTTCTTGTCGAAGAACTGGCGTACCGCGTCCTGGCTGTTGCTGAACTGCCAGACGGCGAGCGCCGCCAGCACGACGAACAGCCCGCGCAGCGCCCGCTCGACGGCCAGGAACCGCAGGATGAACAGGTCCCGCAGCGCCTTCCCGCGCGGCACCAGCGGGGCGTCGCAGGCCGGCCCGGAGCCGTGCGGCTCGCCCAGCACGAAGTCCCCGCAGCGCAGGCACCGCCAGGCCGTGCCCAGGGCGGTGCCGGCGTGCAGTCTCTCTTGGAGGTGCGTCTCGTCCGGGAGGTAGGTGATGTGTCCGCGCCGCGCACAGGTGCGCCGGTTCCAGTCGATCTTCACCGTTGGAGCCCCGTGTTCCTCTCGTCGTCCCGCGCGGGCCGTCGTGCCGCGGCGGTCGGCCGCCGCGGCGCGGGTCCGCGCTCCGTGCCGGGCGATTGTCGCGTACATGCGGGAATCGCCGGCGTACGGGGATGCCTTACGGACAGAGGGACGAGAAGAACGGTCCTGAGGTTGCCGGGACGACGGTCCGGACTGGTGCGCGCGCCCGGCGCGCGGGGCGCGGGGCGTTGGCCGGGGGAGGCGGGCCAGGGGGCTGGCTCCGCCTCCCCCGATGAGGACCGGCCCCGATGTCCACGCCGCACCGTGAGGGAACGCGCGACGCGGACCCCGCAGTGGGGCACTGGTCCCAGGGCCCCTGCGGATTCCTGCCAGACCCGCCGTGACCCGTGCCTCCATCCTGCCGCCGGCGAGCCACGCCAACCGCCGGGCGAAGGACCCCCCTTGATGGGCCTTTGGTCCATAAGACCCGCGTGAAGGGCAGGGCCGGACAGCCCGCACCGCCTGCCCCGGTCGAACACCTGTGGTTACACTCGCCCGACCGCACCGGCAACCGGAGCGGCCACGGGGGCCAGGGGGCCCACGCGGAACGCCGTAGGGGCACAGGGTCCCGCCGCAGGGGAGACGGAACTGATGGCGACAGCGAAGAAAGTGGCGTTGTACCTGGTCGTCATCTTCGTGCTCTGGACGATCATCGCCACCCCCAAGCGTGCCGCCGGGCTGGTCCAGATAGGCTTCGAAGGCATCTCGACCGCCGCGCAGAGCGTCGGCCAGTTCATGACCCAGCTGGTCAGCTAGGTCCCAGTCGGCCCGCCGGACCGGCTGCGCATCGTCCCGCCGCACGGAGGCCACCCGTGATCCGCCACCTGGTCCTGTTCAAGCTCAACGAGGGCGTCTCGCGCGACGAGGAGCGCGTGCAGGCCGGCGTCCGCGCCTTCGCCGCGCTGGAGAAGGAGATCCCGGAGCTGACGTTCTGGGAGTGCGCCTGGAACATCACCGACCGGCCGATCGCCTACGACTTCGCGATCAACTCGGCCGTCGCCGACACCGACGCCCTCAAGCGCTACATCGAGCACCCGGCCCACCAGGCGGCCGCCGCCCAGTGGCGCGAATTCGCCACCTGGGTGATCGCCGACTACGAGTTCTGACCCCGGCCGGCGCCACCGCGCCGCCGCCGGCGTCCCGGCCCCCCGCCCGCCCGGACGGGGGGCTTCGCCATGCTCCCGGGCCCCCCACCGCACCCCCGTCGCGCGCAACCCGCGCGTGACCCGCGCGCGACGCCAACTCTCTCTTCAACACGGCGTTATGGGGTGCTTGCACACAGTGCACATGTCTTGTGATGCTATGACCGCTTTTGCCGGATACATGCGATACGCGATACATGCTGCGATACATGCACTGTGAAGGGTGGCGTGACCGTGACGGCCCGTACTGCGCCCAAGGCTCCGGCCCGCGAGAGCCGTAGCGCGGACACCCGGGCGCTGACGCAGGTGCTCTTCGCTGAGCTGGCGGGCCTGACACCCGGCACCCCCGAGCACTCCCGCGTCCGTGCCGCACTGATCGAGGCCAACCTCCCGCTGGTCCGCTACGCCGCGGCCCGCTTCCGCAGCCGCAACGAACCCATGGAGGACGTGATCCAGGTCGGCACCATCGGCCTGATCAACGCCATCGACCGGTTCGACCCGGAGCGCGGCGTGCAGTTCCCCACCTTCGCGATGCCCACCGTCGTCGGCGAGATCAAGCGCTACTTCCGGGACAACGTCCGCACCGTGCACGTCCCGCGCCGCCTGCACGAGCTGTGGGTCCAGGTCAACGGCGCCACCGAGGACCTGACGGTGCTGCACGGCCGCTCCCCCACCACCGCCGAGATCGCCGAGCGGCTGAAGATCGGCGAGGACGAGGTGCTGGCCTGCCTGGAGGCGGGCCGTTCGTACCACGCCACGTCGCTGGAGGCCGCCCAGGAGGGCGACGGCCTGCCCGGCCTGCTGGACCGCCTCGGCTACGAGGACCCCGAACTGGCCGGCGTCGAGCACCGGGACCTCGTGCGGCACCTCCTCGTCCAGCTCCCGGAGCGCGAGCAGCGCATCCTCCTGCTTCGTTACTACAGCAATCTGACGCAGTCCCAGATCAGTGCGGAACTCGGGGTTTCGCAGATGCACGTGTCCCGGCTACTGTCGCGGAGCTTCGCCCGACTGCGATCCGCAAACAGGATCGACGCCTAACCGGCACGGGCGACCCGTTCCTGCACGGATATGTCGACAAGACGCTACAGCGCGTTGCCGACATGTGACATTCTGCTGGAACCGCGTTTGCCGTGGTGCTGCCTCCGGTATTCAGGTGGAGGCATAACTCCTCGGTCCGCCCTGGGCCGGGGACGCCGCAGCGACCCGTCCGCGACCTCAAGGGGGTGGCATGTCCGTAGAACTGGGCAGCTCGAAGGTGCTTCCCGCGATTCCCGCGCCGGCACCACACGTGCATGACGACGTCGACGCCATCAACACCCGCTCGCTCTCCCGGTCCCTGTTCCTGCGGCTCGCCACGCTCGACAAGGACTCCGCCGAGCGCGCGTATGTGCGCGACACACTCATCGAACTGAACCTCCCGCTCGTGCGTTACGCGGCCGCGCGCTTCCGCAGCCGCAACGAGCCGATGGAGGACATCGTCCAGGTCGGCACCATCGGTCTGATCAAGGCCATCGACCGTTTCGACTGCGAACGCGGGGTGGAATTCCCGACGTTCGCGATGCCGACCGTGGTCGGCGAGATCAAGCGCTTCTTCCGCGACACGTCGTGGTCCGTGCGCGTCCCGCGTCGCCTCCAGGAGCTCCGCCTGGCCCTCACCAAGGCCAGTGACGAGCTCTCCCAGAAGCTGGACCGCTCGCCCACGGTGCCCGAACTCGCCGTGTGCCTGGGGGTGTCGGAGGAGGACGTCGTCGACGGCCTGGCGGTGGGCAACGCCTACACCGCCTCCTCGCTCGACTCCCCCTCGCCCGAGGACGACGGCGGCGAGGGCTCCCTGGCGGACCGCCTCGGCTACGAGGACAGTGCGCTGGAGGGCGTGGAGTACCGCGAGTCCCTCAAGCCGCTGCTGGCCAAACTCCCGCCCCGGGAGCGCCAGATCATCATGCTGCGGTTCTTCGCCAACATGACGCAGTCCCAGATCGGCGAGGAGGTCGGCATCTCCCAGATGCACGTCTCCCGGCTGCTCACCCGCACGCTGGCACAACTCCGGGAAGGTCTGATCTCGGACTGAGGCACGGTCCGCCGAGGGGCATCGGCGAGCGCCGATCCGGTCGCTCGGCGGACAGCAACCAAGACGACGGCGCGCCACCACGCGACGCCCGACTCCGCCTCCACCGGCCGCGTGCCGTGACTCCCGTGACGCCCCCGTCCTTTCGGCCCCGCGTCGACCCTTCGCGCGGCGCAGCCCTGTGCTCCGCCGCCCTTCTCTTCTGATGGTTCGTCAGCAACACTGTGCCCAGCTACCGCTGGGAGGTGTCCGCACCATGCGACGGACCACGCCTGTTGCCTACGTTGCCACCGCCTCGGCGGCCGTGTTCTGCCTGGGCGGCGTCCTCACCGGCTGCGGCAGCGCGGCCGGATCCGGCTACGCCGCAGTGGGCGCGGCAGGCCCCGCCGACCCGAGCGCACCCACGAGACCCGCGCCCCCACGGGACGGCGTCGAACTGACGCCCCTGGAAGGCGGCGGCGCCACCGGCCCTTCCGCCTCTCCCGGCTCCCCGGGCTCTTCCGGCCCTTCCCGCCCGACCGCACCGGGCACCACCGGCACCACCCCGCCCGGCACACCCGGCGCGTCCGACGGCGCCGGCACCCCGCCCTCAGCCCCGCCCGGCGCAACGACGGGTCAGGGCGGCAACCCTCCCGGGACCAAAACCCCTGCCCCTCCCGGCGGTTCACCCACAACCGGACCCGGCGGTTCCACCACCCCCGAGCCGCCCACCCCACCCTCCCCCACCATCCCGGCCGGCCCCAACGCCCCGTCCGGCCTGGTCGTCGGCAAACCCGTGCTCGCGGACACCGACGTCCGCTGGTGCCAGCGGGTCACCATCGACTTCCTCAACACCGGCCAACACCCGGTCACCGCAGGCACCGTCACCTTCGGCAGCCACGTCATCGGCGCCCTCGGCATCGACTGGGCCACCCTCGACTCCACCCGCGACCTCCCGCTCCCCCTGTCCCCCGGAAAACCGGCGACCGGCACCTGGCGGGTCTGCCTGGACGCCTGGCGCGTACCGCTCGGCATGCACCTGGACACCAAGGACGTCACGTTCAAGTGGAAGTGAGCGGACGGCGGTTCACGACATACGACGGCCGGCCGGCCACCGTTACGCGGGCACGTCGTATTCGAGGACGTACGCGGCCGAGTCCAGGACCATCTCGTTGACCTCCACCGCGCGCCCGCCGTCCGCGAAGGCGGTGCGGACGATGACGATCACCGGCGTGCCCGCGCCGAGCCGCAGCCGGTCCACCTCCCCCTCGGACGGCATCCGGCTGCGGACCTCCTCCCGGAAGTGCACGGGCGCGCTGCCCAGTTCGGCCAGGCGCGCGTAGACGCCGCCGGGTCCGGTGTCCTCGTCGACGACCGCGGAACCGGCCACCAACGCGGCGGGCAGGAAGCTCGTGGCCCACAGCACCGGCTTGCCGTCGAGGACGAACCGACGCCGGCGCACGCACGCCGGCTCCCCCGATGCCATGCCGAGCACGTGCGCGACGGCCGCGGGCGCCGCCTCCTCCGTGACGGCGACCTGGTCGACGACCAGCTCCCGCGCCCCGACCTCGGCCGACCAGACGGACCGTCCCGCTCCCCACCACTCCCGCGCGAGCCGCTGGCCGCCTCGGCGGCGCAGCAGTGGCGGGGCGTCCCGGAGGGCGGCGGCCTCGTCCCACCCCTCGGCGCGGTCTCGGCACTGCGGCTGCGGCTGCGGCTGCGGCTGCGGCTGCGGCTGCGGCTGCGGCTGACCCTGCTCCTCGGCGTTCATGCGCCCTCCTCGCGGGACTGGGGACCTCGTCGGCGGAATTCGTACCCGAATGGCGATGAGTCCGGCACCGCGCGACGGTCGATACAGAGGACGGCCCCCGGGCCGCCGATCAACCGATCACCGTCAGCCGGACGTCCGGCCCCCTCACCAGGAGCGCGTCATGCCGAAGATCACCCCCAACCTCTGGTTCGACACCCAGGGCATGGAGGCCGCCGAGTTCTACTGCTCGGTCTTCCCGAACTCGAAGATCAAGAACGTCACGCACTACACGGAGGGCAGTCCGGGTACGCCCGGCACGGTGCTGACCGTCGAGTTCGAACTGGACGGCCGGGAGTTCATCGCGCTCAACGGCGGACCGCAGTTCACCTTCGACGAGGCCATCTCCTTCGTCGTCACCTGCGCCGACCAGGAGGAGATCGACCACTACTGGGCCAAGCTCTCCGAGGGTGGCGAGGAGGGCCCCTGCGGCTGGCTGAAGGACAAGTACGGAGTGTCCTGGCAGGTCGCCCCGGACGGAATGGCCGACATCCTGAACGACCCCGACCGGGCCCGAGCGGCCCGCGCGATGCAGGCCGTGATGGGCATGAAGAAGCTGGACATCGCCGCCATCAGGGCGGCGGCCGACGGGAAGGGGTGAGCCGCCTGGCGGTGACACGGCAACGGCCCCCGGTTTGGTGGCCGTTCTGCCCATCACTCGGCGCAACAGGGTCAGCGGGACAGCCCGTTGTCCTTGACCGCCATGATGAACGAGGAGAAAGAGGTAGCCGAAAAGGAGAGGACCGGCCCCTCCACGGCCTTGCTGTCCCGGACCGGGACGACGCCGTGCGGGAGCACGAGGTTGGTGGCGACCTCGATGCACTGGCCGCCGTTGCTGCTGTAGCTGCTCTTGACCCAATGGGGAGATTCAGTCGTCACGGTGTGCCCCTTCGCAACTGTTTGATCAAGGCCACAGAGTCCACCTGCGAGCAGGCTTCGGCCTGTAGCTGATGGTAGGCCGTTAGATGAGGCTGAACTGATTTCATGTCGCGCTCAAGTCGTCCTTGCTGCGACGACTCGGCGTAGGCAATGTGAGCCCGGTCCGGGAGGGTGAGCAGCGTGACAGGTAGGTCGAACGCCCGTCGCTCACCCAGGTCGTACGGGGCTACTTGGAAGACCGTGGAAGGCGACTCGGCGAACTCCAGGAGCCGATCCAACTGCTCAGCCATGACCTGTGGTCCGCCGACCGGACGCCTCACACAACTCTCGTCCAGGACGACGAATACCATCGGTGGCGGAGTCCGTTCGAGGGAAGCCTGCCGCTTCGCGAGGAGGGACAGCCGTTCTTCCGCTTGTTGTTCTGTGATCGCACCCCGGCGGACAGCACCAGCCGTGATGGCGGCGGCGTAGTTGGGCACCTGGAGCAGTCCAGGGATGATTCCCAGCTCGAAGAGCCTGATCTCCGTCGCCTGCGCCTCGAGCGGCACGAATTCGTCGAACCCTTCCAGTATCGCGCTGGCCCACACGGCACGGCCCTGACGTTCCAACCGATCGCCCGTGCCGAACACCCTGTCGGCACTCGCCGCGAAACGAGGAGTTGGAGGACGACGCCCAGTTTCTACGGCGGAAATGTGCGTCGGGGAAAATCCCATGTGCGCCGCCAGCTCTTCCTGCGTCCATCCGCGCTCGTCTCGCAGGCCGCGTAAACGCCGTGCGAAGCGGCCACCGGGCGAGTCGTCGGACTCTACGTTCTTCCGGTTCACCATCTGGGTCACCAACTCTCCACCCATATCGCGCAAGTTGAGGACTCTCTGACTGTAGGCCACGCTGAATGCGCTTGGTAGCGAAAGCGCTACGGAGAGTTCAAGAAGGGTGGCCTTGTGGCTGGCTCTCTACACGCCACGTGGCGTGTGCGACGGAGCACCCTGCGACGAGGAATGGGAACCCACCTGCGACGAGCGGCCCGGGCACCCGCGGGATAGGTAACCGCAACTGACGGCCCGGGGCATGCCCCTCAACCCCATGGAGGTTGACGACAGTGCCGCACACTATCCGAACGATCTTCGAAATTCTGCTGGGCCTGTTACTGCCCGCCCACGGCTGTCACCGGGTGACCGGCGCCTGGCCCACCGCACGGCACGAACGCCGCGTGCAGCGCGGTCGGCGGCGGGAGTTGTGGCTGGCGGTGCACGGTGTCGACGTCGGGCCGCGTCGGCTGCACGGGGTGGAGGTGGCGGCGCGGTGAACGCCATCGACGGCGCGCGGCTGTTGCCGTGGACCAGTTGGGACGGGAAGCCGTGCTATCTCCTGCGCGGCAACGGGATCGGGTACGTCTCCCGGCTCGCCGACCGGGTCGAGGCGGAGCAGCTGGCCTCGGCGGCCGAACTCGTCGAGGATTCCGGCCGGGTGCTCGCCGAGCGTGCGTGGACGCCCGGTGAAATCCACCTGTTGGCGGTGGAGTTGAACGCCCACCTCACCAAGGTGCTGCGGGTGTCGGAGAGTCGGGGTGCCCGTCTGCTGTTCCTGGAGGGCGTCTCCGATGAGGGCGACGAGGACAGCGGAGGGGACGGCGGAGGGTTCGAGGCTCCACCCGTCGCCTAGGTCCGCCCGTCGCGTAGCGCAGAGCGGGCAGGTGTTGAGGGGCGTAGGGCTGGACCGTCCCTCGCCCCAGCCGCAACTTCCCCCGACCGGAAAGGCCCTGAGCCGGGACGGCCCCCGTCCCGTCCGTACTCACGGACTCAGCGCACGGTCCGGTCCGTCCTGCGGGGAGCGTCCCGGGCGCTCCCCTGAAGGGTGCCGCGGCGGGTCCGCCCGTGCGGTGAGGGAAGACGGTCCCGCCCGGTGGGCCCAGGGAGCGCCGGGTGGGGCCGGCCGACGGTGGGTGCCGGGCGGGGCCGGTGGTCCGTCGGGCCTCGGGCCCGGGGCGGCGGGTGAACTCCCGCCGCCCGGTGGGGTCGTCAGGCCAGCGCCAGCCAGGCCGCGCCGGCCACCACCACGAGGGCGACGATGACGCCGACGATCAGGCCGACGCGCGGGCCGGCGGACGCCTGCTGGGGTACGGGAGCGCGGCGGCCGCCCTGGGGGGCACCGCCCTGCGGGGCGCCGTCGTCGTCCACGAAGGCTTTGAACATCTGCGTGCTGCCCGCCGGGTCGTAGTTGCCCTCGGCCTGGTTCTGCGGGTTGGTCGCCATGGAGAAGGACCCTAGCGAACCCCGGGCGTGGGGGCACCCTTGGGGCGCGTATCCTCCGCGTGCACGCGCGGGCGCGGCGGACAGGGGTGCCGTGACCTCGCCTACGGAGCGCGTATCGCCTGGTCACGGAGCGCAGGCGGGGCGTCTACGCGGGGCTGCGTGACGCGTACATGGCGTGAGCACCCGGGGTGGACACGGGGGACGGGGCCACACAAAGGCCGCGCGACCGCCGGACCGACCCGCCCCTACCGCATTGACCAGCATCTTTACGCGCCAAAACGGATTTCTTGGGATTTACATGGGCCAGGCTTTGCCTTTTCCATGCCCCCTCGACCGCCAAATCGTTTGCCTTCAGCAACCAACTTTGCCTATGGTTGCCCCAAGCAACAAAACACCGCGTAGGTTGCGCAGGTGAAGAGGCATGGAGGAGCCGGTGGCCGCTCACAGTCAGTACGAAGAGCTGGCCCGGCAACTCAGCGCCATCGGGGCCGTCAAGCGGGAGATGGGGCGGATCCTGCCCCAGGACTGCCCGCCGGCGTCGGCCGGAGTGCTCACGCTCCTCGACCGGCACGGCGAGATGCGGATGAGCCAGCTGGCCGAGCTGCTCGCGATCGACATGTCGGTGACCAGCCGGCACGTCGCGCACATCGCTGAGCGCGGCTGGATCGAGCGCGAGCCCGATCCGGCGGACAAGCGGTCGCGGCTGCTGCGGCTGACCCCGAAGGGCAGGGAGCTCCTGGCGGAGCTCGCCGAGCGCTACACGCAGACGCTCGCCCGGTACTTGGACGACTGGACCGACACCGACGTCGGACACCTCATCGAGCTGCTCGCCAGGCTCCGCACGAGCTTCGGCGACTGCCGCACCCGGGCACATCACGACTCCCCCTCCCCCACCCGCACCCCCGCAGCCGGATGAGCAGCGAAGCAAAGGAAGTAAGGAACTACATGGCTACGACCTCACCAGCAGGTGTGCGGGGCGGGCATGCCAAGCATGGGGGCGGCCACGGCGGCTCCCATGACGGCCCCATGACACACCGTCAGATCATGGAGGCGCTGTCCGGGCTGCTGCTCGGCATGTTCGTCGCCATCCTGTCGTCGACGATCGTCTCCAACGCGCTGCCGCACATCATTCACGACCTGCACGGCGGGCAGAGCGCGTACACCTGGGTCGTGACCGCGGCGCTGCTGGCGATGACCGCGACCACGCCGCTCTGGGGCAAGCTCTCCGACCTGTTCAGCAAGAAGGCGCTCGTCCAGATCGCGCTGATCATCTACGTCAGCGGTTCGGTCATCGCGGGTCTGTCGCAGAACACCGGGATGCTGATCGCCTGCCGTGTGGTGCAGGGCATCGGTGTCGGTGGCCTGTCGGCGCTGGCGCAGATCGTCATGGCCGCGATGATCTCCCCGCGTGAGCGCGGACGGTACAGCGGCTACCTGGGCGCGACCTTCGCCGTCGCGACCGTCGGCGGACCGCTGCTCGGCGGCGTCATCACCGACACCAGCTGGCTCGGCTGGCGCTGGTGCTTCTACGTCGGCGTGCCGTTCGCGATCATCGCGCTGATCGTGCTCCAGAAGACCCTGAAGCTCCCGGTCATCAAGCGCGAGGGCGTCAAGGTCGACTGGCTCGGCTCGTTCTTCATCGCCGCCGCGGTCACCCTGCTGCTGGTGTGGGTCACCCTGGCCGGCACGAACTACGACTGGATCTCCTGGCAGACCTTCGCCATGGTCGGCGGTGCGGTCCTGCTCGCGGTGATCTTCGTGATCGTCGAGTCCAAGGTCGAACAGCCGCTGATCCCGCTGCGGTTGTTCCGCAACAAGACGATCACCCTGGCGACCATCGCCTCGCTGTGCGTCGGCGTCGGCATGTACAGCGGCACGGTCTTCTTCTCGCAGTACTTCCAGCTGGCCGAGGGCAAGACCCCGACGATGTCCGGCATCATGACCATCCCGATGGTCATGGGCCTGTTCCTCGCCTCGATGATCTCCGGCCAGATCATCACCCGCACCGGGCGCTGGAAGGTCTTCCTCGTCAGCGGTGGCGTGCTGCTCACCGCGGGCCTCGGCCTGCTGGGCACCCTGCGCGCGGACACCCCGTACTGGCACGCGGCCATCTACATGGCGCTGATGGGCCTGGGCGTCGGCATGATGATGCAGAACCTGGTCCTGGCGACCCAGAACCAGGTCGCGCCCCAAGACATCGGATCCGCCAGCTCGCTGGTCACTTTCTTCCGTACCCTCGGTGGTGCGGTGGGCGTCTCGGCGCTCGGCGCAGTGCTCGCCAACCGCGTCACGCACTACGTGACCGACGGCCTGACCGCCCTCGGTCCCAAGGCCGCCGCGGCGGCGAGCCACGGCAGCACCGGCAGCACCGGCATTCCGGACCTGTCCTCGCTGCCCGCCCCGATCCGGTCGATCATGGAGGACGCGTACGGGCACGGCGTCGGCGACGTCTTCCTCTACGCGGCTCCGTTCGCCCTACTCGCCCTGCTCATCACCCTGTTCATCAAGGAGGTCGCCTTGCGCAGCAAGTCCGGTACGGAGCGCAGCCTCGCCCAAGACGGCGACAGCGACGCGTCCCAGACCCCCGCGGCCGCCGCGGCGCCGGCCCCGCTCGCCGCGTCCGCCCCGGCGTCCGCCGCCGCGGTCGAGGAGCGGGAGCCCGCCTTGGTGGGTGCCGCCCCCTCCATATCCGACGACGACGGCCTGCACACCCCGTCCTGGGCCAAGCCGGCCCAGGCGACCCAGCCCCTGGCCGCCTACGCCTCCGCCGGCGGCGGCGACGCCGCCCCGGTCGGCCCCGCGGTGCACGGCTTCGTCCGCAACGCCGAGGGCAGCCCGGTGCCCCGCTCCGCCGTCACGCTGATCTCGCTCAGCGGCCGGCAGCTGGGCCGCTCGGTCGCCCAGGCCAACGGCTCCTACGCGCTCCAGGCGCCCGGCGCCGGCTCCTACGTCCTGATCGCGGCGGCCGACGGCCACCAGCCGCAGGCGTCCACGGTCGTCATCGGCGACGCGCCGCACGCCTACGACATCCTGCTCAGCGGCACCAGCGGCCTGGTCGGCCTGGTCCGCAGCGCGGTGACCGGCGAGGCGGTGGGCGGCGCGATGGTCGTCGTCACCGACGTCCGCGGCGAGGTCCTCGCCACCGGCCTGACCCCCGCCGAGGGCACCTTCGCCTTCGCCGAACTCACCCCCGGCACCTACACCGTGGCGGTCAACGCGGCGAACTACCGGCCCACCGCCCAGCCCGTCGAGGTCGGCGGCCAGGGCACCACCCGGACCGAGGTCGAGCTGCTGTCCGGCGCCCGGGTGCAGGGCGTCGTGCGGGCCGGTGCGGACCGCACCCCGCTGGCCGACGCCCGGGTCACCCTGGTCGACGCGGCGGGCAACGTCGTGGCCACCTCCACCACCGGTGCGGACGGCGCCTACGCCTTCACCGACCTGGACGCCGGCGACTACACGGTCATCGCGAGCGGCTACCCGCCGGTCGCCTCCGGCCTGGCGATCAACGCCGGCGGGGTGGACGGCTACGACGTCCAGCTCGCCCACCCCGGGGACTGACCCCGGCCCCGGGCCCCGCGACAGCGGCGGCCCGGGCGACACACCCCGGTCCGGGGCGCGCGTTGAGCGGAGGCGCGCCCCGGACCGGACCCGGGGCTCCGGCGGCGGCGCTGCGCACAGGCAGGGGACGGCCTGCAGCGCCGCCGCCGGAGTCCGACCCCCACCGACCGGCCGGGGAACGGTACGCGCCGGGGCCGGACCGGGACACCCGGGCCCGCAGGGCCCGACGGACCACACGCTCACACGGACACACGCACGGACAGGCACGGCACGCACCAGCACCACGCGGTACGCACCGGCACTGAACGGGAGAGGCACGCACATGACTTCGACGGGCGCGGGAGCTGCGGGAGTACGGGCGCAGGTCCGCACACGGGACGGCTGGGCGGTACAGCACGCCGTACTGACCGTCACCGACATGACGGGCGCGCAGGTGCTGCGGGCCTCCGCCGACGAGGAGGGCGTGGTGCGCAGCGCGGAGCCGCTGCCGGCCGGCCCCTACACGGTCATCATCACCGCGGTCGGCTACGCGCCGATCGCCTCCAGCGCGATCGTCACGGCCAGCGGCCGGATGGACGTCGGCAACGTCACCCTGGCCCGCCAGGGCGGCGTGGAGCTGCCGCCGCCGGGCCCCTGGACCATCGACCCCATGCACTCCACCGTGGCGGCGGTCGCCCAGCACCTGGGCATCTCCAGCGTGCACGGCCGCTTCACCGAGTTCAGCGGCCGGATCGACATCGCCGAGGACGTCGAGAAGTCCCGCGTGGAGGCGGTCATCAAGGCCGCGTCGATCGACACCGGCAACGGTATGCGCGACGGCCACCTGCGCAACGAGGACTTCCTCAACGTCGAGGTGTACCCGCAGATCACCTACCGCAGCACGGGCCTCGAACCGGCCGGCCCGGACCGTTGGACGGTGCACGGCGACCTCTCGCTGCACGGCGTGGTCCGCCCCGTGGACCTCGACCTCAGCTACCTCGGCACCGGCCCGGACCCGTGGGGCGGCGTCCGCGCCGCCTTCCGCGCCACCGCGGAACTGCGCCGCGAGGACTTCAAGATGAACTACAACCAGGTCGTGGCCGCCGGCATCGCCGCCATCGGCACCACCCTGAAGGTGGAACTGGACATCCAGGCCGTGCAGGGCGACAGCCTGCCCATGGCCTGAGCGGCGTCCGGACGCGGGTCCGTGCGCGTCCGCGCGAAGGGGCGGGCCCCGGCGAGTTCTCTCGCCGGGGCCCGCCCCTTCGGCTACGACCGGAGCGCCTCGCGTGGCTCGGGCGCGGTGGCGGCGGTCTCCCACACCGTCAGGAAGGCCAGCCGCAGACAGGCCGCGAGCGCCGGATGCTCGATGACCAGGGCGGTGGTGGAGTCCCCGCCGGCCACCGGGTCGGGCATGTCGCACAGCACCAACGAGGCGTCGGCGATGACGAGTTTGAGCGGCAGGTCCGCGGTGAAGCGGGCCTCCTCGCCGGCCTCCGCGAAGCTGCGGACGTTGGTGAGCATGCCGGCGTCCTCCAGCGCCCCGGAGGAGTAGATGGCGCGGACGGTGCCGCCGGCCCGGTGCAGGCGGCGGGCGGCCGTCATGCCCTCGGCGTTCTCCGCGGGGGCGACGAACGGCGGCTTGCAGAAGCTCAACAGCTCGTGGCGGGCCTGGCGTTGGATGTCCGCGAACCGTTCGGCGATCGCCGCCGGATCGCGCAGGACCTCGACGTAGTCGAGCGGGTCGCTGTGCCGGCGGCCGTCCGCCCAGAGCGGCTGGAGGGAGGTGGCCAGCGTGTCGGAGGCGCGCTCCAGCCGCTCCAGGGACTCGCGTTGCAGCGCCACCAGCCGGGCCACGGCGAGTTCGGGCGCGACGGCCGAATAGGTCGCCACCCGTCCTGGGTGCGCATTGGCCAGCCGCCGCCGAACCAGCGCGTCCAGTACGTCGTACACCCGCTGGCGCGGCACGTCGGCCTCGCGCGCGACCTCTGCGGCGGTGTACGACTCCCGTCTGATCAGGGCGAGATAGACCCGTGCTTCGTAACGGGCCAGCCCCAGCGCGACGAGGTTGCCGACCGCGTCCTCTTCCCACTCCATGACGCACCAAGGTATCGGGCCGCGCCGCCCGGCGGGTCGGTGTCCGGGAGGCTGCCAAAAGCGGACCAGGAGAAGGCTTTGCCGTAACCGGGTGTCCCTTTGACGGTGTGTTCACTACTTTCCTCATAAGCCACCACTGACCGGGGTGGCACCCATCGAGTGCACGTGCGCGACGCACCACCGGAGTTGCCCGGAGTCCACGGGGGGCCGGACGTCATGCCTGCGACGTGACGGGGGACCGTGCGGGGGCTGCACCTCACCCCTGCGCCTTCCTGCCTGTCATGTCCGTGACATGCCGCCCGGACCGCGCGACACCGCGACTCCGGTCCCCACCCGCACCACCGGCACCACCGCGTTTCAGCACCGCACCCGCACCCCCCACCCGGCGCCCGCGGACCGTCGGCCGCCGGCCCCCTCTCCCCCCACGGAGGTCATTCCCTTGCCTTCCCTGCGACAGCGCACGGCGGACAACGGCAGAGCGGACCGCACCGGAGGGCTGGCGCGCCGCGGCGTCCCGGCCCTGCTCTCGGCGGCCACCCTCGTCCTCGGCGGCCTGATCGCCGCCGCCCCGGCAGGCGCCGCGCCGGCCCCGGCCGCCCCGCACGCGTCCCCCACCGCGTCGACGTCCACCGCCGTCCACACCCACCGCCTGTGCTCGGAGCCGACCAAGCCCGGCTACATGGCGTGCAACGCGGTGGCCCGCACGGACGTGAAGCAGAGCCTGTCCCTCGGCCGCCACCTCACCCCGTCCGGCTTCGGCCCCAGCGACCTGCAGAGCGCGTACAAGCTGCCGAAGACCGGCGGTTCGGGCCAGACGGTGGCGATCATCGACGCCAACGACGACCCCAACGCCGAGAAGGACCTGGCCACCTACCGCAAGCAGTACGGCCTGCCCGACTGCACCACCGCCAACGGCTGCTTCAAGAAGGTCGACCAGAACGGCGGCACCAAGTACCCGGCGCCGGACTCCGGTTGGGCCGGCGAGATATCGCTCGACGTCGACATGGTCAGCGCGGCCTGCCCCTCCTGCCACATCCTGCTGGTCGAGGCGAACAGCGCCAACATGGACGACCTGGGCGCGGCGGTGAACCGCGCGGTCACCATGGGCGCCAAGTTCGTCTCCAACAGCTACGGCGGCGGCGAGGACTCCACCGACCCCACCTCGGACGAGAAGTACTTCAAGCACCCGGGCGTCGCGATCACCGTCAGCTCCGGTGACAGCGGCTACGGCGTCGAGTACCCGGCGGCCTCGCAGTACGTCACCGCGGTCGGCGGCACCTCGCTCAAGAAGGACAGCAGCACGCGCGGCTGGAGCGAGTCGGTCTGGGGCACCAAGGCGGGCGGCGAGGGCGCCGGTTCCGGCTGCTCGCAGTACGACGCCAAGCCGTCCTGGCAGAAGGACACCGGCTGCGCCAAGCGCGCCGTGGCGGACGTCGCCTCGGTCGCCGACCCGGCCACCGGCCTGGCGGTCTACGACAGCTACCAGGCCACCGGCTGGAACGTGTACGGCGGCACCAGCGCCTCCGCCCCGTTCATCGCCGGCGTCTACGCCCTCGCGGGTGCCCCGGGCGCGTCCGACACCGCGGCCTCGTACCCGTACACCCACGCCTCCGCGCTGAACGACGTCACCAGCGGCGCCAACGGCTCCTGCTCGCCGGCGTACCTCTGCACGGCGGGCAAGGGCTACGACGGCCCGACCGGCCTCGGCACCCCGAACGGCACCGCGGCCTTCACCAAGTGATCCACCCCCCGGTGGTCTGACCCGGCTGCGGTGCGGTCACCCGACCGCACCGCAGCCGGCCGACCGCCCCACCGACCGTCGCAGTCCGGTGCCCGTCCGACGAACCGGACTGCGACCCGCAACCCGTGGGCCCGGACCGTTCCCGACCGGTCCGGGCCCGCACCCGTACCGACCTGGTGGCGGTGTGAGATGACCCAGTCGTGCCCGGTGCGCCAGCCCCGGCTCTGCGGGGCGACCCGACCGGAGGACAGCAACAACCCGCGGCCCTGCGCCCGGACCGAACACCGCGGGGGCCAGCACATCGACCGGCAGGGCGTCGCGTGGTCCGAGCGGATCGAGACGCGGTAGCCGCGGGTGCGATCCCCGCTCGCCGCGCGGCTCGGGCGCTCAGTCCGCCCGGCCGGCCCGCATCGCGTCGATGCCCGCGATCTGGAGGTCGAGGGCGAAGGCGAAGTCGCGGTCGAGCATGTCGAGGGCGCTGGCGTCGGGCATGGCGTAGCCGGCCCGGGCGGAGAGCTCCATCGTCTCGGTGAAGTCGGGTCGGTCCGAGATCGCCGCGATGACGTGGGCGAAGTAGTCGTCGATGCTCAGGCCGGCGGCGCGGCAGCGGGCCTCGTGCAGACTGCGGATGGTGGCGAAGCCGTAGACGAAGTGGAAGAGCGAGGCCAGGGCGCCGGAGGTGCCGTCCGGGCCCAGCCCGCTGCGGGCCATGACCCGCAGGGTGGCGCTGGAGAACGCCATGGAGTGCGGGCCGATGTTGAGGACCTCGCCGAGCAGGCGCGGCGCCCACGGGTGCCGCAGCAGGACGTCGCGGTAGGTGGTGGCCAGGCCGCGGAGCTGGTCGCGCCAGTCGGCGGTGTCGTCGTCGGCGTCGTCGGGCAGCGCCAGTTCGCCGGCCACCGCGTCCACGGCCAGTTCGAGCAGGTCGTCCTTGGTGTCGACGTACCAGTACAGGGACATCGCGGTCACGCCGAGTTCGGCGGCCAGGCGCCGCATGGAGAACTTGGCCAGGCCCTCGGCGTCGAGCAGCCGGACGGTCGCCTCGACGATCTTGTCGAGGCCGAGTCCGGCCGGCTGCTCCGCCTTTCTCCTGAGCGGGGGGCGCCCGGTCAGCCAGACGCTGTGCGGTCGCTGCTCGGCGCGCTCGTTCGTCGCCGCTGCCATGGCGCCCCTCCTTGGGTCGTGCGGTAGGACGAGACCTCCGGGCGCGCCCCGTCGGGACGGCCGTCGGCCCGGACGGGACGAGCGGGGTCCCGTCTTCCGACTCCGATGCTATTCCGCCGCCGCGGTGGCCGGATCATGGCCGGTGGCCGGCGCCGGAACCGCGGCCGCGCGCTCGACGCGCTCCGCCCGCCGCAGCAGCACCGCGGCGGTGAGCCCGCCGAGGAACACCGCCACCGCACCGACCAACTGGCTGGTGCCGATGCCGGACGCGAAGGCGTCGTGGACGGCGGTGCGCTCGTGGGCGGTGTGCGTGCGGCCCAGGGCCGCGGGGAGCGACCCGGCGCCGGCGGCCACCACCGGGAGCAGCGCGGCGAAGCGGGAGTTGAGGACCGCGCCGAGCACCGCGACGCCCAGGCCCTGGCCGAACTCCATCAGGGTGCCGTTGACGCCGGCGCCGACGCCCGCCTTGGCCGGCGGGATCGCGGACATGACGGCGTTGGCCATCGTCGGCATCGCGATCGCCACGCCGACGCCCATGACGACCAGGCCGACGAGCATGCCGCCGTAGCTGTGGCCACCCAGCAGGGATATCGCGGCGAGGCCGCCGGCCAGCAGGGACATCCCGGTGACGATCATGCCCGGGGTGCCGAAGCGGGGCATCAGCCGGGCACCCAGGCCGGTGAAGTTGATCAGCACGACGGTGAGCGCGAGCGGCGCCATCCGCAGACCGGCGTCCAACGGGCCGAAGCCGAGCACCAGTTGGAGGTGCTGGGTGAGCAGGAACATCGAGCCGCCCATGCCGAAGGCGACCAGGATGCCGCCGGCGACCGCGCCGACGAACCGGCGGTTGCGGAAGAAGTTCATGTCCAGCATGGGGTGCGGGATGCGCAGCTCCCAGAAGGCGAAGAGCGCCAGGCCCACGACGCCGACGGCGGCCGACAGCAGCACCCGGTCCGACAGCCAGCCGTGCACCGGCCCCGAGATGATCGCGAAGACCACCCCGACCATGCCGACCATCGACAGCAGCGCGCCCAGCACGTCCGGGCGCTCACCGCCGCGGCTCTTGGACTCGGGGACCAGCGCGAGGACGGCGACCAGCGAGATCCCCACGACCGGGAGGTTGACCAGGAACAGCGAGCCCCACCAGAAGTGGTCGAGCAGCGTGCCGCCGATCAGCGGCCCGGCGGCGAAGCCCAGCGAGTTCACCGAGCTCCAGATGCCGATGGCCTTGGGCCGCTCCGCGTCGTCGAATATCTGCATCACGACGGCGAGGGTGGTGGTCATCAGCAGCGCCCCGCCGATCCCCATCCCGGCCCGGGCGGCGATCAGCTGGCCGGGCGAGTGGGCGAGGGTGGCGGCGAGCGAGGCGATGCCGAACAGCGCCAGGCCCACGGCGAGCATCTTCTTGCGGCCGTAGCGGTCCGCGGAGTTGCCCGCGATCAGCAGCAGGCCGGACTGGACCAGCGAATAGGCGTTGAGCATCCACTGGACGTCGGCGGTGGTCGCGCCCAGTTCCTCGGTGAGGGACGGGACGGCGACGTTGAGCACGGTGTTGTCGAGGACGACCGTGAGCTGCGCCAGGCAGATGGCGGCGAGGATCAGCCAGCGGGTGGCGGGCCGGCCGGGGGATTGGAGGGCGGCGGTGGCATCGGGGGCCACGGCGGGCATACGAGCTCCCTGTACGGTGCGAGCGGATGGCTTACACCGTACAGGGACTCTTATACGCCGTACATTTCGTTTTCGGTGGGGTGGTCCCCGGCCCGCGGGCCGGGGACCGAAGGGCCCGGGGACCCGCCGCTACGCCTTTCGCCGGGTCAGGTCGTAGAAGGTGGCCCCGCCCGCGGTGACCTTCTTGAAGGTCTTCTCGATCCAGGTGCTGATCTGCGTCGCGGGGCCCTTGTCGGCACCACCGCCGGGCATCCCGCCACCCGGCATCCCACGGCCGGCCGCCTGCTTGCCCTCGGCGCCGCCCAGGGCGCCGCGGAACCCGCCCCGCTCCCCCACGATGAAGTAGTGGATCCTGCCCTCCGCCACGTACCGCTGGAACTGGGCGAGGGTCGGCGACGGGTCGCTGCCGTTGAAACCGCCGATGGCCATCACCGGCTTCTGGGTGGCCAGTTGGTAACTGGCGGCGTTCTGCGAGCCGACGGCCGCCGCCGCCCAGGTGTACCGGTCGGCGTCCCGCTCCACCAGCCGCTTGGCCTGGTCGCTCACCGAGGCGCCGTTGAGCAGACCGCCCATGCCGCCACCGGCGCCGTGCGACCGACCGCCGTGCCCGGCGGCGCCGCCCTTCTGGCCACCGGGAAAACCCCCGCCGGCGGGGAAGCCCTGGCCACCGGGGAAGCCCGCCCCGCCCGGGAAGCCCCGGCCGGTCCTGCCCTGCCCGCCGGTGCCGCCCGGCATGGGCATCGTCCCCTTGCCGCCCTTCCAGGACATCCGCCCCGGTCCGCCGCCGGGGAAGCCCCCGCCGCCCTGGACCGCGGGGCCGGCGGTGATGATCGAGCCGCCCTTGGGGGTGTTGACGGTGTCCAGGGTGTACGCGAGGGGGCCGGCCAGCGCCGTCGCCACCCCGAGCCCGGCCGCCACGCCGGCCACCACCCCGACGCGCTGCCGCGCCCGCCCCGGCACGGAGGCGGATTCCCGGGCCGCGTCGCCCGCACTGTCGTCGGCGGCCGGCTCGCCGTCCACAGCAGACCGCGCGCCGTCGCCGGACGCCGGGCCCGCCGTCAGCAGCAGGCCCACCGCGGCCAGCAGGCCGAGCACCAGCACCACCCACCTCAGCCACGGCAGCCACTGCGGCGACCGGTCCAGCAGCACGTACGACCAGACCGCCGTCACCGCGACGACCACCGCCAGCACACCCCGCGCCAGCCGGCCGCCGCGCCGCCACAGCAGCACCGACCCCATGCCGACCAGCGCCGCGACGTACGGCGCCAGCGCGATGTTGTAGTACTGGTGGAAGATCCCGGACATGAAGCTGAAGATCGTGAACGTCATCAGCAGCGCGCCGCCCCACACCAGGAACTCCGTGCGCTGCGCGGCCCGTTCGGCGTCGACCGCGCGCCGTGCCCGCCACAGCACGCCGACGGCGACGACCAGCAGGATCAGCGCGGCGGGCAGCAGCCAGGAGATCTGACCGCCCATGTCGGAGGAGAACAGCCGGGTGATCCCGGTCTGGCCCCAGCCGCCGCCCATGCCGCCGCCGCGGTGACCGCCCCCGACGCTGCCCCGCTCGTTGCCGTCGA
The DNA here is from genome assembly GCF_045799175.1 of Streptomyces sp. VTCC 41912. Lineage (NCBI taxonomy): Bacteria > Bacillati > Actinomycetota > Actinomycetes > Kitasatosporales > Streptomycetaceae > Streptomyces > Streptomyces sp. VTCC 41912. The sequence goes on from NZ_JBJMAB010000003.1 coordinate 42,969, forward strand.
TCCGCCCGAAACCGTTGTAGCCGAACGTCAGCTCCAGGAAGCTGTTGGTCTGCGAACCGCCCACGTACGGCCGGGCCGACGCCGGCAGCAGCTCGACGATCGCGACCCACCAGCCGCCGGACACCACGAGCGCCAGCCCGGCCAGGAGCAGCTGCCCCAGCCGCCTGGGCAGCCGCACCGGCGCGCAAGCGGCGTAGACCACGGCCAGCGCCGGCAGGATCAGCCACGCCTGGAGGGTCTTGGTCAAGAAGCCCAGCCCGAAGCAGACGCCGGCCAGCACCAGCCACTTGGTCCGGCCCGCCTCCAGGGCGCGCAGCACGCAGGCGACGGCGCACACCATCAGCAGGCACAGCATCGCGTCCGGGTTGTTGAAGCGGAACATCAGCGCGGCGACCGGGGTGAGCGCCAGCGCCCCGGCCGACAGCAGCCCCGCCGCCGCCCCGAAGCGCCGCCGGACGGTCGCGTAGAGCACGCCGACCGCGGCGACGCCCATCAGCGCCTCCGGCACCAGGACCGCCCAGGAACTCAGCCCGAAGAGCCGGACGGAGAGCTCCATCGGCCACAGCGAGGCCGGCGGCTTGTCCACCGTGATGGCGTTGGCCGCGTCCGAGGAGCCGAAGAAGAACGCCTTCCAACTGACGCTGCCGGCCTGTACGGCGGCCGAGTAGAACTGGTTGGCGTACTTGGACGCCGACAGGTCCCAGAGGTAGAGCGCGGCGGTGACCACCAGCAGCGCCAGCAGCGCGGGCCGGGCCCACCGCGGGTCCTCCGGTCGCCCCCGCACGACCCGCTGGACGAAGCCGCGCGGTGCGGCCGCGTCGCCCGGGGCCGCCGTCGGCTCCTGTTGCGTATGGGGTGGACGGGTACTCATCGAGCGCTCCTGCTCCAGTCGTTCCGGTCGTGCGCGTCCTGCGCGTCCTGCGCGTCCTGCGCGTGGGGGACGTCGTGCGGCGCCGTCGGCCCGCGGCCGGCGTTCCGGGCGCCGTCCCCGGCCGCCCGGCCCGCCGCCTCCCGCCGCTCGCGCTCCGGGAACACCCAGGCGCGGAAGAGCAGGAAGCGCAGCACCGTGGCCGCGAGGTTGGCCGCCACCAGCACCGTCAGCTCGCTGCCGGCCGAGGGGCTGACGGTGGCGGCGGCCAGGGCCGCGAGCGACCCGCTGGTCAGCGCCAGCCCGATGGCGAAGACCACCAGTCCCTGCGCCTGGTGGCGGACCGCGCGCTCCCGCCCCCGCACCCCGAACGTCAACCGCCGGTTGGCCGCCGTGTTGGCCAGCGTGCTCACCAACAGGGCCGCGGCGTTCGCCACTTGGGGTCCCACTCCGAGCCGGCAGAGGGAGTACAGGCCGAGGTAGAGCAGCGTGCTGAGGGCGCCGACGACGGCGAAGCCGACGAGCTGCCGGGCCAGTCCGCCCGGCACGCCGGCCAGTTCCCGGTCCCGGGGGTCGTCGCCGAACGGCCGGGCCAGCCGGTCCAGTGGCAGCGCGCCGGTGGCCAGCGCCCGCCCCACCCGCCACACGCCCTTGAGGTCGTCGGTCGCGGTCCGCACCAGGTGCACGGTGCTGTCCGGGTCGTCCACCCAGTCCACCGGCACCTCGTGGATGCGCAGCCCGGCCCGTTCGGCCAGCACCAGCATCTCGGTGTCGAAGAACCAGCCGGTGTCCTCGACCATCGGCAGCAACCGCCCCGCCACGTCGCCGCGGATCGCCTTGAAGCCGCACTGCGCGTCGGAGAACCGCGCGGCCAGCGAACCGCGGAGGATCAGGTTGTAGGTCCGCGAGATGAACTCCCGCTTCGGCCCGCGGACCACCCGCGCGCTGCGGCTGAGCCGCGACCCGATCGCCAGGTCCGAATGCCCGGAGATCAGCGGCGCCACCAGCGGCAGCAGCGCATTGAGGTCGGTGGACAGATCGACGTCCATGTAGGCCAGCACCGGCGCCTCGGACAGCGACCACACCGTGCGCAGCGCCCGACCGCGGCCCTTCTGCTCCAGCCGCACGGCGGTGACGTGGTCCATCTCGTCGTCGAGGAGGGCGGCGATGCGGGGCGTGTCGTCGGTGCTGGCGTTGTCCGCGATGGTGATCCGGAACCCGTAGGGGAAGGTGCGGACCAGATGCTCGTGCAACCGGCGCACACAGGGTTCCAGGTCCTTCTCCTCGTTGTAGACCGGGATCACGACGTCGAGGACGGTCCCGGTCTGGCCCGGGCGCAGATGCTCGCGTGGCGGCAGGGAACCCAACGGCGTCGGGCTCAGCGGAGGCGTCGTCATGCCCACGACGGTCGCGGGCCGGCCTGTCACGGCTGTGTGGTGCACCTGTGGGCCCGCTGTGAGTCCGCGCGGCGGCCCCCGCGCGGCCTTACGGGCCGTCCGCCCGGGCCACCGGCAGGGCCACCGTGAACACCGTCCGCCCCGGGACGCTCGCCACCGCCACCGTCCCGCCGTGCGCGGCCACCACCGCCTGCACGATGGCCAGCCCCAGCCCGGTGCTGCCGCCACTGCCGCCGCTGCCCGCGGCCCGCGCCCGGGACGCGTCGCCCCGCGCGAACCGCTCGAAGACGTGCGGCAGCAGCGCGGCCGGAATCCCCGGCCCGTCGTCCTGCACCTCCAACCGGACCGCGTCCGGCGCCGCGCCGACGGGCGGCACCACGCCCGGCCGGGGCCGCCGGGGGCTGAGCACCCGGGCGGTCACCGTCGTCCCCTCGGGCGTGTGGGTCCGCGCGTTGGCCAGCAGGTTGACCAGGATCTGGTGCAGCCGGTCGGCGTCCCCGCGCACCAGCGCCGGCTCGTCCGCGTCCGGGAGTTCCAGTCGCCAGCGGTGGCCGGGGCCGGCCGCCCGCGCGTCGCTCACCGCGTCCACCACCAGCGGCGACAGGTCGACCGTGGCGTACGACAGCGGGCGCCCGGAGTCGAGCCGGGCGAGCAGCAGCAGGTCCTCCACCAGGCCGGTCATCCGCTCCGCCTCGGACTCGATCCGCCCCAGCGCGTGCCGGGTCTGCGGACCGGGCCGCTCCTGCCCGCGCCGGGTCAGCTCGGCGTAGCCCCGGATCGACGCGAGCGGCGTGCGCAGTTCGTGACTGGCGTCGGCGACGAACCGCCGCACCCGCGTCTCGCTCTCCTGCCGCGCCGAGAGCGCCGAGCCGACGTGCCCCAGCATCCGGTTGAGCGCCGCCCCGACCTGACCGACCTCCGTCCGGGCGTCGGCCTCCGCCGCCGGGACGCGCACGTGCAGCGCCACCTCGCCCTGGTGCAGGGAGAGTTCGGACACCCGGGTCGCGGTCGCGGCGACCCGCCGCAGCGGGCGCAGCGCGATCCCGACCATGGCCGAACCGGCGATCCCGGCCGCCACCAGCCCGGCGAGCGTCACGCAGCACTCGATGAGCACCAGCCGCCCGACCGTGTCGTCCATCTCGTTCAGCGGCACCCCCAGCACCAGCGCGCCGTTCCCGGCGTACTGCACCCGGTACGAACCGAGGCCGGGCAGGTCCGTGCTGTGCGGCTTGCCGTCCCGGCTGACCCCGTCCAGCGCCGCCAGTTGGTGCGCGTCGAGCGTGGTCAGCCGCTCCGACGGCAGCCGGCTCGTCGAACGGTTCATCCGCGCGCCGGCCGCGAGCGTGCCGTCCGGCGCGACCCGCGCCCCCACCGTCCCGGGAACCTGGCCCGGTATCGCCACGAACTCCAGTCCGTTGTCCGGCACCAGATCGTGCGGCCGCGGCCCGTCCGCCCGCCTGATGCCCTCGACGAGCCGGTGGTCCAACTGCCCCTGGAGATAGGAGTGCAGCGCGACCGCGGTGACCGTGCTGATCACCGCCCCCACGACGGCGATCAGCGCCACGGCCGACACCACGAGCCGCGTCCGCAGCGTCCACCGGCCTCCCCCGCGCCCGAACCGGCCGGATCCGAAGCCCGAACGGAGCCCGGAACGGAACCCGAAACGGCGCCGCCGCCCCTTGCGGTCACCGGGCCCCGCAGCCTCGGGGGCACCAGAATCGGAAGCAGAAACGGCAGCAGAAGCAGAACCGCAACCGGCTCCCGCCCCCGCCCCCGCACCGGCACCGGCACCGGCACCGGCACCGGCACCGGCACCGGCCCAGGAGGTCACCGCGGACGCGGAGGAACGCACGGCCCGCTACCCGGCCGGCTTGATCAGGTAGCCCGCACCCCGCCGGGTGTGGATCATCGGCTCCCGCCCCACGTCGATCTTCCGCCGCAGGTACGAGATGTACAGCTCGACGACGTTGGCCTGCCCGCCGAAGTCGTAGCTCCACACCCGGTCCAGGATCTGCGTCTTGCTCAGCACCCGCCGCGGGTTGCGCATCAGGTAGCGCAGCAGCTCGAATTCGGTGGCCGTCAGGTGGATGTCCTGGCCGTCCCGCCACACCTCGTGACTGTCCTCGTCCAGCACCAGGTCGCCCACGGTCAGCAGCGACTCGCTGCGCACCGCCGCGGCACCCGCCCGCCGCAGGAGTCCGCGCAGCCGCGCCACCACCTCCTCCAGGCTGAACGGCTTGGTGACGTAGTCGTCACCGCCCGCCGTGAGCCCGGCGATCCGGTCCTCGACCGCGTCCTTGGCGGTCAGGAACAGCACCGGCACGTCCGGTACCTCGTTGCGCAGCCGGCCCAGGACCGTCAGCCCGTCCATGTCCGGCAGCATCACGTCGAGCACCACCGCGTCCGGCCGCCAGCTCCTGGCGCACCGCAGCGCCCCCGCGCCGTCGCCCTCCGCCCGGATGTCCCAGCCCTCGTACCGCAACGCCAGCGACAGCAGGTCCGCGAGGGAGGACTCGTCGTCGACGACCAGCACCCGCACCGGACTCCCGTCCGCCCGCAGCAGCTCCGACTGCCTGCCGGGCGCCTTACCGGTCGCCCTCCGGGAGGACGTGCCCGAGACCGGCGCACGGTACGAAGCTGAGGACGTCGACGAAGTCAGGGTCATGGGCGGCAGCCTGGCCCCGGCCTCTGAAAGCTCCCTTGCCGGTTCCTGTGAATCTCCTGAGAATCTCCCCTCCCTTCGGTCAAGGCCGCGCCGGCCCGGCGCGGACGCCCCGCGCCGACGCCGCCGTACCCGTCACGACCGGCCCGGCCCCCCGCACGGCCCGGGGCCCCGTAACGTCGCCCCCATGCCCCGACTCCTGGCCCTCTCCGGCAGTCTCCGCGCCCGTTCCTCCAACGGCGCCGTCCTGCGCTCCGCCCTGGAGCTGTTCGACGGCCCCACCGGCACCGCCGACATCGGCGCGCTCCCGCACTTCAACCCCGACCTGGACGGCGAGGGCGCCACGCCGCCCGGCCCCGTCGCCGCGCTGCGCACCGCCGTCGGCGCCGCGGACGCCCTGCTCCTCGTCAGCCCCGAGTACGCGCACGGCGTCCCGGGGGTCCTCAAGAACGCGCTCGACTGGCTGGTCAGCAGCGGCGAGTGCGTCGACAAGCCGGTCGCCGTGATCACCGCCTCGCCGTTCCCCGCCGGCGGCGACCACGCCAACGCCCAACTCCGCGAAACGCTGCGCATGATGACCGGCACGGTCGTCGCGGACGCCTGCCGGGAGATCCCCGCCATCGGCCCGAAGGTGGACCCCGCCGCAGAACGCGTCACCGACCCGCCCACCCTCGCCGACCTCCGCACCGCCATGACCCACCTGGCCGCCGCGGTCCCCCGGCCCGACGGAGCCCCCACGGACCCCGCACCCGCATCCGCATCCGCATCCGCATCCGGGGCCATCGCCGGGACCACCGGGGCCACCGTCTAACCGATCCCGAACAGCCGCGCCGCGTTCCCGTAGCAGACGGCCCGCAGCCACTCCTCGCCCAACTCCAGCCGCGCCAAAGCCTCCAGCGCATGCGCGTACCCGTAAGGGATGTTGGGGAAGTCGCTCCCGAAAAGCACCCGGTCGCCCACGTCCAGCAGGCGCCCCCGCTCCGCCCTCGGGAACGGCGCGGTCTGCTCGGCGAAGTCCGTGCAGGCCATCGTGGTGTCCAGGCACACCCGCGGATGGCGCGCGACCAACGTCAGGAAGTCGACGTACTCCGGCATCCCCAGGTGCGCGACGACCAGCCGCAACCGGGGGTTCCGGGCCAGCACCCGGGCGATCGGCTCCGGCCCGGTGTGCTTGCCGGGCGCCGGCCCCGACCCGCAGTGCACGACCACCGGCACCCCGGCCTCCGCCAGCAGCCCCCACACCGGGTCCAGCACCGCGTCCGCCGGGTCGTAGCCGCCGACCTGCACGTGTGCCTTGAAGATCCGCGCCCCGCCGGCCAGTTCGTCCGCCACGTACCCGGCGACCCCGTCCTCCGGGAAGAACGTCGCGGTCCGCAGGCAGTCCGGCGTGCGGGCCGCGAAATCCGCCGCCCAGCCGTTCAACCAGCGTGCCATGCCGGGCTTGTGCGGATAGACCATCGAGGTGAACGCCCGCACCCCGAAGCCCCGCAGCACCGCCAGCCGCTCGTCCTCCTCGAAGCGGTACGCGATCGGCCAGCGCCGCCCCACCAGCGGCCCCGCGGCGTCGAAGTACGCCCAGACCTTCGCCATCACCCGCGCGGGCATGAAGTGCGTGTGCACGTCGATCAGTCCCGGCAGCCCCAGCCCCCGCCAGAACTCCTCGACCCGCCCGTCCCCCTCCACCACACCCGCTCCGTCCGTCACGTCCACCACGCCCGCCCTCCACACACCGTCCCGCACACCCGTCAACGGGCCGCACCCACAGCCGCGCCCCACACCCTCAAAACAGCCCCTCCTGCTCCCCTCCCCCCGCGCCGCCCGCCTCCGGCAGCCGCCGCACCGCCACCGTCGTCACCCGCCCCCGGGCCGCCTCCAACACCCAACCGGACAGCATCCGCGCGTCCAGGACGGCGACCGGCCCAGCGGCACCCGCCTCACCGCCCGCGCCGCCCTCACCGCCCTCGCCGTCCGCGTCGGCCGACCGCAGGCGCAGGTACACGTCGGCGCCCGCCCCGGCCACGACCTCGCCCACGACCTCCGCCCCGGCGGTCAGCCCACCCAGCTCCACGACCCCGCCCGCCGGCACCCGCGCCAACCCGAACAGCTCCGAGTGGTCCGCGCACGCGAACTCCACCGGCTCCAGCGATTCCGGCCAGCCCGCCAACTCCCGTGCCACACCGTGGAGTTCGGCCAGCGCGGCGGCCCGTTCCGCCACCGGGGGCAGCGCCCCGCGCGCCGCCCGCTTGGCCTCCTTCGCGAACCGGTCCGGCACCCCCAGCGCGCTCCCGAGCACCGCCTCGGCCCGCCGCGCCGCCATCAGCGGCCCCCGCCCCAGCCAGGCGTAGGCCACCGCCCCCTGCTCCACCAGCCGGGCCGCCCCGCGCTCCGCGGCCGTGATCCCCACCTTGACCAGCCCGGGCCCGAAGTACGCCAGATAGACGCCGTACGGGCGCGGATCGTCGGCCATGGTGTCCGCCGCCACCGACCGCGACCGGTCCAGCTGCGCGCACCGCGGACACTGGTCCTTCACCCCGGCGCCGTCCAGCACCGCGCCGTACGGGCAGACGAGCCACCGCCCGGCCCGCCGCACCCCCAGGCACCGCCGCTCCCCGACCGCCGCGAAGGCCAGCGCCTTCCCGGGCGGCAGCAGGCTCACCCGCTCGGCGTCCCGCTCCGCGCAGTACCAACCGAGCCGCTGACCGAACCGCCCTTCCGGCCCGGCCACCGGCCCGCCGCCCGACCACCGCGGTCCCGTACATCGCCACACACCGTCAGCGTACGACCGCCCACCGACAACGCCCCGACTCCGCCTACCCCACGTCGGACAGGTCCGCCGTCCCCCGGAACGTGCTGCGGTACGCCCGCGGCGACACCCCCAGCGCCACCTGGAAGTGCTGCCGCAGCGACGCCGCCGTCCCGAACCCCGCCTGTGCCGCGACCCGGTCCACGCTCAGCGCCGTCTCCTCCAGCAACTGCCGGGCCCGCCCGATCCGTTGCTGCGTCAGCCACTGCACCGGCGACAGCCCCACCTCCTCCCGGAACCGCCGGGTGAAGGTCCGCACGCTCATCGCCTCCCGGGCCGCCAGCTCCCGCAGGCTCAGCGGCCGGTCCAGATGGGCCAGCGCCCAGGCCCGCGCCGCGCCCGTCGACGACACCTGCGGCTCCGGGACCGGCCGCGGCACGTACTGCGCCTGCCCGCCCTCCCGGTGCGGCGGCACCACGGTCCGCCGCGCCACGTCGTTGGCCACCGCCGCCCCGTGGTCGCACCGCACCATGTGCAGGCACAGGTCGACGCCGGAGGCGACCCCGGCCGCCGTCAACACGTCGCCCTCGTCCGTGTACAGCACGTCGGCGTCCAGCTCGACCTGCGGGAAGAGCCGCCGGAAGTCGTCCACCGACCGCCAGTGCGTGGTCGCCCGCCGCCCGTCCAGCAGCCCCGCCGCGGCCAGCACGAACGCCCCCGTGCAGATCGACGCGATCCTCGTCCCCGGCCGGATCCGGGCCAGCGCGTCGGTCATCGCCGGGCTCAGCCGCCCCTCCCGCCGCTCCGGCCCCGGGTCGTAGTCGACCGCGGACGCCGGCAGGACGACCGTGTCCGCGGTCCCCAACACCTCGGGTCCGTGCGCCACGTTCACCGTGAAGTCCGCGTCCGTGGGCACCGCCCCCGGCTCCAGCGTGCAGGTCACCGGCTCGTACAGCTGCTCCCCGGCCGCCGACCTGGCCTCCCCGAAGATCCGGTGCACGATCCCCACCTCGATGGGCAACATCCCCGGCCGCACGAACACCGCCACCCGGTGCCGCCGCCCGCCCCGCCCCTGCTCGCCGCCCGTCAGACCACCCATGGCCCGATCCTTGCACACACTGACCATCCGGCCACTCGTCCGCGCCGCGCCCCGCCCGGAGGCTGGACGCCATGAAGGTCCTCTGGCTGTTCGCCCACCCCGACCCCCGCTCCCTCAACGGCGCCCTCAAAACGGCGGGGCTGCACACCCTCGAAGCCCACGGCCACCAGCACCGGGTCTCCGACCTCTACGCCATGAAGTGGAACCCGCTGGTCGACGCCGCCGACTACGACCACGACCCGACCGACCGCCTCCTGGTGGGCGACGCCTCCGAACGCGCCTACAGCGCCGGCCGCCTGAGCCCCGACATCGCCGCCGAACAGCGCAAACTCGCCTGGGCCGACACCCTCGTCGTCCAGTTCCCCCTCTGGTGGTACGGCATGCCCGCCATCCTCAAGGGCTGGTTCGACCGCGTCTTCGTCAAGGGCTTCGCCTTCGGCCACACTGACCCGATCACCGGCCGCCCCCAGCGCTACGGGGACGGCCCGCTCACCGGCAAACGCGCCCTGGTCGTCGTCACCGCCGGCGCCCGCGCCGCGACCCTCGGCCCCCGGGGCGTCAACGGCGACCTCAACGACCTCCTCTTCCCCCTCCAACACGGCACCCTCTGGTACACCGGCATGTCCGTCGCCCCACCCCTGCTGATCCCCGGCGCGGACCGCACCACCCCGGACGCCTACGCCACCGCCACCGCCCGGCTACGCCACCGCCTCCTCACCCTCCCCACCACCGACCCCCTCCCCTTCCGCCACCAAAACACCGGCGACTACGACGACGACCTCCTCCTCCACCCCCACCTCACCCCCACACCCCCCACCGGCCCCCGGGCCCACTACACCACCCCACCCCAACCCCCCTCCCACACACCCCACTTGTCCTCCTAGACACCGACGCCTGGGCAGCACGGCCCTCTCCCCCTTCTGCCTACGGGAGCCGCAAGGGCAGCGGAGTCTCCAGCAGCGCTCGGCGCGAAACCACAACGACATCGCCCTCGCCAGCAGTAACTACTGCCCTGAGAAACGCCGTTGTGTACCGTCGCTGTGTCTCACGGTCCCGGTACGAGGAACCGCGACGGAGGGCCCTGCGAAGAGCCCGTCGTCCAGAAGACGTCAGCGGCACCGTCAACGAGCCCGTGGGCCAGTTCGGAACCGTGTATGGGGACATCCACATGCACTGCCCCGGATACACGAGCGAGATCGAGCACGAAGATGCCGGTGATGACGGAGCGGAGGAGGAAGGCACCGGCCTCCTCCGAGCCACAGGCTTCCGCGGACCACTGGCGCTGGCATCGACCACCACGGAGCGGGAGACCTGGGAGGAAGACTGACGCGAGCGGGCTTCGACACCGCCAAGCCGCACAGCCCACCGCCCCAAGGAATGCCGCGGCCACCAACGACAGCCCCCCGACCCCACTGCCGCCCTTCACCACCGCACCGCACGACAAAGCCCCCGCCCGGAGAACCCGGCGGGGGCTTTGACCTGCTGTGCGCTCGGCAGGATTCGAACCTGCAACCTTCTGATCCGTAGTCAGATGCTCTATCCGTTAAGCTACGAGCGCTTGGCTTTCCGGCGGTTTTTCTTGCCGGTCGGCGTTGCAGGAGAAACATTACATGAGCTGCGCCGTAAGGCGAAATCCAGTTCCCAGACCCTGCCTGACCTGCGAAAACGCCCGTGCGCCCGTGTTGCGGTTCAGGCCGGCCAGGGGGAGTCCTCGATGATCCGGACGAAGTTCGGGCGGGTGTAGTCCGCTTCGAAGCGGTCGAGGACGTCGGCCTTGACGTTGCCGAAGGCGGTCTGGGGGCGGTGGGCCAGGCCGGCGTGGAACGCGCGCAGGATGCGGCGCTTGAAGTCCGGGCGGGGATGGGCGGCGACGACGGCCTCGCGGGTCTGCGCGGGCAGGGCTTCGTAGCCGATGCCGAGGACGTCGAGTTCGACGCCGGCCGTGACGAGGGCGACCTCGGGGGCCATGTGGTGGGGGATCTCGGGGGTGGTGTGCAGGGCGATGCCCTCCCAGACCAGGCGGGCGCGGTCCTCGGGGATGCCGCGGGCGGTCAGGAAGGCGCGGGCCTCGTCGGCGCCGTCGATCTCGAAGCGCTGCTGGGAGGTGCGGAACTTCTCGGTGAGGCCGAGGTCGTGGAAGAGGGCGCCCACGTAGAGCAGCTCGGGGTCGAACGCCAGGCGGTGGGTGAGGCCGTGGTGGGCGCCGAAGAGGTAGACGCGGTGCGAGTGGTGGTAGATCAGGTCGTCGGTGACGTCGCGGACCAGTTCGGTGGCCTCGCGGGCCAGGCGGCTGTCCGGGACGGGGATGCCGGCGAGGGTGGGCGTGGGGGCGGGGTCGTTGGTGGTCATGGGGGAAGGTTCGCGCGGCGGGGGTGGTCGGCGCCCGGTGTGTGCCGGCCAGGTGGCCCACGGATGAGGACATCCGACGGGGACGTGCGACGTACGCCGGTGGGGGTCAGCGGGTGGTGGTGCGGAAGCGGGAGCGGTAGGCGGAGGGGGTGACGCCCAGGCGGCGGAGGAAGAGGCGGCGCAGGGACTCGTCGCTGCCGATGCCGGTGCGGCGGGCGGTGGCGGTGGCCGTCTCGCCGTTCGCGAGGAAGGTCTGGGCGGCCTCCAGGCGCACCGCCTCGACGTAGCCGGCCGGGGTGGTGCCGGTGTGCTCGCGGAAGAGCCGGGTGAGGTGACGGGGGCTGAGGCCGGCGCGGGCGGCCAGCGCGGTGTTGGAGTGGTCGGCGGCCGGGTCGGCGGCGATCGCGTCCAGGAGGGCGCGCAGTGCGTCGTGGCGGGGCCGCGGGGTGCGGGCGGGCACCGAGAACTGCGACTGGCCGCCCGGCCGCTGCATGAAGACGACCAGGTCGCGGGCGACCTCACGGGCCAGGTCGGGACCCTCGTCGGCCTCCACCAGGGCCAGGGCGAGGTCGATGCCGGCCGAGACCCCGGCGGAGGTGAAGAGCGCGCCGTCGCGGACGTAGAGCGCGTCCGGGTCGACGGTGAGGGTGGGGTGGCGGGCGGCGAGGGCGGCGGTGTGGCGCCAGTGGGTGGTGGCCCGGCGTCCGTCCAGCAGCCCGGCCCCGGCCAGGGCGAACGCCCCGGCGCAGACCGAGGCGACCCGGCGGGAGCGGCCGGCGAGGCTGCGGACGGCGTCCAGCAGGCCGGGCGGGAAGCGGCCCTGGGTGAGCTCCTCGGCGCCGGGCACGAGGACGGTGTCCACGGGGCGGCCGGCGGCCTCCGGCGCCGCCGCGTCGACCACCAGGCGGGTGCCCGAGGCGGTGGTGACGGTCCGGCCGTCGGGGGAGCAGATGCGGACGGCGTAGCGGCCGCCGAGGCGGGCGGCGGAGCTGAAGACCTCCAACGGGCCGGTGACGTCGAGCAGTCGGGCGCCCTCGAAGGCCAGCATCACGACGGTGCGCGGGGTGGGGGCGGGCCGCTCGGGGGCGGACCGGGCTGGCGGCGTCGACCTCGGCAGGGGCATGACCGGCAGCGTAGGCGGCGGGGGCGGTGCAGGGCTGCGGCCCGCCGGCCCGGTGGTCCGGTGGCGGCGGGCGGGCAAAAAAAATCGAGCCCGGTCGTGATGACCGGGCCCGGGATGATGCAAAAGCGGAGGCGGAGGGATTTGAACCCTCGATGGGTGTTAAAACCCAAACCGCATTAGCAGTGCGGCGCCATAGACCGGACTAGGCGACGCCTCCACACACCTGACGCGCGTGAGCGCGTTGTGGCGTGACCAGATGATGACACAGCTCGGTGGCCTGTCACCAATCGCCCCCTACGGTACTCGGCCCGCGGGCCACCCGGCAAAGACGTTCCTGCGGCGCAACGTCACGGCCGGCGGCGCGTTAACCGAGTCGGGGCGGCACCGACGCACGCGTGTCGTGCGCCCCCGGCGCGTACCGACCGCGTACCGCCGACCGTCCCGTACGGGCCGGTCCCGCCGCTCGCGGGCCGCCCCGCACTCGCCCGTCAGGAGCCCGTGATGTCCCCTCGCCGGATCCCGTCCCCGTCCCGCGCCCGGTCGCTGCCGAGGTTCGCCGCGGCGCTCGCGGCCGCCGCGTGCGCGGTGCCGGCGCTCGTGCTGGCGCCGGCCGCCTCCGCGGCGCCGATCCCGCTGCCGTACCACCACGACGTGCTGCCGCTGCTGGGGCACGGCGGTCCCGGCGCCGCGGGGTCCGGCGACCGGCCTGGCGGGCGGCGCGCGGACCACCTCACGATCACCGTGACCCGTTCCGGTGCGGAGCGCACGGACGGCAGGTTCGAGCTGTACTGCCATCCGCGCGGCGGCAACCACTTCGACGCCCGGCGCGCCTGCGACCGGCTGGACCGGATGACGCGGTGGGGCAAGGACGCGTTCGCCCCCGTGCCGCAGGGGGCGCAGTGCACGATGATGTACGGCGGTCCGGCGCGGGCGCACGTCGCCGGGACCTGGGCGGGGCGCCCGGTGAACGCCGACTTCAAGCGCACCAACGGGTGTGAGATCGAACGCTGGAGCCGCTTCCAGCCGATGCTCCCGTCGACCGTTTCCTGACCCGGTTCGTGCCGGAGTAGCGCGTCAGATCCGGACGAGGGGCACATGTCGGGCGTGCGGGGAGTCGCGTCGGGGCGCGGCATAAGCGGGTCGTCATCCGCCTCCGCGTCCCCGGCATGTGCCCGTAGACTCCATCCCAGCGATCCGCCATGGTGGATCGGCAAGATGCGGTAACAGGGAGGAAGCGTCGCGTGAGCAGCAGGCCATCCCGAGGCGCTGCTCGCCTCGCAGCCATACTGGACGCCCTCCCGGACGCGTTGCTGCTGGTCAACTGCAACGGCACGGTCGTCAACGCCAACGCCATCGCGCTGGAGATGTTCGAGGCGCCGGGCACCGCCCTGGTCGGCCGGGGCCTCCTCGACCTGCTGCCCTCCTTCGACTCCAAGCGGATCCCCGGTTCCATGCGGCGCCGGGACGACGAGGTCGAGGGACGGACCAAGCCGACGCGGATGGTCGCGCGCCGGACCGACGGCGTCGAGCTGCTGGTCGAGGTGACCAGCGCCAACCTGGAGGACGGCCGCACCCCGTACGAGTCCGCCTTCGAGGCGGCCTACGCCGACCACCGCAACGGCTACACGGGCAACGAACTGCTGATGCTCGTGGTGCGGGACCTGACCGGGACGCTGGACACCGAGACCGAGCTGGCGCGCCAGCAGCGGCAGACCGAGATGATCCTGCGGGCCGCGGCGGAGGGCGTCGTCGGCGTCGACTCCGAGGGCCGGGTGGTCCTCGTCAATCCGTCCGCGGCGCAGATCCTCGGCTACCGGGCGAGCGAGCTGGGCGGCAAGGAGCTGCACCCGCTCGTCCACCACTCGCGGGCGGACGGCTCGAAGCTGCCGTTGGAGGACACCCCGCTCGCCGACACCCTCAAGTCCGGCCGCAAGCACCGGGTGCGCGGGCAGGTGCTGTGGGCCAAGGACGGCCGGGCGGTCGCCGTCGACCTGACGACGGCGCCGGTGCGGGACGGCGACCAGTTGGTGGGCGCGGTGATGACGTTCACCGACCGCCGGCCCCTCGACGCGCTGGCGGCGCGGCACGCGCAACTGATGGCCGTCCTGGGACAGTCGCTGCGCGGGCCGCTGACCGAGCTGAGCGGCGAGCTGGGCACCCTGGCCGCCGATCCGGCCGGGCAGTTGTGGCCCGAGGCGAACCAGATGCTGCACCACCTCGCGGCCGGGCACGCCCGGATGACGACGCTGGTCGACAACGTCCTCGGCTACCAGCGGTTGGACTCCGGAAAGGACAAGCTCAAGCGGACCAAGGTGTCGCTGGACCAGGTGGTCGCGGCCGGCGTGGAGGGCGCGATCGAGCTGATCGGGCCGGGCCGGGCGCAGTTCGCGGTGCACGCGCCGCCGATAGCGGCACTGGTGGACGCGGAGCGGTTGGCGATGGCGCTGTCGCACCTGATCGCGGACGTCGCCGGGGTGGACTCCACCGGGCGGCACGCGGTCGGTGACGGCGCCGGGCGGGCGGGCGGTCGTCCGGTGCCCGGCGACTCGACGATCGTGGTGGCGGCGGCCAAGCGCGGCCAGGTCGTGCGCATCGAGGTGCGCGGGCCGTTCGGGGGTGGCGATCCGGTCCACGGGCCGATCGTCCGCGGGATCGTGCGGATGCACGACGGGTTGATCCAGACGCACCAGGTGCCGGGCGGATCCGGTGCGGGCGGCAGCGCGTTCGTGCTGGAACTGCCGGTGCTGATCGACGAACCGGAGCCGGCGGAGGACGAGGCGGCCGAGGGTGCCGCGGCGCCGGACGACGGGGCCGAGCCCGCCGACGCGGCGACCGACGGGGCGACCGCGGCCCCGGCCGGCCCGGGCACGGACGGCCGTGGGCAGACCGCGGCCGGGGAGCCGGCCGCGGGTGCGGAAGCCGCGAACGGCACCGGCGGCGGGCAGCCGACCGGGCGTCGGCGGGCCCGGCGCCCGGGTGCGGAGCCCGGTGCCGGCGCCGACGGCACGCAGGGAGCGGGGCTGCCGACGGGCGCCGAGGCGGTGCCGCCGAGCGGTCGTCGTCGGGCGCGGCCGGCGACCGAGGGCTCGGCGCTGCCCGCGCTGCCGTCCGGGTCCGGTGACGGGGCCCCGGCCGGGCGGTCGGCAGCAGCCGGCCTGACCCCGGCGGCGGGCCCGGCGCTCGGGCCGGTGCCGCCGCAGGGACAGCCGCAGGGACAGTCACGGGGGCAACAGCCGGCCCAGCAGGGGCCGCAGGCGGGGCAGTCGCAGGGGACGGCGCCGGGTCTGATGCCGGCACTGGCGCAGGGTTCCGCCCCGGGTGCCGCCGGCCGACGGACCCGCCGGGCGCTGGCCGAGGCGCCCGAGCGGGCCGGCGAGCCGGGGGCGCCCGGCGCCCCCGGTGGTGGCGCTCCGCAGCAGGCCGGCGGCCGGGCCGCCGCGCAGGCCCCGGCCCCGGCGCGCTCGCCGTTCGCCCTGCCGCCCGCCGCGGCGGACCGGGCACCGCAGCCGCCGACCGCACAGCCGGCGCTGCCCGCGGTCGCGGGCGGGGCGCCGGTACCCGCCGAGGCCCCGGGGCCGGTGGCGGGCGGACCGCAGGAGGCCGGCGGTACGGGCCGGCGCCGGGCGCGCCGCCCGGTGGCCGCGGGCCCGGAGGCGCCCGCCGGCGCACCGGCCGGGCAACCGACCCCGGCCGACGACTCCCCCGAAGCACCGGGGACTTGGGACGCCGAGCCGACCGGCCGGCGCCGGGCGCGGCGGGCCGCCGCCGAGGAGCGCGCGGCCGCGGCGATGGCCGACTCCGAGGCGTCCGGCACGTTCGTGGCGGGCCCCGAGGGCCTGGTCGCGCAGCCGGCGGGTCCGGACGCACCGGCGGAGGCGACGGGCACGGGCACCGGCACCGCCCCCGGCATCGCCGGCCCGGCCACGCCCACCGGCCGCCGTCGGGGTCGCCCCAGCCCCGCCGAGGAGACCGCGGCCGCCCCGGCGCCGGGTCCCGCGGGCGGGCCGGCTCCGTCGGGTGTCGCCGTGCCGCCGCAGGGCCGGCAGCCGCTGCCGCCGGCCGACGACGAGTCCGGGCACACCGCCGGGCGGGCCTTCAGCGTGCGCACGCTCGGCCAGGGCGTGCCGTTCGCCCAGCAGTTGACCGATCCGCAGCGTCCGGCGCCGCAGCCCGGCGCGACCCCGGCGGGCGGCACGAACACGCCGCCGGGCGGCACGCCCACCGGTTCCGGTCGTCGGCGCAAGCTCGCCGCGCCGCCGCCGGAGGACGAGCGCGGCCCGGCCGCCGAGGCCGCCGCGCCCGGTGCCCCGCACCAGGCGGCGGGTGCCCCGCCGCAGCCGGCCGCCCGCCCCAAGCAGCCGGGTCCGCAGCCGCACCTGATGGACGCCAGTGAGGGCCGGGCGTTCGCCATCTCCGCGCCCGACGAGGGCAGTGAGGGTCCCGAGCCGCTGGACGGGCCGAACGGCGCCGTCGAGGTGACGGAGCGTCAACAGCCGCCGATGGACGACGAGTTGCCCCCGGAGCCGCTGGACAACCCGCGTCGGCTGCTGGTCTGGCCGGCGCCCGACGTCGCCACCCAGCAGGCGCTCAGCGACCGCGGCTACCGCCCCGTGATCGTCAACTCCCGCGAGGAGGTGGACGCGCAGATCGCCGCGTACCCGGCGGCGCTCTTCGTGGACCCGCTGACCGGGCCGATCACCCGCACCGCGCTGCAGTCGCTGCGCCAGGCGGCGGGGGCAGCGGAGGTGCCGGTCCTGGTCACCGCCGGGCTGGGGCAGGCGACCCGGGAGGCCGCGTACGGCGCCGATCCGGCCGTGCTGCTCAAGGCGCTCGCCCCGCGGGACGCCGAGGACCAGCCGGCGCGGGTGCTGCTCCTTGAGCAGAACGACGCCATCGCGGGCGCGCTGACCGCGTCGCTGGAGCGGCGCGGCATGCAGGTCGCCCGGGCCGACGCGGACACCGACGCGGTCGCACTGGCGACGCAGCTGCGGCCCAACCTCGTGGTGATGGACCTGATGCAGGTGCGCCGCCGCCGGGCCGGCATCGTCGACTGGCTGCGCGCCAACGGGCATCTGGACCACACCCCGCTGGTCGTCTACACCTCCGCCGACCTGGACCCGACCCAACTGCCCGGTCTCGCCTCCGGGGAGACGGTGCTCTTCCTGGCGGAGCGGTCCACCAGCGCCGAGGTGCAGGCCCGGATCGTGGACCTGCTGGCGAAGATCGGCACGAACTAGCCGGACCGCCGCACGGGCACCGGGCCCGCCGGAAGCGACCGGCGGGCCCCGGGGGCGGTCAGGCCAGCAGGGTGACGTTCAGTTCCCCGTCCGCGTACTGGCGGCGGAGCACCTTCTTGTCGAACTTGCCGACGCTCGTCTTGGGGACGGACGGGATCACCGCCCAGCGCTCCGGGAGCTGCCAGCGGGCGATCCGCTCGCCGAGGAAGGCCCGCAGCTCCTCGTAGGTCAGGGCGGCCCCGTCGGTCAGCACCACCGTCGCCAGCGGCCGTTCGCCCCACTTCTCGTCGGGGACGGCCACCACCGCGGCCTCGGCGACGCCCGGGTGCGCCATCAGGTGGTTCTCCAGCTCGACCGAGGAGATCCACTCGCCGCCCGACTTGATGACGTCCTTGGCCCGGTCGGTCAGCGTCAGGTAGCCGTCCGGGGTGATGGTGCCGACGTCACCGGTGCGCAGCCAGCCGTCGGGGCTGAACTTGTCCTCCGGGCGGAGCGCTCCGCCCTGCGCGCCGCCGTAGTACGCGCCCGCGATCCAGGGGCCGCGCACTTCGAGTTCGCCCGCCGCGGCGCCGTCCCAGGGCAGTTCCTCGCCGGCCGGGCCGATCAACCGGGCCTCGACGGAGGCCGGGAAGCGGCCCTGGGTGGCGCGGTAGGCCCACTCCTCCTCGTCGCTCACCCCGGCCGGCGGGTGCGAGACGCAGCCCAGCGGCGAGGTCTCGGTCATCCCCCAGGCGTGCACCACGCGGATGCCGTGCCGCTCCTCGAAGCCCCGCATCAGGGCGGGCGGGCAGGCCGAGCCGCCGATGACGACGGTGTGCAGACAGGCCACGTCGCGCTTGTGGGCGTCGAGTTCGGCCAGCAGGCCCTGCCAGATGGTGGGGACCGCGGCGCCGATGGTGGGCCGGATCGTCTCGATCATCTCGGCGAGCGGGGCGGGCTGGAGGAACCGGTCCGGCATCAGCAGCGAGGCGCCGGCCATGAACGCGGCGTGCGGCAGGCCCCAGGCGTTGACGTGGAACATCGGCACCACCGGCAGCGCGATGTCCCGCGAGGCGAGGGCGAACGCCTCGGCGGTGTTGACCTGGAGCGAGTGCAGGTAGAGGGAACGGTGGCTGTAGACCACGCCCTTGGGCTCGCCGGTCGTGCCGGAGGTGTAGCAGAGCGCGGCGGCCGTCCGCTCGTCGACCTGCGGCCAGTCGTAGTGCTCCGGCCGGCCGGCGAGCAGCTCCTCGTAGTCGTGGACCTGGGCGTGGCCGCCGGCCAGCGGGGCGCGGTCGCCGGGGCCGACGACGACCACGTGCGCCACCGTGGGCAGTTGCGGCAGCAGGGGGGCCAGCAGCGGGATCAGGGTGCCGTTGACGAGGATCACGCGGTCCTCGGCGTGGTTGACGATCCAGGCCAGCTGTTCGGCGGGCAGCCGCAGGTTGAGCGTGTGCAGCACCGCCCCCATGGAGGGGATGCCGAGGTACGCCTCCATGTGCTCGCTGTTGTTCCACATGAGCGTCCCGACGCGCTCCGCGGCACCCACCCCGAGGGTGTCGCGGAGCGCGTGCGCGAGCCGCGCGGCCCGGCGGCCGATCTCGGCGAAGGTGCGGCGGTGCGGCTCTGCCTCGCCGGTCCAGGTGATGACCTGGGCCTTTCCGTGGACCGTCGACCCATGGGTGAGGATTCGCGAGACCGTGAGCGGTACGTCCTGCATCGTGCTGAGCACCGGGTGCCTCCGCTTTGTTACGGGCGGGTAGTGGTGCTGCGATTGTCGATGCGTACCGGGTGGTATGTCACGCGTTGCTGGCGTGTTCTTTTCCCTCGGACCGGAAACGGCCGGGAAGGCGCTGACCTGCCGCGGGTGTCAGTCCCACTGCGCTTCCGCGAGGGAGCCGACCGGCTGCGGCTTGCCGATGACGGCCACCGCGATGAAGAAGTTGATCTGGCCGATCGCGAGGGTGAGGGTGGCCAGCGCCTTCGGGTCGTAGTGCTGCGCCACCTCGGCGTACAGCGCGTCGGAGACGCGTTCCATGCCGTGCGGAGCGGGCTGGAGGGTGGCCTCCACCAGCGCCAGGGCGGCGCGTTCGGCGTCGGTGAAGTACGGCGCGTCCGGCCAGGAGGAGACGGCGGTGATGCGCTCCTCGGACTCCCCCGCCTTCCGCAGGAAGCTGGTGTTCAGGATGGTCAGGTAGGTGTTGTTGACGATCTGGCCGGCGCGCAGGTGGACGAGGTTCATCGTGGTGCGCGGCACCGACTGGTTGCCGGTGGCCCGGAAGAGGGCGGCGCTGACGTCGTTCATCTCGGGCACGAACTCGGCCGGGTTGGGCATCCGGGAGAGGGCGGTCTTCGTCATGGCGGTGTGCTCCTTCGGTTCGGCCTGTCGGCGTCTTCACAGCCCCGACGGATGGGCGCCCGCGGATGTGACGGGATTGCCGGAAGTTTTTCCGGCACCCTCCTGAACTGCGGAAACTTCGCCCCTGTCCGGGGCGCTCCTGACTGGCGGGCGCCGGCGGAAGCGGTGGCGCAGTGACGCGCCGGGGCCCGGGCGGGCGTGCCGGCGCCTGGGCGGTGGTTCCCTCCGGACGGTGACGCGTACCGGGTCCTGCCAGCAGTGACAGGTGTAGGCGAACCGTTCCTCGCCGGGGGACGGTGGCGGCGCCGCTCCGGCCCCAGGGCCCGACATCAGGGCACGGGCGATCAGCAGCGCCAGCGCCACCAGGCTCGTCATGGTGATCAGCAGCCCCCAGAAGACGGGGTGGGCGGCAATCACCCGGCGCCCTCCGCGGGCCGCCCGGCAGCTTGGGTGCAGCCGGGCGTACCAGCCCCCGCGCGGCCTTCGTCCAACGCGAACCACACACGCTTCCAGCCGTCGGAACCGGTGGGCCACACGACGCCCCACCCCGACGCCAAGGCGGCGACGAGGCACAGCCCCCGCCCCGACTCAGCGCCGTCGCGGCCACTGCGGAACGCGGGGCGCAGTTCGGGACTGGCGTCCCAGACACTGACGTTGACGCGGGCCGGACCGAGTAGGACGTCGAGGTGGATCGTGCGGGTGCGGGTGTGCAGATGGGTGTTGGTGACCAACTCCGAGACGAGCAGGCGCGCCGTCTCGGACGCGAGGGCGTGTCCGGTGAGAACCAGCAGCCTCGCGACCATTTCCCGCGCGACCTTCGGGGCGGCGGAACCGCTCGGGACGCTGAAGCGGTACGACTCTCGGGCGGGGTGGTGCGGCTGGGGAACGGGTTTTTCGTCAACCGTGCTCATGGTCGTGTCTCCTCACGAGAACGTGAGCGCCGCCGCTGCCCTCCGTGGCCTGGTCCATCCCTGGGCGCCCAAGGGGCTTGTGGATGGCTGCACTTCGGGTCTTCCTGGCGTACGGGGCGCCGTTGCGAGGACCATAGGGGCATACATGCCCCGGAGCAAGGTTGTTCCTTAAGGTTCGCCAGACTGGGTGGACCCATGACACCGTTACGCGGGAGACTGAGCGCGAGCAGGGGAAGGTGACATGCCGCCGAGGGACAATCCAACGGCCCGACAAGCCAGACTGGGCGCAGAGTTGCGCAAGCTGCGCGAGCGCGCGGGGAAGACTGCCCGTGAGGCGGCCGGGATGGTTTCGACCGACCAAGCCAAGATTTCACACATAGAAGCGGGTCGGGTCGGCGTCAGCGAGGATCGCATCCGACGACTGGCGACCTTCTACGCCTGCGACGACGATGCGTTCGTCGACGCCCTGTGCGCGATAGCGCGCGAGCGCCGAGGTCAGAACTGGTGGGACAGATACCGAGGAATCCTCGCGCCCGGGTTCCTCGACATCGCAGAATTGGAGCACCACGCAACGCGGTTGCGCTGCCTCCAGCCCGTGACGTTCCCAGGAGTTCTCCAGACCGAGGAGTACGCGCACGCGCTGTTCGCCGGAGTCATTCCGCAACTCCCCGAAGACGAGATACAGGCGCGGGTCGAGCACAGGATGGAACGACGGGCGATCCTCGAACGTGACAGTGCCCCACAGTTCGAAGCAATCGTCCACGAGGCCGCGCTACGCATGCGCGTGGGCGGGCGAAAAGTCGCACGAGCACAGCTCGAATACCTCTTGTCGACGTCCGAGCGCCCTGGACTCACCCTGCGCGTCATCCCCTTCACCAGCGAGGACTTCGTCGAGGTCACACAGACCGTGATGTACGCGAGCGGCGTCACACCACAGCTCGACACCGTCCACATCGACACCCCGTTCGGGGGCCGATTCCTCGACGCGGCAGCCGACCTCGACCGCTACCGAACACTGCTCGGATTCGCCGAGCAAACGGCACTCTCACCCGAAGAGTCGCAGAGTTTCATCCACCACATCGCAAGAGAACTGTGAGTCAGGGAATGAGCGAAATCATGTGGCAAAAGTCGAGTTTCTCCGGCGGCGGTGGCGAGCAGTGCATCGAAACCGCCGCGGTCGACGGTGAGATCCTGCTGCGCGAAAGCGACGACCCCGACGTCATCGTGCGGACCACCCCGGCGAAGCTCAAGGCGTTCATCGCCGGCGTGAAGGCCGGGGAGTTCGACCACTTCGCCAGCTGACCATCTACTGACGCAACCATGCCCCCCGTCCAGCTGGACGGGGGGCATGGTTGCGTCAGTCGTGCGACATATATGCCCCGGGGCACACTTGCCACCTCGCCTTGCGTAGCGCTACGGTCACCATGTGTTGCCTGATCGAGGCGGCCCCACGGCCGACCGCACTCAGGATGCACACAACTCTCCCTGGGCGCAGACAAGTTGGGGGAGTACTCACGGTTGTCCCTGCTCGCCTTCCCTGACCGGGCAGGGGCAACTATGGCGCTACGACAGCAGGGCGGCCAGAGCAACTGGCAGGTAGCCACCAGGCCCGATGGGGGACAACCTTGCCTGGCCCCACCAGGCCGCCGCACCAGGAGACTTCCCATGCTCTACACGCCGCCCTCCAACTGGCCGGCTGAACCTCAGCCGCACCCTGACTGCACCCGATGCCACGCACTCGCCCAGCAGCGCGCCGATGCTTACCGACACGGCGACTTGAGCGCGGTGTCCGACGCGAATGTGCTCCTCCGGCACCACCTGCGCGACATCCCGCACCCCTCCGGCCCCGCCGCGGCGCCCCGGCACTGAGTACCGTCGAACGCCCGTCCCCGGGCCGCCCTCACCCCATAGGCCCGCGCCCCAGCATGACCGCCTGGAGGACGAGTACCGAGAGGTCGTCCTCCACCGGGCCGGTGCCGAAGTCGTGGGCGGCGCGGCGGATGTGTTCCGCCAGGGCCTTGGCGCCCAGGCCGAGGCCGTCCCGCAACACCTCGACCAGGCCGTCGTTGTCGTCCAACTGCCAGTTGCCGCAGCGGCGTTCGGTGACCCCGTCGGTGACGCAGAGCAGCGTCTCGCCGGGCGCGAGGGTGAAGGTGCTGGCGTGGAACTCGGTGCCCTCGTCGATGCCCAGCAGCATCTGCGGGTCGGAGGCCGGCTCCACGGCGCCGTCGGTGAACAGGTGCAGCGGCGGCGGGTGGCCGGCGCTGGCGACCGTGCAGCGGGCGCCGGGGACGCCGGGGTCGACGGCCAGTTCCCCGTAGAGCAGGCTCAGGAATCGGGATTCGGCCCGCTCCCCGCCGACCTCCACCGCCTCCGCGCTCTCCTCGGCCATGGCGAGGTTCAGTCGCCCGAGGACCGATTCGACGCCGTGGCCCTCGCGGGCCAGCAGGCGCACCAGGTGGCGGGCCAGTCCGGTCACCGACATCGCCTCGGGGTCCTTGCCCTGGACGTCCCCCAGGAGGAAGCACCAGCGGCGGTCGCCCATGGGGAAGACGTCGTAGAAGTCGCCGCCGACGGTCTGTCCCTCGCCGTGCGGTTCGTAGACGATCGCGGTGTCCACGCCGGGGATGCTGGCCAGCGACGCGGGCAGCTGGCGGCGTTGGAGGGCCAGGCTGATGGTGGTCTGCCGGGTGTACTGGCGGGCGGTGTGGACGGCCTGGGCGACCCGGCGGGCGACGTCCTCCACGATCCGGACGACGGTGTCGCTCATCGTCAGCCTGCCGGCCCGGCCCAGCAGCAGGACGCCCTGGAGCTCGCCGCGGGCCACCAGGGGGAAGGCCAGCGCGGACCCGCCCGTCGGGGACGCACCGGCGCACTCCGGCCAGGGCCAGGGGGTGCCGCCGGCGCCGGCGACGTCGGTCGGCGGGTCGCGCTCCAGGTCGGTGCGGAGCGGGCCGATCCGCCGCTCGTCGACGTGCCAGACCCTGGAGAGGGCCATCCGGCCGCCCTCGACGCTCAGCCAGATCGCGCACCAGTCGGCGAGGCGCGGCACCAGCAGCTGCGCGGCGAGCGCGGTGACCATGTCCTGGTCGAGCTGGCCGGCCAGGAGTTCGCTGGTCTCGGCGAGGAACGAGGGCCCGCCGCGGTCCACCCACTCGGCGGCGTCGCCGTGCGGCGGGCGGCCGCCGGGCCCGGGCGGCACCCGGACCGGGGTCGCGGCGCCGTGCGGGTGCCGGGCCGGCCCCGCCGGTGGGGCGCCCGGTACGCCCTCGGTGGCCTCCAGGCGGAACCAGACCGTCTTGGTGGACTTGCGGTAGGTCACGCCCCAGGACTCGGCGAGCGCGCTGACCAGCTGGAGGCCGAAGCCGGGCTCCCCGCTGCGGGCGTCCACCCCGCCGCGCACCACGCGGGAGGGGTGGCGGTCGGAGACCTCCAGGACGACGGCGACGGTGGCCGGGCCGGGGCGGTCGGCGGTGCGGGCCGCGGCCGGGCGGCGCGCGGCGCCCTCCGCCGGCTCGCGCCCGTACTCCAGCCGGCAGACGACGTCGATGTCGGTGCCGGCGTACATCACGGCGTTGGTGACCAGCTCGCTGACCAGGAGGACGGCCTGGTCGATGAGGTCCGGGTTGATCGCCGCGGCGCCGGGGGCGGCGTCCGGGGCGGCGGCCCGTTCGGTCAGCAGGTTGCGCACGAACCTGCGGGCCCCGGCGGCGGCCAGCTGGTTCGCCGGCAGCCCGGTTCGGGACACCGTTTCGGTCTCCTGCGGGGCCATCGTCCGTGGGGACAGCGACGTCACTGCGCCCCCTGATAAAACCAGGAAAAGCAACTCATTACGGGCGCTTTATACTATGACATATCTGCCCAATTCGATCAGTTCCGGGCCTCTTCCGGAACCCTGCCGGGACGGGACCGGACCAGCCCCGGACCGCCCCGCCCGGTACGGGCCGAACGGCGCTGCACCAGCCGACCGGCCGGTACCCGTTCGGTTCAAGTTCGGTCTCGATCACTGGGGGGATGGTGTGCCATGGCGCCCGACCCGACCCGGCCCGAGTCCGCGGCGTCACCCTCGGACCCCCGCCCCGACGGCCAGTGGGTGCGCACCAGCGAGCTGCGCCCCCTGCTGGCCGCCATGAACGCCCTACGGGACGGTGACTTCACCGCCCGGGCCGAGCACGCCCAGGGCGATCCGCCGGCCGACGGCGTGCTGGCCGACATGACGGACGTCTTCGCCCAGATCGTCGCGCGCAACGCCCACCTGGCCACCGAGCTGGCGCGCCTGCGCCACGAGGTCATCCGCGAGGGCCGGCTGGACGAACGGCTCAGCGCCAGCCCCGGCCAGGGCGGCTGGTCGACCAACGTGGAGGCCGCCAACTCGGTACTCGAAGCGCTGGTCACCCCCGTCGCCAAGGCCACCCGGGTGCTGGACTCGATCGCCGACGGCGACCTGACCCGCCACGTCGACCTGCACGACGGCAGCCGCCAGCTCCGCGGCGACCTGCGCCGCCTGGGCAGCTGCGTCAACCGCGTGGTCGACCAGCTCTCGCTGTTCACCGGCGAGGTCACCCGGGTCGCCCGCGAGGTCGGCACCGAGGGCCGGCTCGGCGGCCGGGCCAAGGTGCAGGGCCTGGCCGGCGACTGGCTGCACGTGACCGAGGCGGTCAACACCATGGCGTCCCGGCTGACCGCCCAGGTCCGCGACATCGCGGTGGTGACCACGGCGGTGGCCGGCGGCGACCTGACCCAGCAGGTCACGGTCGAGGCCACCGGCGAGCTGCTGGAGCTGAAGCTGACCGTCAACACCATGGTCGACCAGCTGCGGGCGTTCGCCGACGAGGTCACCCGCGTCGCCCGCGAGGTCGGCACCGAGGGCCAGCTCGGCGGGCGCGCCCAGGTCCGCGGCGTCTCCGGCGTCTGGAAGGACCTCACCGACAACGTCAACCTCATGGCGTCCAACCTGACCTGGCAGGTCCGCAACATCGCCCAGGTCACCACCGCCGTCGCCAACGGCGACCTCAGCCAGAAGATCACCGTGGACGCCCGCGGCGAGATCCTCGAACTGAAGTCGACCATCAACACCATGGTCGACCAGCTCTCCGCCTTCGCCGACGAGGTCACCCGCGTCGCCCGCGAGGTCGGCACCGAGGGCAACCTCGGCGGTCAGGCGCAGGTCCGGGGCGCCTCCGGCGTCTGGAAGGAGCTGACCGACAACGTCAACTTCATGGCCCTGAACCTCACCTCGCAGGTCCGCAACATCGCCCAGGTCACCACCGCCGTCGCCAACGGCGACCTGACCAAGAAGATCGACGTGGACGCCCGCGGCGAGATCCTGGAGCTGAAGGACACCGTGAACACCATGGTGAAGCAGTTGCGGGCGTTCGCCGACGAGGTCACCCGCGTCGCCCGCGAGGTCGGCACCGAGGGCCGGCTCGGCGGCCGCGCCCAGGTGCACGGCGTCTCCGGCGTCTGGAAGAACCTCACCGACAACGTCAACTCCATGGCGGACAACCTGACGTCCCAGGTCCGCAACATCGCCGAGGTCGCGACGTCGGTGGCCCGCGGCGACCTCTCCAAGAAGATCGACGTCGACGCCCGCGGCGAGATCCTCGAACTCAAGACGACCATCAACACCATGGTCGACACCCTCTCCTCGTTCGCCTCCGAGGTCACCCGGGTGGCCCGCGAGGTCGGCAGCGAGGGCCAACTCGGCGGCCAGGCCCGGGTCGAGGGCGTCTACGGCACCTGGAAGCAGCTCACCACCAGCGTCAACGAGCTGGCGCTCAACCTCACCACGCAGGTGCGCGCGATCGCCGCGGTGACCAGCGCGGTCACCCAGGGCGACATGTCCGGCTCGATCACCGTCGACGCCCAGGGCGAGGTCGCCGCCCTGAAGAACAACATCAACCTCATGGTCGCCAACCTCCGCGAGACCACCCGCGCCAAGGACTGGCTGGAGTCCAACCTGACCCGCATCGCCGGCCTGATGCAGGGCCACCGCGACCTGGTCGAGGTCGCCGACCTGATCCTGCGCGAGCTGACCCCGCTGGTGAACGCCCAGTTCGGGGCGTTCTTCCTGGCCGAGGCGGGAGCCGCACCGGGCGAGGGCCTGGAGCTGATCGCCGGCTACGGCACCGGCCGCACCGAAGGCCGCAGCGCCCTGCCCCGGCTGCGGATGGGCAGTCCCGGCTGGGGCCTGATCACCCAGGCCGCGACGGAGAAGAACCGGATCCTCGTCGAGGCCGTCCCCACCGACTACCTCACCATCAGCTCCGGACTCGGCGCCGCCGCCCCCGCCAGCGTCGTCATCCTGCCGATCCTCTTCGAGGACCACGTCCTCGGCGTGATCGAGCTGGCCTCCTTCAGCCGCTTCAGCGACGTCCACCTCGCCTTCATCGACCAGTTCGTCAACACCATCGGCGTCTCCATCAACACCATCATCGCCAACTCCCGTACGGAATCCCTGCTGTCGGAATCCCAGCGGCTGACCGCCGAACTCCGCCAGCGCTCCGACGAACTCCAGCTCACCAACGCCGAGTTGGAGGAGAAGGCCGCACTGCTCGCCACCTCGTCCCAGTACAAGTCCGAGTTCCTGGCGAACATGTCGCACGAGCTGCGCACCCCGCTGAACTCCCTGCTCGTCCTCTCCCGCCTGCTGGCCGACAACCCCGAGAAGCACCTCAGCCCGCAGGAGGTGGAGTTCGCCGTCACCATCCACCGCGCCGGCTCCGACCTGCTGCAACTCATCAACGACATCCTCGACCTGTCGAAGATCGAGGCCGGCCGGATGGACGTCCACCCCAAGGCCCTGCCGCTGAAGAAGCTCCTCGACTACGTACGGGCCACGTTCCGCCCGCTCACCGTCGACCGCGGGCTGAGCTTCGACGTCCGGGTCGGCGACGACGTCCCCGCGGAACTCTTCTCCGACGAACAGCGCCTCCAGCAGATCCTGCGCAACCTGCTGTCCAACGCGGTGAAGTTCACCTCCACCGGCGGCGTGGAACTCCTCGTGGAACGCGTCCCCGGCCCCGCGTGCGGCCAGTTCGACGAGGCGTCCCTGCGCACCGCCGACGCCGTCATCGCCCTGTCCGTCAAGGACACCGGCATCGGCATCCCGCCGGAGAAGCTCGACGGGATCTTCGAGGCGTTCCAGCAGTCCGACGGCACCACCAACCGCAAGTACGGCGGCACCGGCCTCGGCCTGTCCATCAGCCGCGACATGGCCGCCCTGCTCGGCGGTCGGATCAAGGCCGAGAGCCAGGTGGACGTCGGCTCCACCTTCACCCTCTACGTCCCCGCCCACTACACCGGGCCGTCCACGACCCCGGCCTCAGGCGCGGCGCGGGGCACCGGCGGCGGGCCCACCGCCCTCGTTCCCCCGGACGGCGGCGGGCCCACCGTCACCGGCGAGACGCCCGCCCCGGGCGCCGCGCCCCCGGCCCCGACGGGCCCGGCCGCCCACCCGGTCCTGGCCGAACAGCTCACCGCCCCACCGGTCGCCACCGCCGCGTCCCCGGGCGACCTGTTCCCCGCCCGGGAGGGCATCGCGGCGCACGCGGGCCTGCGCCCCGGCGACAGCGGCGACGTGAGCTGGCCGGAGGCGACCCGCCTGAAGGACTGGCTCAGCGGACGCCCCGGGCGGATCCTCGCCGAGCGCCGGATCCTCATCGTCGACGACGACATCCGCAACGTCTTCGCGCTGACCCACGTACTGGGCCGGGTCGGCATCAACGTCAAGTACGCCGAGAACGGCCGCGAGGGACTGGAGGTCCTCGACCGGACCCCGGACGTCTCCCTCGTCCTGATGGACATCATGATGCCGGAGATGGACGGCTACGAAATGATCCGGGCCATCCGCCACACGCCCCGCTTCGCCGACCTCCCGATCGTCGCGCTCACCGCCAAGGCCATGCCCGGCGACCGGGAGAAGGCCATCGAGAGCGGCGCCGACGACTACATCCCCAAACCGGTCGACGTGGACCGCCTGCTCGGGGTCATCTGCCAACTCCTCGACCCGGAGACCAGGAAGGCCGCCGGGTGCCCGGACGTCACCTCCGACGACGCCCCGGACACCACCCCTGACGACAACACGAACGACAGCACGGACGACAGCACGGACGACACCTCCGACGAGGGAACGGCAGGGCCGCAGCCATGACACCCCCACCCGACACCGCGCCCATCCTCATCGTCGACGACATGGAGGAGAACCTGGTCGCCCTCGAAGCGGTCCTCAGCTCCCTGACCCCGAAGGTCGTCCGCGCCCGCTCCGGCGAGGAGGCCCTGAAGGCCATGCTCCGCGAGGAGTTCGCGGTCGTCCTCATCGACGTGCTGATGCCGGGCATGAACGGCTTCGAGACCGCGGCCAACATCAAGGGCCTGGACCAGACGAAGGACGTCCCGATCATCCTGCTGACCGGCGCCTCGGTCGACCCGAACTACGCCTACCGCGGCTACACGGTCGGCGCCGCCGACTTCCTCATCAAGCCCTTCGACCCCTGGCTGCTGCGCACCAAGGTCAACGTCTTCCTCGACCTGTACCGCAAGAACCACCAACTCGCCTCCCAGGCCGACCAGTTGAAACGCCTGCTGACCGGTCCCGGCGAGGCCCCGCCGGCCGCCGAACCCCGCCGACCCGACCTCCGCGAGCCCGCCCCGCACCGGCCGGCACCCCCCGCGTCGGAGCCCGGCGCGCGGGAGCCCGGCGCGGCGCCCACGGCCGGCGACGAGGCCCGCCTGTCGGACATCGCCAGCCGTCTCGTCCAGATCGAACTGCTCCTGCGCGACGCCCGGGACCTCGAAGCCGCCGGGCTCGCCGACCGCATCGTGGCCCTGGAGGAGGCGGTGGAACAGCTGATGGCGGGCCGGGAGGCGTAGGACGCCGGCCGGGGGCGACCGGCGCGGCCGCCCCCGGCCGGCGGCCTCAGCCCTCGACCAGGGTGCGCGCCAGCAGGGGGAGCAGCCGGTCCCAGTGCCGCTTCAGTCCGTCGGCGCTGAAGGCGTCGGTGTCGGCCATGGTGAAGCCGTGGACGGTGTCGGGGTAGATCTCGGAGGTGTGGCGGACCCCCGCGGCGTCCAGGGCCCCGTTGAGCGCGTCGAGGTCCTCGGGCGTCACGTCGGTCGCGGCGTGGCCGAGGTGGACCTCGGCGGTGAGCCGGGACAGCAGGCCGTGCCGGCCGTCGGGCCCGTCGGCCGGCACGGGGCCGTGGAACCCGGCGACGGCGGCCACCCGGCCGGGGTGGGCCGCGGCGGTGCGCAGGGCCAGCAGGCCGCCTATGCAGTAGCCGGTCACCGCGACCGGGCCGGCGCCGACCTCGGGCCGGGCGGCGAGGAAGCCGAGGAAGGCGTCGGCGTCGCTCAGGGTGCGGGCGGCGGTGTGCGCCTGGATCAACGGCATCAGCCGGGCGACGGCCGCGGTCCGGGCCGCTTCCCCGATGTGCGCGGGAAGCTCGACCACCGGGGTCGGCCCGTGCCGGTAGAAGACGTTGGGGACGAGCACGTAGTAGCCGTGCCCGGCCAGTTCGCGGGCCATCTCCCGCAGCACCGGCCGGATGCCGAAGGCGTCCCCGTACATCAGCACCCCCGGGTGCCGGCCGCCGCCGTCGGGGAAGGCGGCGAAGGCGTCGGCCCGGCCGTCCGGGGTGGGAATCTGCAACGTCGTGGTGGGAATGGCGGATGGTCCTTCCTGTGGGTGCGCCCGCTGCCGCTGGTCGCCCAACGCCGCCGGCGCGGACCGAACGTATAGCGTTAGTCCCACTAACGCAATGGCTAGGATGAGCCCCGTGACCAGAGCCGAAGCCGCGGACCTGCCCGACGACAGCACGCCCCGCACGCCCGAGCGGCTGCGCCGCCGGACCAGCCGGCTGCTGTCCCAACTGACCCTGCGGTCGGACCGGCTGATCAACGACGGACTGGCCCGGGCCGACGCCCGCAAGTGGCACTACGCGGTGCTCGCCTCCCTACTGGAGTACGGGCCCGCCAGCCAGGCGGCGCTGAGCCGGCGCACCGGCATCCACCGCCCCGACATGGTCGGCGTGATCAACGAACTGGTCGCCCGCGACCTCGTGGAGCGGACGCCGGACCCCGACGACCAGCGCCGCAACCTCGTCACGCTCTCGCCCCGAGGCCGCCGCCGCCTGCGCCGCCTCGACGCGCTCCTGGACGACCTCCACGACGAACTGCTCGCCCCCCTGGCCCCGGCCGAACGCGACCAACTCGTCGAACTGCTCACCCGCCTGCTGGACCACCACACCCGGACGCCCTGACGGCCCCCGGGCCGAACCGCGCCCCGACTCGCCCTCGACCACCACCCGTTGGCACGGAACGTCGTGAACCCCTCAGCCGTAGGGACGGAGCACACCGGTGTCGAAGACGAACGCGAAGGGCTCGGGGATGTGCACGCCCTCGCCGAAGTCGGCGTCCTCACGAAGCCGGTAGCGACCGTTCTCCACCTCGCTGAACAGCGTCACCACCTTTTGCCGCGCATCGACGACGAGGTAGAGCGGAACGCCCATCAGGGGGTAGTCACGGAGCTTGCCGACCCAGTCGTTCTCCGGGTTCGACGGGGACACGACCTCCACGGCGATCAGCGCCAGCTCAGCGGCGACGCTGCTGTCCGTGGTGGTCATGGCTTCCTCGGGCAGGTACGTCAGGTCCGGGTTGCGGACCTTCGCCGTCTGCGGAGACACCAGGTCTGTGTTTCCGGTGAAGACGTACCCCTCTGGAACGTGTGCGTCGAACTGACCGTGGATCTTGCTCAGGTTCAGCTGATGCATGGCCGAAGGAGATGCCTGCATCACGATGGTGTCACCGGACAGTTCGACTTTGAAGCCCCCAGGCAGAGCGCGGCGGGCCTGTTCGAGCAGCTCGAAGTGCTGTCGATTCATCATGTGCTCCACGGAGAGGAAGAGAGGCACCCGGGTCCAGCGTACGTGACCGGCCGGACCGGCCACCGGGCCCGACGCGCACGCCTCGCTCCCGAAGCCGTCCGCCTCCGCGGCTCCCCGCCCGCACGGTCCCACGGCCGCCGCCTACGCGTCCCCCCGGGCCCCCGGGCCCGCTCCGTCGCGTGCGCCGGCCGTCAGGCGGCGATCCGGCTCAGGCCCAGGCCCGCCAGCTCCGGGTCCTCCCTGAGCTTGGCCAGGGCGCGCGAGACGGCGCTCTTGACCGTGCCGATCGAGACCTCCATGACCTCGGCGGTCTGGGCCTCGCTGAGGTCCTCGTAGTACCTGAGGACGACCATCGCGCGCTGCCGCGCCGGCAGCCGCATGATCGCGCGCCACATCGCGTCGCGCAGTCCCTGGAGTTCGGCCGGGTCCGGCGCGGGCACCGGGTCCGGCTCGGGCAGCTCGTCGCAGGCGAACTCCTCGACCTTGCGCTTGCGCCACTCGGAGGTGCGGGTGTTGATCAGCGCGCGCCGCACGTAGCCGTCGAGCGCACGGTGGTCCTCGATCCGTTCCCAGGCCACGTACGTCTTGGTCAGCGCGGTCTGCAGGAGGTCCTCGGCGTCGTTCGGGTTCGAGGACAGGGACCGCGCGGCGCGCAGCAGGACCGGCCCCCGGGCCCGTACGTAGGACGCGAACGACGGGAACGTCGCGGGCGTCGAGGCGCTTGTGCACACTGACGTGGTCATGTGTTCCACGCTAGAAGCGGGGGTGGGGCGCGGGCGTCGGCCCAAGGTGCCGAAGCCGCGTCCCCCTCAAGTTGTAGGGGTGGGGTCCGCCGGACCTCCTCAGGGGGGACCGCGCCGGGCGCTCCCCTAGGGGCGGGCCGGGCGCGGTGACGCCCACCGGGCTACCCCGCCCGCCCCAGCACCAACCCCGACGTCGGCACTCCGGTGCCGGCCGTGACCAGGACGTGGGCGGGCGTGCCGGCCTGGTTGACGCTGCTGCCGCGGAGCTGGCGCACGGCCTCGGCGATGCCGTTCATGCCGTGCAGGTACGCCTCGCCGAGCTGGCCGCCGTGGGTGTTCAGGGGCAGCGCGTCGGCGGCGACGAAGTCGGCGGCCTCGCCGCGTCCGCAGAAGCCGAACTCCTCCAGCTGCATGAGGACGAAGGGCGTGAAGTGGTCGTAGAGGATGGCGACGTCGATGTCGGCCGGGGCGAGGCCGGAGGTGCGCCACAACTGGCGGGCGACCACGTCCATCTCGGGCAGTCCGGTGAGGTCGTCGCGGTAGAAGCTGGTCATCTGCTCCTGGGCGCGGCCGGCGCCCTGGGCGGCGGCGGTGATCAGCGCGGGTGGGTGCGGCAGGTCGCGGGCCCGCTCGACGGAGGTGACCACCAGTGCCTGGGCGCCGTCGGTCTCCTGGCAGCAGTCCAGCAGCCGCAGCGGTTCGACGATCCAGCGGGACGCGGCGTGGTCGGCCAGCGTGATCGGCTTGCCGTGGAAGTACGCGGCCGGGTTGCGGGCGGCGTGCCGGCGGTCGGTGACCGCGACGTGGCCGAAGGCGTCCGGGGTCAGTCCGTAGGCGTGCAGGTAGCGCTGGGCGGCCATGGCGACCCAGGAGGCCGGGGTGAGCAGGCCGAAGGGGAGGTTCCAGCCGAGCGCGGTGCCCTCGGCGGACGGTTCGCGCTGCTGCACGCCGGCGCCGAAGCGGCGGCCGGAGCGTTCGTTGAAGGCGCGGTAGCAGACCACGACGTCGGCGAGCCCGGTGGCGACCGCCAGGGCCGCCTGCTGGACGGTGGCGCAGGCCGCGCCGCCGCCGTAGTGGACTCGGGAGAAGAAGGTCAGCTCGCCGATGCCGGCCGCCTGGGCGACGGTGATCTCCGGGTTGGTGTCCATGGTGAACGTGACCAGGCCGTCCACGTCGTCCGGGGTGAGTCCGGCGTCGGCGAGGGCGGCGTGGACGGCCTCGACGGCGAGCTTGAGTTCGCTGCGGCCGGAGTCCTTGGAGAACTCGGTGGCGCCGATGCCGGCGATCGCGGCCCGGCCGCCGAGGGCGTCGGGGCGGTGGCGGGTCATCGGGCGGCCGTCCCCAGCTGGACGGTGGCGGTCCCGGTGACGTGGTGGCCGAGGCCGTTGGCCCCCACGACCCGCACCTCGACCACGTCCCCGTCGACGGCCGTGACCGTCCCGCTCAACACCATCGTGTCTCCTGGGTAGTTGGGGGCGCCGAGCCGGATGGCGAGCCGGCGCAGGACGCATCGGGGGCCGAAGCGGTCGGTGAGGTAGCGGCCGACGAGGCCGTTGGTGGTGAGGATGTTCATGAAGATGTCCGGGGAGCCCTTCTCCCGCGCCGCCTCGGCGTCGTGGTGCACGTCCTGGTAGTCGCGCGAGGCCAGCGCCCCGGCGACGATCAGGGTGCGGGTGACGGGGAGGGTGAGGGGCGCGAGTTCCTGGCCCGGGTGGGGCGCGGTGGTCCCGTCCGCGTCCCGGGCGGCGTCGGTGGTCATGCCTGCGACTCCTTCGTCAGCAACGCGCCCAGCTCTTCGAGGAGTGCGGCGCCGGCGCCCAGGTAGGCGTCGAGCTGCCGGCCCCAGAGGAAGTGCCGGTGCACCGGGTGGTCGAGGTCGGCGCCGATGCCGCCGTGCAGGTGCTGGCCGGTGTGCACCACCCGCTTGCCGGCCTCGGAGGCCCACCAGGCAGCCGTCAGCGCGTGCGTCGTGTGCTCCAGGCCGGCGTCCCGGCGCCAGGCCGCCTCGTAGGCGGTGACCCGGATCGCCTCGGTGTCCATGTACGCCTCGGCGGCCCGCAGTTGGACCGCCTGGTGGGTGGCGAGCGGGCGGCCGAACTGCTCCCGGACGGTGGTGTGCGCGACCGCCCGGGCCAGCGCGCCCGCGCACACGCCCGCCTGGAGACCGGCGAAGGCCGTCCGGGCGACGGCGAGCACGTCGTCGTGGGCGCGGCCGGGCGGGTGCGGGTCGCCGAGCGGTTCGGCGGCCGCTCCCTCCAGCGTCAGCCGGCCCGCGGACCAGGGCGCGGTCGTCGCCACCGGTGCGACGCCGACCCCGGGTTCGTCGGTCCGCACGAGCCACAGCCGACGCTGCGCGTCCGGCACCAGCAGCACGGTGGCCTCGCACAGCCAGGGGACGACGGGCACCGTGCCGATGAGTCGGGCCCGTCCGGAGCCGGCCGCACCGTCGACGGTGACCGGCCGCGCCCCGCCCCGTGCGAACGCCCCGGTCGCCACCTCCGTGCCGTCCGTCAGCCCCGGCAGCAACCGGGCCCGCTGCGCGTCGCTGCCGTGCGCGCCGACGCCCAGCAGCCCGTACGCGCAACTGGCCGCGAACGGCACCTGGGCGGTCGTGCGGCCCTGCTCCTCCAGCATCAGCACCAGGCCCAGCAGCCCGGTCTCCGCCACCGCGCCCGGTAGCCCGGCGGCGCACAGCGCCTTCCACAGGTCGGCGTCGGTGGCCGCGCCCAGGGCGGCCAGCCGCTCGGGGGTGGACAGGTCGCCGAAGATCTCCGCCGCCAGGTCGCCCGCGGCGCGCTGCTCCTCGGTGGGCGTGAAGTCCACGTCAGCCCTCCCCGCCCGCGCCCGCCGCCGGGTCCGCCCCCGCGACGGGATCGTCCCCGGCCCGGAAGACGGGGAGCACCAACTCCTCGTCCGCCCGCAGGAACTCCAGCCGCACCGGCATCCCGATCCGCACCCGGTCGTACGGCACTCCGACCACGTTGCTGACCATCCGCACCCCCTCCGCCAGCTCGATCAGCCCCACCGCGTACGGCCCCGCCGCGCCGGTGGCCCCCTCGGGCGCGCTGAAGGCCGGGAACGGCGGATGGTGCATCACCACGTACGAGAAGACCGTTCCCGCGCCGCTCGCCTCGACCGTGTCCCACTCGGCCGCGCCGCAGCCGTTGCAGCCGGGCAGCCAGGGCAGGCGCAGCCGGCCGCAGCCGCCGCAGCGCTGGATCAGCAGTTTGTGCGCGGCCACGCCGTCCCAGAACCCGGCGTTGTCCCGGTTGACGACCGGCCGGGGCCGCTTCGCCCGGGACGGGCCGCCGGCGTCCCGCTCCGTGGGGCCGCGGCGGGCCGCCGGCGCGTACTTCAGGATCCGGAAGCGGTGCGTGCCGGCCAGTTCCCCGTTCGCCCGGACGTCCGTCCGCGTGGTGACGAAGTGCCCGGTGCCCAGCTTGGTCGTCTTGCGCGCGGACACCGACTCGATCACCGAGTCGTAGCTGATCGCGTCGCCGGGGCGCAGCGGCCGCAGGTACTCCTGCTCGCAGTCGGTGGCGACGACCGCGGTGTAGCCCGCGCCGTCGAGCAGCGCGAACAGCGCGTCGTGGGCGCCGGCGGCGCGGCCCTGGTGGCCGGCGAGCCCGCCCATCGTCCACGCCTGGAGCATGGTCGGCGGGGCCGTGGCGTCCGGCCCCCGGTAGGCGGGGTGGGTGTCGCCCATCGCCTCGCACCAGTGCCGGATCATCGGCTCGTTGACCGGGTCCCTGCCCGTGCCCCCGGTCGTCGCCGGCCGCCCCTCGAACGCCTTGAGCGCCCGCTCGTACGCGGCGTCCGCCGGCGCCGCCGTCCGTTCCGAAGCCGCCTTCTCCCCGCTCACCGTCGCCGCCCCCTCCGCATGCCCAGTCGCATCGTGGCCACGATCTCCCTCTGCACCTCGCCGACCCCGCCCCCGAAGGTGTTGATCTGCGCGGCGCGGTTCATCCGCTCCAACTCGCCGTCCGCGTGGGCGCCCGGCGAGCCGGCCCGCACGAGCGCGGTGTCGCCGACCACCTCCTGGCACATCCGGTAGACCTCGACCGTGCTCTCCGTCCCGGCGAACTTGACCCCGCTGGCGTCACCGGGGCTGAGCGTCCCGGCGCCCACGTCGCCGACCAGCCGCCAGTTGAGCAGCCGGGTGGCGGCCAGCCGGGCGTGCGCCTCGGCGAGCCGGGAGCGCACCCAGGGCAGGTCGGCGGGGCGCGCCCCGGTCTCCGCGTCCGGTGTGCGGGCGTGGGCCAGCGCCGCGTCGTAGGCGTCCTCGGCCTGCATGCCGATGGCGGCCAACGCGACGCGTTCGTGGTTGAGTTGGTTGGTGATCAGCCCCCAGCCGGCGTTCTCCGCGCCGACGAGGTTCCCGTACGGCACGCGCACCCCGTCGTAGTAGGTGGCGGTGGTCATCAGCCCGCCGACGGTCTCGATGGGGGTCCAGGAGAAGCCGGGCGCGTCGGTCGGCACGAGGACGATCGAGATGCCGCGGTGCGGGGGCGCGTCCGGGTCGGTGCGGCAGGCGAGCCAGATCCAGTCCGCCTGGTGGGCGTTGCTGGTGAAGCTCTTGCTGCCGTCGATCAGCCAGTCGGGCCCTTCCGGACCGCCCGGCGGCCCGCCCTCCCCTGCTTCCCCGGCCTCCCCGGCCTTCACCGCGCGGGTCCGCAGCGACGCCAGGTCCGTACCGGCCTCCGGCTCGGTGTAGCCGA
This sequence comes from Streptomyces sp. VTCC 41912, assembly GCF_045799175.1. Classification (NCBI taxonomy): domain Bacteria; kingdom Bacillati; phylum Actinomycetota; class Actinomycetes; order Kitasatosporales; family Streptomycetaceae; genus Streptomyces; species Streptomyces sp. VTCC 41912. The sequence continues at coordinate 80,040 of NZ_JBJMAB010000003.1, forward strand.
TCGCGAAGACCAGCTCGCCCTTGAGGATGCGCGGCAGGAAGAAGTCCTTCTGGGCTTGTGTCCCGTACTTCATCAACGTCGGGCCGACGGTGTTCAGGGTGACCATCGAGACCGGGGCGCCCGCGCGGTACGCCTCGTCGAAGAAGACGAACTGCTCGTCGGGGCCGCGCCCCTGACCGCCGTACGCGGTCGGCCAGCCCAGGCCCAACAGGCCGTCGGTGCCGATCCGGCGGAGCACCGTGCGCTGTTGCGCCGGGTCCGCGACCGGGCCGTTGGGCAGCAGGTCGCGGAAGTAGGCGCGCAGTTCGGCGCGGAGTCGTTGCTGACGCGGGGTGGGGGCGAGGTGCACGTCGGCGGGCCTTCCTTCGGGTGATGGCCGTGCGAACGAGCGAAACGGGTTTCTGACTGTCCGTCAGAAACCCGTTCGCTGTCAAGGTCCGCGCGGTGAACCCCAGAGCGGCCCACTGGCCCGCCGCGCGACGCCTCGCATCACCCACCGATCAACCGCCCCACGCGGATGGGGCGGACCGCCTCACCAGATCTGGTTGAAGTCGACGTTGGCGTTGTCCTGGTCGATCACCGTGAAGCCGTGACCGTTGACGCTGGCGGTGTTGTTCTGGTTCGACGCGCCGGGACCGTTGGCCACCTGCTGGCCGGTCGTGGAGTTGCCGTGGTTGTCGCCGGCGACGCCGGTCCCCGTCTGGCTGGTGGCGGCCGAGCTCGACCCGTTGTTCGCGAAGCCGCCGTTGTCGGCCTGTGCGACGCCGGCGCAGAGCGCGGCGGCGAAGGGCAGCGCGAGGGCGACAGCGATGACACGGGCGGTACGGGTGCTTGCCATGTCTCTTCCTCCTACGGAAGGCAAACTTCTAGCTTCTGACCTGAGGGTTCCGATAAGGGACCCGGCCTGCGAGACCCTCCCCCGGGCGGGGTCCCGACCTCCCGGCCCCCACTGCGGACGACCGGTCCCGACCGGTCCGTAAAGCGCTAACTCCATGAACTCACCGGGTAGTTGGCCAACCACCGCGGCTCCTGCCTCGACGTCGCGACCTCAGGATTGCCCACCCGACCCCCACCGAACCCGCCACCAACGGCCGATTCCCCCGCAAGCATGAGGAACCCCGGGTAAACCCCGACGCCCCCACTCACACCCCCGCGCCACCGCCGCCCGCCACAGTGATCCACTACAGGCCGGTCGCCCCTAGGGGCACGCCCTCCGGCGCCCGCCCCGGCCGACCCGGCGCGCACGTGATCTTCGCCGCACACCCACCCCACCCCCCTTCCTTTCTTCGAACATTCGTACGAAAATGAAGCCATGGCCACGCCCCGACGCCATACCGCACCGAGCACCGCGCACCAGGCGGCGGACGCGCTCCCCCCGGAGGCCCCCGCCGCCCTCCGACCCGCCCCGCACCCGCCCCCGCGGACGCCACCGCCCGCCACCCCGGCGGACGCCCACCACACCGCCCTCGCACACGCCCTGCGCGCCGCCGAGCGCGGCCACCCCGTCATCCCGCTGACCCGCGGCAAACTCCCCGCGCTGCGGTCCCCGCACCACGATCACGGCACCGCCGCCGACCCCGCCGCCCCGCCCTGCCACGGCGCCTGCGGCCGCCTCGGCCACGGCGTCCACGACGCCGCCACCGATCCGCTCGCGATCCGCCGGATGTTCGCCGCCGCCCCGTGGGCCACCGGCTACGGCATCGCCTGCGGCCGGCCCCCGCACCACCTCGTCGGCCTCGACCTCGACACCAAGAACGGCGCCGACGGCCCCACCGCCCTCCGCCTCATCGCCGAGGCGCACGGCTTCCACCTCCCGGCGACGGTCACCGTCCTGACCCCCAGCGGCGGCCGGCACCTCTGGTTCACCGGCCCACCCGCCCCACCGGTGGCCAACTCCGTCGGCCGGCTCGCCCCGGGCATCGACGTCCGCGGGGCGGGCGGCTACCTCGTCGGCCCCGGCTCCCTCACCACGCACGGCCGGTACGTCCTCGCGCCGGACGCCCCCGGCCGCCCCGCGCCGGCCCCACCCGGCCTGCTGGCGCTCCTGCACCCCCCGCTCGGCACACCGACCGGCCGCCCGCACACGCCCGTGCGCACCCGGTCCCAGCCGCCCGCCGGCGCCCTCCTGCGCTTCGTCCGCGCCTCTCCCCGGGGCCAGCGCAACGCCCGCCTCTTCTGGGCCGCCTGCCGCGCCTACGAGTCGGGGCTCGGACCGGAACTCGCCGAGCGCCTGGTGGCCGCAGCCCGCCACACCGGCCTCGCGGACACCGAGGCCCGCACCACCGTCGCCTCGGCGGCCCGCCGCTGACCGGCCCCCGTCACGCGCCGCCCGGGGCCGCCCGCCCGCCTACGCCGCCGGCTTGCGCGCCTCGATCAGGAACCGCGTCGTGTGCGCCACGAACGCCCCCTCCCGACGGATCAACCCGTCCAACTCCCGCAGCTTTTCCTCGTATTGCTCGACGGTGAATCCCGGCACCATCCACACCACCTTCCGCAGGAAGTAGACGACGGCCCCGATGTCGAAGAATTCGGTCCGCAGCGTTTCGTGCCGCAGATCGACGACGTCCAATCCCGCCGCTTCCGCCGCCCGCCGCGCGTCCTCGGGGTGCCGGGCGCGCCGCACCTCCGCCGGCTGCGGCCCCAAGAAATACTCCACCACTTCGAACACACTGGCCGGACCGACCTGTTGGGAGAAATACGTACCGCCCGGCCGCAACACCCGGGCGATTTCCTCCCACCACACCGTCACCGGATGCCGGCTGGTCACCAGGTCGAACGCCGCGTCCCCGAACGGCAACGGCGGCTCGTCCTCGTCGACCACCACCACCGCGCCCAGCGGGTGCAGCCGCGCGGTGGCCTCGGCGACGTTCGGCGGCCAGGCTTCCGTGGCCACCATGACCGGCGGGAACGTCCCCGCGCCGGCCAGCACCTCACCGCCCCCGGTCTGCACGTCCAGCGCCGCCGACGCCCCCGCCAGCCGCTCGGCCAGCAACCGCTGATAGCCCCAGGAAGGCCGTTGCTCGGTGGCCCGCCCGTCCAGCCAGGAAAAGTCCCAGCCCGCCACCGACACCTCGGCGGCCTCCGCCACCCATTCCTCAAAAGAACGCTCCATGCCCCCACCCTCACCGCCCTTGGCCACCCCCGCCAGCTATTTCCCCCCGCCGACCCCCACCCGGCCCCGCATTCCCCGCCCCTTTACCGCCGCCCCGGCCTTCTCCCCTTTGCCGCCGGGTTTGCCGCCGGGTTTGCCGCCGGGCCGCCCCAAGAACACCCCGCACAGCACCAACACCAATCCGCACGCTTCCCGCCCGCCGAGCGCCTCCCCGGAAAGCGCCGTCCCCAACAACACCCCGGTCACCGGATTGAGCAGTCCGATCAACCCCACCGTCGCGGCCGGCAGCCGCCGCAACCCGGCGAACCAGGCGGCGAACGCCACCGCCGTCGCCACCACCGTCACGTAGCCGAAACCCAGCACCGCCCGCCCGTCGAGGACCGGCGGCGCGCCCTCCACCACCACCGCGAACGGCAGCAACAACAGCCCGCCCGCCACCAACTGCCAGGCCGTGGACGCCAGTACGTCCACCTCGGCGCCGTCGCCCCCCGCGCTCCACCGCTTGGCCAGCACGTAGCCCAGCGACGACATCGCCATGGCCCCGACCGACGCCAGCACCCCCACCGGATCCACCGCCGTCGTCGCCGTCAGCAGCATCAGTCCGACCCCGCCGGCCCCCACCGCCGCCCCGACCAGATGCCCGGCCCGCGGCCGCTCGCCCAGCAGCCCCCACGCGATCAACGCCATGGCCAGCGGCGACAGCGCCATCACCACCGAGGCCAGACTCGTCGGCAACCGCTGCGCCGCCACGTAGACCAGCGCGAAGAACCCGCCCATGTTGAGCACGCCGAGCACCAGCGACCGCCACCACCACGCCCCGCGCGGCAGCCGCCGCCCCACCACCAGCAGCAGCAGACCGGCGGGCAGCGCCCGGATCGCCGCCCCGTACAGCGGATGGCCGTCGGGCAGGAACTCGTGCGTCACGTAGTAGTTGGCTCCCCAGGCCACCGGCGCAACGGCCGTGACCACACCCCACCGCAAATTACCTTCCATGGAAGCCAAAGTACCTTCCCAGGAAGTTATACGCTCCCCCCATGCCCGAAATCCCGCCAACCGCCCCCGACCACATCTCCCGCATCCAGGCCGAATGGGCCCGCGAACGCCCCGACCTCGACGTCCGCCCGCAAGGCGTCATCGGCCGCCTGCACCGCCTCGGCACACTCCTCACCGACCGGCTCTGCCTCGTCTACCGCCGATACGGGCTCAGCGAGGGCGAGTTCGACGTCCTGGCCGCCCTGCGCCGCGCCGGGGCACCCTACGAGCGGGCCCCCGGCGAGCTGGCCGCACACACGATGGTCACCACCGGCGCGATGACCAAGCGGATCGACCGCCTCGAACGCGACGGCCTGGTCACCCGCCGCCGCTCCACCGCCGACGGCCGCGGCCGCGTGGTCGCCCTGACCGACGCCGGCCGCGACCTCTTCGACCGGGCCTTCACCGACCACATGCACAACGAGCGCACCCTCCTCGACGCCCTCACCCCCGAAGAGGCCGCCCACCTGGAAGCCCTCCTCACCACCTGGCTGAGCCGCGTCGAGCCCCCGCGCCGGTAAGCCGCGCCCACCACCCGCCAACCAGGTGAATCCCCCCACGGCACCCGCGCCACCTCCGCAGAATCGAACGGGTGAGCGGTATCCTTGCCCCGTGGCTGACAAGCAGAAGACCTACGACTTCCCCCAGGACCTCCGGGAAGCACAGCTGGAGCTGCATCAGGTCCAGTCCGCCCTCGCGGATCTCTACAAGCGCCTGCCGTGGTCGGTCGACCCCCTCCCCGGCTGGACGCACACCAAGGAGAACGGCCACTTCCACGAGACCGCCCGCCAGGACTCACCGGGCTGGTCCGACGACGAGCAGGCCCAGGTCGCCGAGTTGCGCGCCCGCCAACTCGCCCTCGCCGAAAGCGTCGTCACCCACGCCTTCTGGTCCACCTGCGACGACACCCCCGCCGCCCGCTCCGCCCTCAAACACCTCCACACCCAGGAGGAAGACGCCGAAGAACGCCGGGCCCTCGGCGAATAGCCCCACCCGCCACCCCGGGAACGCCGAAGACCCCCGACCACTCTTCCCAGGTCAGGGGCCTTCTTCCGCGCGGAGGCTGTGGGATTTGAACCCACGGTGGCGTTGCCGCCACGACAGTTTTCAAGACTGTTCCCTTAGGCCGCTCGGGCAAGCCTCCCCGCGGCACCGCGCGTGCGGTGTCGCGGGGATCAGACTAGCGCGTCACTTGTCGCCCGTGCGCTGTCCCAAGGTGACTTGGGTGGTGTGCTCCTTGCCGCTGCGCTTGTACGTGAGGGTGACGCGGTCGCCGGGCTTGTGCTGCCAGATCTCGCTGATGAGGGTCGGACCGCTGTCGACGACGGTGTCGTCGAGCTTGGTGATGGTGTCGCCGGGCTTCAGGCCCGCCTTGTCGGCCGGGCCGCCCGGGGTGACCGGCTCGCTGCCGTTGTTGCCGGTCTGGGCGATGGTCGCGCCGTCGCCGGACTCCCGCATACCGACCTGGACGCCTATCTGCGGGTAGACCGGCTGCCCGGTCCTGATCAGGTCGTCCGCCACCCGCTTGGCCTGGTCGATCGGGATCGCGAAGCCCAGGCCGATGCTGCCGGACTGGCCGGATTCGCCGCCCATCCCGCCGCCGTTCCCGGCGGACTGGATCGCGGAGTTGATGCCGATGACGTTGCCGCCGGCGTCCAGCAGCGGGCCGCCGGAGTTGCCCGGGTTTATCGACGCGTCGGTCTGGAGGGCGCTCATGTAGGAGGCGCTGCTGCCGCCACCGTCGCTGGAGGCCACCGGACGGTCCTTGGCGCTGATGATGCCGGTGGTGACCGTGCCGGACAGGCCGAAGGGCGCGCCGATCGCGATCGTGGCGTCGCCGACCTGGACGTTGGCGGACTTGCCGAGCGGGAGCGGGTTGAGCGTGGCGCCGGAGGCGTTCTTGAGCTTGATGACGGCGACGTCGTAGCCCTGGGCGTGGCCGATGACCTCGGCGTCGTACTTCTTGCCGTTGGAGAACGTCGCGGTGAGCCGGCCGCCGTCGGCCGCGCTGGCGACCACGTGGTTGTTGGTGAGGATGTGGCCCTGCTTGTCGTAGACGAAGCCGGTGCCGGTGCCGCCGTCGCCGCTCGCGCCCTGGGCCTCGATGGTGACGACGCTGGGCAGCGCCCGCTGCGCTATCCCGGAGACGGAGGTGGGCTTGCGGTTCAGCGCCTCGGGGTCGCCGGAGGCGGAGACCGTCGTCGAGCCGGTGTCGTTGCGGCCCGCGGCCCAGTAGCCGATGCCGCCGCCGACGCCGCCCGCGACCAGCGCGGCGACCAGCACCGCGGCGATCAGGCCGCCGTTGCGCTTCTTCGGGGCCGGCTGGTGGCCGGGCGGGGCCCAGGGGTCACCGCCGCCGGGCGGGGGCGCGCCCCAGCCACCGGCCGGACCGTGTCCGGCCGCGGCGTACGGCGAGGACGGGGCCGGGGGCTGTTCCGGGTGGGCGGCCGGCGTCGGGGGGAGCGGCTGGGTGCGGTCGTGCTCGGCCGGGCCGGCGGTGCCGGGCGCGGCGGGCCGTGGTGCGTAGTCCGGCGGCGGGGGCGCCGCGGGCGGCGTGGCCGGCGCGGCCTGAGTCGGTTCGCCGGAGGCGGGCGCGGGGGCGCTGTCCGGCTGCGGCCCGGTCGGCGGCTTGGCCTCCGACGGGACTCCGGCTCCCTCGTTCTCGGTGCTCACAGCTCTCTCCTCAGTCAGCTTGCTTCACGGCGGTACCGGCCCGGGGACCGGATCCCGGTCTCCCGGCATCCGGGATCCCGCGGTACTCCAGCATCCGCGATCCTGCCGCTCCGGGCGAGTCCCGACCGTCCCGTCGGTGGTCCACCGCCCCGCACCGACCCGGCCGTCACCACCCGGCCTCCCCCCAGCGTTCCCCATGGCCCGTCAGAGGACCGTAAGCCGAACCTGTGACTTATTCGCCTCGTTCCCGAGCAAACCGCATCGGATCCGATCCGATCGGATCCGGGGTGCACGGCGCATGCGGCATATCAGGCATCGTGCCTGGTCTCCGTGCGCGACGGGTGCGCCGGTGATCGCCTCCCGGGCGGCCGCCGAACGGCGGATGGGACGATAACCCGGTGACCTACCCACGCCCCGCCGAGAAGGCCCGTCCGGGTCGTCCCGCCATCGCCGTCGTGGCCCACCGCGGCGCCTCCGACGACGCGCCGGAGCACACCCTGGCCGCCTACCGGAAGGCCATCGAGGACGGGGCGGACGCCCTGGAGTGCGACGTCCGGCTCACCGCGGACGGGCACCTGGTCTGCGTCCACGACCGGCGGGTCAACCGCACCTCCAACGGGCGCGGCGCGGTCTCCGCGCTGGAGCTGGCCGATCTCGCCGCGTTGGACTTCGGGTCCTGGAAGAACACCGTGGAGGGGCCGGGCGGCGTCGTGGAGAACGTGCAGCGGACCGGCGGGCGACCGGTGCACGCCGACGAGGAGCCGGACTGGCAGCAGGGGAACGCCGAGCGGACCTCGGTGCTGACCCTGGAGCGGCTGTTGGAGTTGGTCGCGGACGCGGACCGGCGCGTCGAGCTGGCCATCGAGACGAAGCACCCCACCCGCTGGGCCGGGCAGGTGGAGGAGCGGCTGGTCGAGTTGCTCGCCCGCTTCGGCCACACGAAACCGGCCACCCGCGACTGGATACCCCCGGTCCGCGTCATGAGCTTCTCCGCGCGCTCCCTGCACCGGGTGCGCGCGGCGGCGCCGGCTATCCCGGGCGTCTACCTGATGCAGTTCCTCACCCCCCGCCACCGCGACGGCCGGCTGCCGCCCGGGGTGGGCATCGCCGGCCCCGGGGTGCGCATCCTGCGCGCGCATCCGGAATACGTCGCCAAGGCGCACCGGGCGGGCCATCAGGTGCACGTGTGGACGGTCAACGAGACGGACGACGTGGCGATGTGCCGGGAACTCGGCGTCGACGCAATCATTACCAACCGCCCCAAGCAGGTACGAACCCAACTCGGCCTTAGGTAAGGCTCATCACAGGGTGTGCACCGGCGCATTCGGCCCGTAGGTGACGGTGTCGAGTGCGTCACTGTGTGCCGGTTGGCCGGTTTCCGGTCCAGTCCATTGGGGCATCCATCCCGTGGCGTGGGGCAAAGGAGGTCTCGGGGGTGGCGTTGGTGGTGGCACAAGAGGTGCCGACGTCGTCGATCATGGCCGTACCCCATGGACCCGTGGGTGTCGGCATGGCCAGGCGGCGCATGCGAGCAGAGCTGTTGGCAAGTGGAGTTCAGGACAGTGTCGTCGATGACGCGGTGCTGGTCCTCTCCGAACTCCTGAGCAATTCGTGTCGCCATGCGCGTCCGATATACGACGACGTCACGTCGGATTCCGTAACGGGAAGCGGTCCCGACGGCGCGTCAGGAACGGGCCGGGGCGGCGCCCGGGAGTCCGTCCACGACGGTTCCCCCGCAGTCGGCGCCGGCGCCACCGTGCGCGCCGCCTGGCGCATCGACGGACAGGGGCGCCTGATCGTCGCGGTCACCGACGGCGGCGGTCCGACCCGTCCGGTTCCGGCCACTCCGTCCGTCACCGCCCGCGGCGGGCGCGGGCTGGCGATCATCCGGTCGCTCGCCAAGGACTGGGGCGTGCGCGACAGCGCGCCCGGCGAGGTGACGGTCTGGGCCGCCCTCTCGCTCCAGGGTGCTTTCGCTACGCGCGTTGACCTGACGGCGGATCTGCCCGCGGAGCTCACGCCCGAGTTGCCGTCCGACCTGACGGCCGGGCTCCCGCTCTCCCTGCGGAAGGTCCCGCGCGGCACACCGCCGCGCACCGCGCACCACGGCCGCCGCCCGGGCCGCGGCGCGTCCGGCCTGACCTTCGCGGACCTCGACGACCTGCCCTGACGCCGGCGTCGCGCCCTCCGTGCCGAGGGTCCCGCCGCGCTGACGGCGATGTGTGGCGGGCTTGCGGGCGCCGCTCTCCTCTAGGCTCGCGCCGGAACGCGTCCGCACTAGAGGAACCACCAGGAGACACCGTCGCCATGGCCAAGAAGCGCCGTCCCCAGCCCCGGGCCGCAGCAGTACAGATCAAGGACGCCGAGGTGCCGGTGGTCGGCGCCCGCGAGCCCTGTCCGTGTGGTTCCGGCCGCCGCTACAAGGCATGCCACGGCCGAGAGGCGGCGCACGCCGTCACCGAGCTGGTCCGGCGCCCGTTCGAGGGGCTGCCCGGCGAGTGCGACTGGGTGGCGCTGCGCGAGCTGGTGCCCGCCGCCACCGCCGAGTTGACCCTCAAGGGCGGCCTGCCCGAGGACGTCCCGTCGGTGACGCTGGCCACCGTGCTCCCGATGGCCTGGCCCGCGCTGCGCCGGGACAACGGGGCGGTGCTGCTCGGCCTGCAGAACGACACCTCGTCCGGCGACATCAGCCGGGACCTCGCCGACACCCTCCAGCGGGCGCTGACCACCGAGCCCGGCCACCCGGTCGCCGCCGGGCGGGCCCCCGCCGACGGGCCGCGGCTGCAGGACCTGCTGGACCCGGACGCGCCTTTCGAGCCGACCGTCCACACCGGCTTCGAGTTCTGGGTGGAGAACGCCGAGAACGCCACCGCCGACGTCGCCGCCTCCCTGGAGCGGGCCAACGCCGCGGCGATCCCGACCGCCCGGATCCCCGGGCTGGAGGGGGCGTACTGGTGCGAGGCCCCGGAGAAGAACCACCTGCGCTGGGTCACCGCGCACCCCGAGGAGCAGCTCCTCGACGCGCTCGCCCGGCTGCACGCCGCCGGCACCTCGTCGCTGGGCGAGGGCACCCGCCTGGTCGGCTCGTTCCGGGCGCACGGCCTGGTCGTCCCGGTGTGGGACCTGCCGTCGTCGATGGGCGCCGACGAGGTCACCGCCCCGGCCGCCGCCTTCGGCGAGCGGCTGGCCAAGGCGCTCGCCTCGGACGCCCCGCTGACCGCGGAGGAGCGCCGGGCCCGCGGCGGGCTCACCAACCGTCAGGTCACCCTGAGCTGATCGCGCGGTCGATTCGCGCACGGACGTGAGAACCGTCACAGGTCGCGGGCAACTGCCCGTACTTGCCGGTAAATCCGCGTCCGGAATTCCACGATCGAATTTGCGAACCGCCGATCTCTTGTTACGGTTCTAGGAGCCCGGTCGCTGGTGCATCCCCCGTCGCCAGCGACCGGGCGTTTCCATGCCCGGACGGCCCACGGCCGACTCCGGACTCACGCCCTCGCAGGGCCGGGCCCTCAGCGCCCCGAACTCCCGCCGTCCGGCGTCCAGTTGCCGCCGGAGCGCAGCAGCAGCCGCTCCCCCGCCAGGTCCGAGAACTCCGCCACCGCGCCGTACGGCAGCCGCGCCCCACGCGCCGTGGGACCGTCCGGCGTCTCGCACACCCCGGGCGCCCCGTCCGCCGGTACCGCGCAGTTCGCCTGGACGCTCCGGCCGTCCGGACGCAGCAGCGTCAACGCGGCGCGCAGCGGTTCACCCGTGGAGTTGTGGAAGAAGGTCCGCGCCCAGGTGCGGCCGGCCTCGGCGAGGACGCAGGTCTGGGCCGTGATCCCCGGGCGGGCGGTGAGTTCGGGGCCGCAGTGGGTGGTGCGCCCCCGGGCCAGGAGGGGGCGGGTCAGCTCGGTGAGCGGGTCGCCGGAGGCGGCCGACGGGCCGGGCGAGCCGGGGTCGCGGCCGGCGTCCGGGACCACCGGCGGGAGGAGGCTGTCCGCCGGCCCGGCCGTCGCGGCGGCCAGGGGGACGGCGAGGGCGAGCACGGCGGTGCCGGCGAGCCCGATCAGGCGGAGAATCCGCGCACGCTGCATGGAACCCACTTGCGGAGGTGACGAGGTATGCCGGAGGTGTGGCACGGGGAAGGTGCCGCCCGCGGCGCGGCGGGCGGTGCGCCTCGAACCTATCGGGCAACCGGGGCGGCACCGGGCGCCCTCGACCGCGATTCCCGGAGGAATCGGGACAGCTCACACCCTTACGGGTGAACCGGAACTACGCGTTTCCGGCCACCCGTGGACGCGTGCGGTGCGGCGGTGCTCAGTAGGCGAGCCGGCTGCCGCCGTCGGGGGTGCTGGTGCTCGCCGTCACCAGCGCGTCGACGATCGTGGCCACCTTCGGCAGCCAGGGTGCGGCCTGGGTGCTGGCCGGCGGGCGCTCCCAGCGGACCTTGCCGGCGCCGGTCGGCGACGGCGGCAGCACGAGGTAGCCGCCCTCGCCGTGGAACCGCAGCGAGCTCGGCACCCAGTCCCGGGAGCTCAGCAGTTCGCCCAACTCCGCGAGGTCGTACGGCGATACGAGCAGCGACCAGCGGGTCGGGGTGGCCACCACGGGTCCGGTGCGGACGCCGAAGTGGTCCAGCGCGGCCAGCGCCCGGGCCCCCGCGACGGCCGGCAGGCTCACCGCGCAGGGTGCCCGGCCGCCGGTCGCCAGGATCACCGGCGCGTCCGGGCGGTTGCTCCACCACCACCGCACCATGCGGGCGTCGGTGGTCGCCGCCAGCAGTGCGGGGTCGAAGGGGTGCGCCCCCGGCACCGCGCAGTCGGCGTCGGGGCAGTTGCAGCGGCGGGGGGCCCGCTCGCCGAGGCCGAGCCGGCCGCCCGCCTGCTGCCGCCCGGCGGGTCGCAGCCCGACGCCAGGGAGGACGGGCCACTGCCACTCGGTGGCGCAGTGGAGCGCCGCACCGAGGAGCGCCGACCTCCCGCTGCGCCGGAACAGGGGCTTGCGTCGCCTTCCGAGGATCTCGCGCATGAGCGCTCGTTCCTTTCCGTTACGCCGAGGGCTTGGGTCCTTCGCACTGCACGCCGATGAGCTGGACACACCGTAGGTGCGTGCCGTTTCGCAATTGCCGTTGTGCTGTTCCGGGCCGGTGCGGAGTGGTGCGGGTGGTGCTGCGGCCCGGTCGTGCGGTTCGGCCGGCCGGCCTGGTTGTGCGACCCGGAGGTCGTTCGCGCTCGATCACCACACGTGGCGATCGGGTCACCGCGTGTACGAGGCAGCGCATCACGCCGTACACCGGGCGTGGAACGTGGCGGAGGGTGGCGCGCGCATGGCGCTTGCGCTTCCGGTGGTGCCTTCCCGCCACTGGGGAGTGCGTCGCGGTGGTCGCCGTATAGGACGCCGGGGCCGGCCGGAGAGTTCCGGTGCGGCTCCAACTGCCCCCGCACCTATCCGAGTACGTACCCGCCACGATGGATATGACGCGCTGCTGATCGCCGCCAGCAGACCTCAAATTGACGCTCGGGGGGCTTTTTTCAGGCCAATCTACAGACCTCGCTGACACCACAAACCCCAAGGGGACAGTGCTGGACATCACATTGCTGGTGCGTGTACATGTGGAGGCATTGATAGCGGAGCAGCATGACATGGGGGTTTGCGATGCTATTGAGGACATTGAGCGGACCGCACGACCGCACAACATCACTCAACAAAAAGCCGCACTCCCCGTCACATCGCGGCCTGAACTGGGCTTTTTTCGGTCACTTCGTAGGTCGTCGGCCATGAGCGCCCCCCACGTCCCGAAAGTGGCTGGAATCGAACCAGCGCTTCCCGCCCCGGCGCACACTGCCGACCCTCGTGTGACGGCGCCTCCCACCGATCCCGCCGATCCCTCTGATTCCACCGATTCCACCGATCCCGCCTCCGACGCCTCCGCTGACGGCCCGTCCGGCACCGCCGGCGCCGCGCAGGACGACGCCCGCCCCGACGCACCGGGCGCCGCCGGCGGCCCCTCCCCCGTCGACCGGATCGCCGCCGTCCAGGACCGGCTGGCGGGCTGGATCTCCGACCTCAGCACCCTGCACGACCTCACCGAACGCCTCGTCCGCACCCGCACCTTGGACGACGCGCTGCGCGAACTCCTGCGGGCCGGCGCCTTCCTCGTCGGCGCCCGGCGCGGACTGGTCGTGCTGGCGCCGCAGGACGGCCTCGGCCCGAAGACCACCGTCGGGCTGGGCCTGGGCCACGCCGAGATCGGCCACCTGGAGACCGTGCCGCGCCGCGCCCTGTCGTACGCGCGGATACTGGACGGCCTCCCCGAGCCCGGCGCGGGCGACGACGCCGGGGCCGAGGCCCGCACCGAGATCGCCGAACCGGACATCCCCGGGGAGAAGGACCTCGACCCGCGGCTGCGCGAGGTCGCCGCCCGACTCGGCTACGCCGCCAGCTACGCCGTACCGCTCACCGCCGGCCCCGTCGGCCGGATCGGCGCCGCGGTCTGGCTGTACGACGAACCGGCCGAACCCGGTGACCGGCGGCGCCACCTCGTCGGCCTCTACCGCGCGCACGCCGCCGAACACCTCGCCCGGCTGCTCGAACTCCACCGCAGCCGGCAGGCCGCCCGGACCCTCCGCGACGAGCTGCTGCCCCGCCGGCTGCCGCGGATCCCCGGCGTCCGGCTCGCGGTGCGGCACGCCACCGGGCCGTGCGGCGGCGGCGACTGGTACGACGCGCTGCCGCTGCCGGACGGCGCGCTGGGTCTGGCGGTGGGCTCGGTCACCGGGTCCGGCCCGAGCGCGGTGGCCGCCATGGGGCGGCTGCGGGCCTCGCTGCGGGCCTACGCCGTCATGGAGGGCGAGGACCCGGTCGCGGTCCTCTCCGATCTCGAACTGCTGATGCGGCTGACCGAGCCGGCCCGGAGCGCCACCGCGCTGTTCGCCTTCACCGAGCCGCCGGGCGGTCCGGGCGGGCCCCCGGTGCCGGCCGGGATCGGCGGGCCGGCGCCGCGCAAGATGGTGCTGGCCGGGGCCGGCCACTGCCCGCCGCTGGTCCTCGGCGACCTGCGGGCGGAGTTCGTGGAGACCTCGCTGTCCGCGCCGCTGGGCATGCTGGCCTGCTGGGAGGCGCCCAGCGTGGAGATCGAACCGGCCCCCGGCGAGACCGTGCTCCTGTACAGCGACGGGCTGCTGCACCGCACCGGCGAGCCGATGGACCGGGCGTTCGCCCGTCTGCACTCCGCGGCCGCCGGCGTCCCCCGGGCCAGCCGGCACGACCCGGAGGCCGTGGTGGACCACGTCGTGCGGGCCATGCTGCCGCAGGGGCTGGACGACCCGTCCTCGGAGGAGGACGTGGTTCTGCTCGCGGCGTACTTCGAGGAGTAACGGCGCCACCGCAGGTCACGGGGGTGGGCGCGGCGGCGCCCGGCCCCCGGGACCGGCGTGCGGGACAGGTCACCTCGTCAGACCCCTGGACCGCATTCCGCTCGCACTTACGATGGAATGCGGTGCAGTCTGAAAAGCCTTAAAAGGAGGCATGGTGACCGACGAGCTCACTCCGGAGACCCCGGAAGAGGAAGAGCAGCCGATCAAGCAGCGCAAGAACGGCCTGTACCCGGGCGTATCGGATGAGCTCACCGAGAACATGAAGGGCGGCTGGGCCGACACCGAACTGCGCGACCTGGAGCCGATCGCCCAGGCGTCGCACGCCGCCCGGCGCCGCGCCGCGCTCTCCGCGCGCTTCCCCGGCGAGCGCCTGGTGATCCCCGCGGGCCTGTTGAAGACCCGCTCCAACGACACCGAGTACCCCTTCCGGGCCTCGACCGAGTACGTCCACCTCACCGGCGACCAGACGGACGGCAGCGTCCTCGTCCTGGAACCGCGGGGCGACGGTGCCGAGGGCCACGACGAGACGCTCTACCGCCTGCCCCGCTCCGACCGCGAGAACGGCGAGTTCTGGCTGAACGGCATGGGCGAGCTGTGGGTCGGCCGCCGCCACAGCCTCGACGAGTCCGCGGCGCTGCTCGGCGTCGTCTGCAAGGACGTCCGCGAGCTGCCCGAGCTGCTCAAGGAGGCCACCGGCCCGGTACGGGTCGTCCGCGGCCACGACGCCCCGATCGAGCAGGCGCTGCACGACAAGGTCACCGCGGAGCGGGACGAAGAGCTGCGGGTGTTCCTCTCCGAGGCCCGGCTGGTCAAGGACGACTTCGAGATCGGCGAGTTGCAGAAGGCCGTCGACTCGACGGTGCGCGGCTTCGAGGACGTGGTCAAGGTCCTCGACAAGGCCGAGGCGACCAGCGAGCGCTACATCGAGGGCACCTTCTTCCTGCGCGCCCGCGTCGAGGGCAACGACGTCGGCTACGGCTCCATCTGCGCCGCCGGCCCGCACGCCACCACCCTGCACTGGGTGCGCAACGACGGCGCGGTCCGCTCCGGCGACCTGCTGCTGCTCGACGCCGGCGTGGAGACCACCACCCTCTACACCGCGGACGTCACCCGCACCCTGCCGATCAACGGCCGCTACACCGACCTCCAGCGCAAGGTCTACGACGCGGTCCACGAGGCCCAGGAGGCCGGCATCGCGGCGGTGAAGCCGGGCGCCGGCTTCCGGGACTTCCACGACGCCGCCCAGCGGGTGCTCACCGAGAAGCTGGTCGAGTGGGGCCTGGTCGAGGGCCCGGTGGAGCGCGTCCTGGAGCTGGGCCTGCAGCGCCGCTGGACCCTGCACGGCACCGGCCACATGCTCGGCCTGGACGTCCACGACTGCGCCGCGGCCCGCACCGAGAGCTACGTCAACGGCACGCTGGAGCCCGGCATGGTGCTGACCGTCGAGCCCGGCCTGTACTTCCAGGCGGACGACCTGACGGTCCCCGAGGAGTACCGCGGCATCGGCATCCGGATCGAGGACGACATCCTCGTGACGGAGGACGGCAACCGCAACCTGTCCGCCGCGCTGCCGCGCCGGTCGGACGAGGTCGAGGCGTGGATGGCGGGCCTGCTCGGCAAGTAGGCCCCGCGCGCAACGTCAACGGCGCGCCGGAGCGGGTGGCTTCAGTCCCCCCGCCCCGGCGCGCCGTCGTCGTCCGGGCCGTCGTCGTCCGGGCCGTCGTCGTCCGGGCCGTCGTGCTCCGGGCCGGTGCGCTCCGGGGTGCCGGCCGGCCGGCGGTCACCGGTGGCGTAGGCGCCCGCCCGCGCCGCGGCCCACACGGCGGTGGCGGTGGACTCGGCGAGGCCGGGCTCCACGGGGCGGCGGGCGATCAGGATCCGGTAGTAGAAGGGGGCGCCGAGCGCCGCCATCACCGCTTCGGGGTCGGTGTCCGCGGGGAGTTCGCCGCGCGCGATGCCGCGCCGCACGAGCTCGCCGGCCAGCACCAGCCGCTCGTCGAAGAAGTCCCGCAGCGCGGTGGCCGCCTGGGGGTCGCGGGCCGCGGCGGCGACCACCGCCTCGATCAGGCCGCGGGTCCGGTCCGCGCCGTAGAACCGGCCTATCCCGTGGGCCAGCGCGCGCAGGTCGCCGGGCAGGGTGCCGGTGTCGGGCAGCGGCACCCCGCTGCTCATGTCGGTCAGCAGCTCGCAGACCAGCTTGTCCACGCTGCGCCAGCGGCGGTAGAGGGTCGCCAGGTGCACCCCGGAGCGCTGGGCCACCCGTTCCATGGTGAGCGTGGCGAAGCCGCCGTCGGCCAACTCCTCGGAGACGGCGGTCAGTACGGCTCGGCGGGTACGCGCCGTTCGTCCGCCGGGGCGGGTCTCGCCCGGGGCCTGGTGCGCGGTCGTCACAGCGGCTCCGTTACGGGGGTCGTGGTACGGATCGCAGCGCGGATTGCAGTGCGGGTTCTGGCCAAGTATTGTCCAGGACAGATTAACGCGAGCAACTTCGCGTTAATCGGGGTGCCGCGCTGGTCTCGCCGGGAAAGGGGACGCCGCGGGGGAGGTCCTCCTCTCGCGAGACCGCGCAGTCCACCTTCGTCCAACGGCGATTTCCAGCCGTTTTCCGGCTCTTGCGGGTTCCGCCCGTTGTCGCCCGGTTCCCCCGGTCCGCCAGGTCTGTCTGGTCCTGGGGACCGTCCCGGCCCGCCGTGCGCGGCCCGCTCAGCGCAGCCCGTGCCGCCGGGCCACCATCCGCTGCACCGTCGCGTCGGGCAGCAGCCGCCGCAGCAGGAAGACCGCGGGGGCGTTGCTGCCGACGGCGTAGTGCGGCCGGGGGCGGTCCGCCTCGATCGCCTTCAGGACGGTGGCCGCGACCTTCTGCGGTGGGATGCCGCGCGCCTCGTTGGCGTCGAGGGCGGCCAGCATCGTCCGGTACTCGTCCGCGAACGGCGAGCCGTCCGCCACGTAGTGGGTGCGCCGGGCGCTGATGCCGGTGGCGATCGAGCCCGGTTCGACGGTGGTGAGCGCCACGCCGTAGGGCGCGACCTCCCGCCGGGCGGCGTCCGCGAAGCCCTTGAGCGCGGCCTTGGCGGCCACGTAGGAGGAGCGGTAGGCGAGCGGGAAGCTGGCCAGCATGGAGCCGATCATCACCACCCTGCCGTGGCCGCGCTCCCGCATCCCCGGCAGCACGAGCTGGGTGAGCCGCACGGCGCCGAAGACGTTCAGCTGGAAGAGCCGGCGGACCGCGGCCATCGGGAGTTCCTCGAAGGGCCCGTTCTGGCTCTCGCCGGCGTTGTTGACCAGCACGTCCACCGGGCCCGCCGCCGTGGCGCACGCCTCGATGCCGGCCTCGTCGGCGAGGTCGAGCGGGAGGTAGCGGACGCCGGGCAGCGGCGCGGCGACCGTCGACGGGTCCCGGCTGGTGCCCAGGACGTGGTAGCCGCGGGCGACCAGCGCCGCGGCGACCGCGGCGCCGATGCCGGAGGAGGCCCCGGTCACCAGCGCGGTGCGCCCGCCGCGGTCGCCCGCCCCGGCCGGGCTCCGGCCCGTCGCGGGGGCGCTCACGCCAGGTCGCGGGCCAGCGCCCGCCCCGCCGCGCGGCCGGAGAAGATGCAGCCGCCCAGGAAGGTGCCCTCCAGTGCGTTGTAGCCGTGCACCCCGCCGCCGCCGAAGCCGGCGACCTCGCCGGCCGCGTACAACCCGGCGAACGGCGTGCCGTCCGGGTGGACCACCTGCGAGTCCAAGGTGGTCTCCAGGCCGCCCAGTGTCTTGCGGGTCAGCAGGTGCAGCCGGACCGCGATCAGCGGGCCGTGCGCCGGGTCGAGGAGGCGGTGCGGCTTGGCGACCCGGGTCAGCTTGTCGGGCCAGTACTCGCGGGCGTTGCGCACCGCCATCAGTTGGAGGTCCTTGGAGTACGGGTGCGCCACCGCCCGGTCCCGGGCCAGCACTTCCCGTTCGACCGTCGCGTAGTCGAGGGGCGCCGACGGCTCGACGGCGTTCATGCCGGCGACCAGTTCGCGCAGGGTGCGCCGGACGACGAAGTCCGCGCCGTGGTCGAGGAACGCCTGGACCGGGCCGGGTGCGCCCTTCTTCACCCGCGCCAGCGCGAGCTTGAGGTCCTTGCCGGTGATGTCCGGGTTCTGCTCGGAGCCGGAGAGCGCGAACTCCTTCTCCACGATGGAGCGGGTCAGCACGAACCAGGTGTGGTCGTGGCCGGTGTGCACGATGTGGCGCAGGGTGGCCAGGGTGTCGTGGCCGGGGAAGAGCGGTGCGGGCAGCCGGCGTCCGGTGGCGTCCAGCCACAGCGACGACGGGCCGGGGATGATCCGGATCGCGTGGTCGGGCCAGATCGGGTCCCAGTTCTTGATGCCCTCGGTGTAGTGCCACATCCGGTCGCGGTTCACCAGGGAGCCGCCGGCCCGTTCGGTGATCTGCAGCATCCGCCCGTCCACGGAGGCGGGCACGCCGGTGATCATCGACTTGGGGGCCGGGCCGAGCCGGTCGACCGGCCAGTTCTCGCGGATGAGTGCGTGGTTGCCGCCAATGCCGCCGGAGGTCACCACCACCGCCTGCGCCCGGAACGCGAACTCGCCCGTCGTCTCGCGCCCGGAGGCCACCCCGCGCGGGAGGTCCGACGGCGCGAGCGTGCTGCCGCGCACCCCGACCGCGGCCCCGTCCTCCACGATCAGTTCGTCGACCCGGTGGCGGTGCCGGAAGTCCACCAGCCCGCGCTCGGCGGCGGCCCGCACCGGTTCGGCGAAGACCCGGACCACCTCGGGGCCGGTGCCCCAGGTGAGGTGGAAGCGGGGGACGGAGTTGCCGTGGCCGGTCGCCAGGCCGGCGCCGCGCTCGGCCCAGCCGACGGTCGGCATCAGCCGCAGCCCGAGGTCGTGCAGGTAGCGGCGCTTCTCGCCCGCCGCGAAGTCCACGTACGCCTGCGCCCACTGCCGCGGCCAGTGGTCCTCGCGGTCCCGGTCGAAGCCGGCGGAGTCCAGCCAGTCGGAGAGCGCCAGTTCGGGCGAGTCCTTGATGCCGGCCCGCCGCTGCTCGGGGCTGTCCACCAGGAACAGCCCGCCCAGCGACCAGAACGCCTGGCCGCCGAGGTTGGCCTCGCTCTCCTGGTCGACGACGAGCACCCGGCGCCCCGCACGGGTGAGTTCGTAGGTGGCGACCAGCCCGGCCAGTCCGGCACCCACGACGATGACGTCGGCGTCGTCGCTCATTCCGCCACCTCGTTGCGCTCGCTCATGGGGGAGCTCCTCTACGGTTCGCGGCGGCCGTCGACACCCGGCCGACAACCTTGTCGCGTCCATGCCCGTAACAACCGATACAGGAACGTATCCGATGGGTCGGTGCCGCAA
This sequence comes from Streptomyces sp. VTCC 41912, assembly GCF_045799175.1. Lineage (NCBI taxonomy): Bacteria > Bacillati > Actinomycetota > Actinomycetes > Kitasatosporales > Streptomycetaceae > Streptomyces > Streptomyces sp. VTCC 41912. The sequence goes on from NZ_JBJMAB010000003.1 coordinate 99,560, forward strand.
CAAGGACCACCGGGCGGACACCCCCCGGGGCGACGGCCGCACCACCACCGCGGCGCCACAGGTCCGGCTTCTACTATGAACGGGACATCCGAGCGGACGTACTCCGTCGTCGTCACCGCCGGCAGCGGTCCGGTCGGGGCGGCCGGAGCGAACTGGGGGGACCTGGCGTGGGCTTCATGGACCGCGTACGCGGCGAATTCATCGACATCATCGAATGGACCGACGACAGTCGGGACACCCTCGTGTGGCGCTTCCCGCGCTTCGAGAACGAGATCAAGATGGGCGCCAAGCTCATCGTGCGCGAGTCGCAGGCCGCCGTCTTCGTCAACCAGGGCCGGATCGCGGACGTCTTCGCGCCGGGCATGCACGAGCTGCAGACCGGGAACCTGCCGATCCTGTCGACGCTCCAGGGCTGGAAGTACGGCTTCCACTCGCCGTTCAAGGCGGAGGTCTACTTCGTCACGACCCGGCAGTTCACGGACCTGAAGTGGGGCACGCAGAACCCGGTCACGGTCCGCGACCCCGAGTTCGGCATGGTCCGGCTGCGGGCGTTCGGCGGCTACGCGGCGCGGGTCACCGACCCGGGCCGGCTGATCACCGAACTCGCCGGCACCGACCCGCAGTTCCGCACCGAAGAGGTCGAGGAGTACCTGCGGCAGCTGATCGTGGGGCGGCTCGGCACGCTGCTGGCCAGCTCGGGCATCCCGATGCTCGACCTCGCCGCGCGCCAGGCCGAGCTCGGCGACCGCCTGGCGAAGGCACTGACGGACGAGCTGGCCGCCTCGCACGGCCTGTCCATCCCGAAGTTCATCATCGAGAACATCTCGCTGCCGCCCGAGGTCGAGCAGGCCATCGACGCCCGCAGCCGCATGGGCATCATCGGCAACGTCGACAACTACGCGCGCCTCCAGGCCGCGGACGCGGTCCGGGACGCGGCGAACAACCCCGGCGGCGCCGGCGAGGGCGTGGGCCTGGGGCTGGGCATGGCCGCCGGTCAGCAGCTGGCGCAGGCGTTCGCGCCCCAGCAGGGCCAGCAGCCCGCCGCGCCGGCCGCCCCCGCCCCGGGCGGCGCGGCCGTGCCGCCGCCGCTGCCCGGTCAGCAGCAGTACCAGTGGTACGTCGCCGTGGACGGCCAGCAGCAGGGCCCCTACGACCACGCGACGTTCACCGGGCACATCGGCTCGGGCGCGGTCCGGCGCGGCATGCTCGCCTGGCGCGAGGGGATGGCGGCGTGGCAGCCCGTGGAGAACGTGCCGGAGCTCGCCCCGCACTTCCGTGCCACCCCGCCGCCGCTGCCGCCGCAGGCGTGACGCACCGCCAGGAGGCCGTGACCCCATGAGCTACCAGCCGTACCAGCCGCAGCAGCCGTATCCGCCCCAACAGCCCCATCCCCAGCAGCCTCCGCAGGGGTACCCGCCGCCGGCGCCCCAGCAGGGGTACCCGCAGCAGGCACCGCCACAGGGGTACCCGCCCCAGGCGCCGCCGCAGCCGTACCAGCAGGTGCCGCAACAGCAGCCGCCGCAGCCGTACCAGCAGCAGCAACAGCCCCCGCAGGACGGGCAGGACGGACAGGGCGGGCAGGGCGGGCAACAGCCGCAGTCCTACGCGTGTCCGAGCTGCGGTTCCACCGCCGAGTACGCCCCGGGCACCAACGTGCTGCGCTGCCCGAACTGCCGGTTCGAGCAGCCCATCGCGCCCGTCAACCGCGAGGTGCGGGAGCACGCCTGGGAGGAGTTGGCGGGCCTGGCGCCCAAGCCGACGGCGGCCGGCGGGCAGGTCCTCACGTGCCCCGGTTGCGGTGCGGCCAACGAGACCTCCGCGCTCTCCGGCCGCTGCCAGTTCTGCGCCACGCCCCTGGTCGCCTCGACCGCCGGGGACCGGATCGTGCCCGAGGGCCTGGTGCCGTTCCGGGTGAACAAGCGGGACGTGCACGACAACCTCGGCAAGTGGGCGAAGTCCCGCTGGTTCGCGCCGAACAGCCTGAAGAAGGTGAACGCGGCGGAGACCCTGCACGGGACGTACGTGCCGCACTGGACGTACGACGCCGCGACCGCGACCGCCTACAGCGGCGAACGCGGCGAGGAGTACACCGTCGGCACCGGCGACAACAAGGAGACCAAGGTCCGCTGGTACCGGGTCAACGGCACCGTCCAACGGTTCTTCGACGACGTCCTGATCCCCGGTGTCGGGCACGTCCCGGCCGACCGGCTGGAGGCACTGGAGCCCTGGCCGCTGAAGCAGGCGGTGGCCTACCAGGAGGCGTACCTGGCGGGCTTTCGGACCCTGCGGTACGACGTCGAGCCGGAGGCCGGCTTCCAGAACGCCCAGCAGAAGATGGCCAAGGTCATCGAGAAGGACTGCAAGCGGGACATCGGCGGTGACCGGCAGCGGCTGCACTCGGTGGACACCAACTACGGGTCGGTGACCTACAAGCTCCTGCTGCTGCCCGTGTGGTTCGCCTCGTACGTCTACAACGGCAAGCAGTGGCAGGTCATGGTCAACGCCGAGACCGGCGAGGTGACCGGGGACCGTCCCTACAGCCCGTGGAAGATCGCCTTCACGGTCCTCCTCGTGGCCGCCGTGGTGACGACGCTCCTGGTCGTCTACAACATGCACCGCCACTGACCCACGACGCCCACCACGACGTCGACGCGGCGCTCACGAACCCTCGTGAGCGCCGCGTTCGCGCGTGGTCCGGCAGGGGCCGACGGGCCCTCAGCGCTTGGTGGTGCCGTTGAACAGCGCGCGCGACCAGACGTAGCCGACCAGGGAGATGGCGGCGCACCAGGCGAGCGCGAGCCAGCCGCTGTTGCCGATCTCCGAGCCGGAGAGCAGACCGCGCAGCGCCTCGGTCATCGGCGTGAAGGGCTGGTTCTCGGCGAACCAGCGCAGCCCCGGTGACATCGAGGCGGCCGGCACGAACGCCGAGCCGAGGAACGGCAGGAACTGGATGAGCAGCGGCTTGTTGCTCGCGGACTCGACGGTCTTGGAGAGCAGGCCGAGCGCGGTCGACAGCCAGGTCACCGCGAAGGCGATCGCCGCGAGCAGACCGGCGGCGGCGAGCCACTGGAGCGGCGTCGCCCGGGACCGGAAGCCGAGGGCCAGCGCGACGCCCACCACCAGCACGGTGCACGCCATGGTCTGGAGGACGCTGCCGATGACGTGTCCGGTCATGAACGACGAGCGGGTGATGTTCATGGTGCGGAAGCGGTTGATGATGCCCTCGGTCATGTCGGAGCAGACCGCGATCGAGGTCGACATCGAACCGGCCGCCACCCCCATGATGATGACGCCGGGCGTCAGGTACTCCAGATACGCGTCCCGTCCCCCGCCTCCCGGCAGTCCCGCGCCGATCGAGTCCCCGAAGGCGTAGACGAAGAGCAGCAGCATCAGGATCGGCATCACGGCGGTGCCGAACCCCACGGACGGGTAGCGGATCGCGTGCTTGAGGTTGCGCCGCAGCATCGTCATCGAGTCGTGCGCGGCGTGCGCGAGGGTGCTCATCGCTGGGTCTCCTTCACGGGGTGCGGGGTGCCGGTGCCGGTCAGGGCGAGGAACACGTCGTCCAGGTCGGGGGTGTGCACGGAGAAGTCCGCGGCCCGGATCCCGGCGGCGTCGAGCCGGTCCAGCAGGGCGCGCAGCGCGTCGAGGCCGCCGTCGCCGGCCACCCGCAGGGCGAGGCCCTCGTCGTCGCGGACCGCGCCGGGGAAGGCGACGACCGCGCGCTCGTACGCGGCGGGGTCGGTGAACCGCAGCCGGACGTGGCTGCCGGGGATCCGCGCCTTGAGCTCGTCGGCGGTGCCCTCGGCGACGATCCGACCGCCGTCGAGCACGGCGATCCGGTCGGCCAACTGGTCGGCCTCCTCCAGGTATTGGGTGGTGAGGAAGACGGTGGTGCCGCCCGCGACCAGCGCGCGCACGGTGTCCCACATGGTGCGGCGGCTGCGCGGATCGAGTCCGGTGGTCGGCTCGTCGAGGAAGATCACCTGCGGATCGCCGACCAGCGTCATCGCGAGGTCGAGCCGGCGGCGCATGCCGCCGGAGAAGGTCGCGGCCCGCTTCTGCGCGACGTCCGCGATCTCGAAGCGCCGGAGCAACTCCCGGGCGCGGGAACGCCCTTCACGCTTGCCCAGGCGCAGCAGGTCGGCCATGAGGAGCAGGTTCTCCTCGGCGGTGAGCAGGTCGTCGAGCGCGGCGAACTGCCCGGTGACGCCGATCGCGGCGCGCACCCCGTCCGGTGCGGCGGCCACGTCGTGGCCCGCGACGCGGGCCTGTCCGCCGTCGGCGGCGAGGAGCGTCGAGAGGATCTGCACGGTGGTGGTCTTGCCGGCGCCGTTGGGCCCGAGCAGCGCGAACACGGAACCGGCCGGGATGTGCAGGTCGATGCCGTCGAGCACGGTCTTGTCGCCGTAGGACTTGCGCAGCCCGGTGGCGGAGACGGCGACGGACGGCTGCGCACCCGAAGACGACCTTGGCGCGTTCATGACAGCAGCGGACATGGAGCCCTCCCGTTCGAAGGGTGAGGTTGGCTGGGACGTGAGAGGGGTGGGGTGGGGCGGGCGGGTCGGTGCTCAGGCCCGGGCGCGGCGGACGTCGATGTTGCCCCACTTGGTGCGGGCGCGGACCTCGACGGTCTCCTCGGCGTCGTTCGGGCTCTCGGACGCGGTGAGCGTGTTGCGCACCTGACCGGACTGGGAGCTGACGTCGAGCCAGGCGGCGGTGCCCTCGCGGACGCCCACCTCGATGGCGCCGTAGTTGGTCTCCAACTGGACCGTGCCGCGGGCGGCCTCGGCGATGCGCAGGGCGCCGTAGGCGGTGGTCGCGGTGACCGAGCCCTCGGCGCGGGCGACGTCGACGTCGCCGTGGGCACCGCTCACCCGCAGGTCACCGGTGACCGCGCCGACGCTCGTCGTGCCGTGCGAGTTCTTCAGGACGGCGGAGCCGTCGACGGTGCCGATGCGCAGGCTGCCGGAGCTGGTGGTGATCTCGGCCGCGCCCTCGACCCGGTCCACGGTCACGGACCCGTGCGACGCGGTCAGGTGCAGCGGCCCGGTGGAGTCGAAGCGCGCGTCGCCCGCGGAGGTCTTGACCCGGACCTCGCCGAGCCGGCCCTCGCCGAGCACCTGGGTCCAGGCGCCGGTCATGTCGACCCGCGAACCCGCCGGCAGCTCGACCGTCACGTCGACGACGCCGTGGCGCCCGATGCGGTAGCGCGGCCTGGGCGTCCGGATGGTCAGCACGCCGTTCGCGTAGGTGACCTCGGTCTGTTCGGCCGCCCGCACGTCCAGGTCCTTCTTCGGTTCGCGGGGGCGCACCTCGACGACGGTGTCGGTGCGGTCGCCCGCGGTGAACTGGAGGGAACCGGCCTCGACGTGGGCGACGGCGGCGATCGGCTCGGGGGTGTCGAAAGAAGGCATGGCTGTACCGTCCTCTTGGGTCGTGGAGTCGTCCCCGCTGGTGGGACGTGGTGTGGGTGGAGCGGGGTGCGTGGAGCGGGGCGGGCGGGCGCCGGCGCGGCTAGCGCACCCAGCCCGTGAAGCTCTGTCCGAGCGTGCGGGCCTTCTCCGCCGGGCGCCCCTGGCCGCCGCCGACCGCGGCCGAAACGGCACGCACCAGCCACGCGTTGACCGACAGGCCCTCCCGACTCGCGGCCTCCTCGGCACGCGCCTTGAGGTGGGCCGGCAGGCGCAGGTTGACGCGGGCGGTGCCGCCGTCGTCACCGTCGGCGGGGGCCGGGGCGCCGAGGGGTTCGACGGGCGCGATGGGCTGGGGGGCGGCGACGTCGGTGGGCGGCGGCGTCACCACGAAGTCGGGGTCGAGCCCGCGCAGCCGTACGTCGACGGAGCCGGGGGCGAGTTCGCGGGTGATCTCGTCCATCGCGGCGGAGAGCACGTTGAGCATCGTCAGCCGGGCGGCCGAGTCCAGCGGGGCGGTGAGCCGCTCGGCCAGCTCGCGGGCTTCGTCCCCTCCGGCTTCGGCGGCCACCGCGAGTTCACGGTGGAGGGAGTCGACATACGGCGTGAGGTCCATGACGTCATAGTGGCACCACGATGGCGCCACACGCAAGCCCTCATGGCACCGCACGTCGGGCGAGCACCACCGAAACGCCCCCGACCTGCGAAGACACAGAAAAAATCGCTACGCACCAGGGTGGCACCACAGACCCCCACCGCCCTTCGGGGCGCCACTTCGACACTGGGTGGCACCGAATGGCGCCAAGTGACGCCACGTGGCGCCAGAGGGTGCTGGAGGCCACATGGGGTGGGGCGGGGGCTGGCCTGCGGTTTTGCCGCGAAAACCCTGCGGACCAGGGAAAACTACGCTCGGTGGTTCTCACTGGTCCGCAGGGCTTTTCGGTGTGTTGTGCCCTGGGTGTGCCCGCGGACAGCACATCCGGATAGGGCGGGCCTGCCCCGCTGCGGTACGCACCCGGCGGGACAGTCGGCTGTCGAGGGAGATCGCGTTTCTTGGCTCGTTCAACAGCCTGGGGCCGGTCGTCCGCACCATGCCCCGCAGTGGCTGCCGGCTGGGGGGCGGCTCCGCCGGGCCGCCGGCGGTTGGGGTCGAGGTGGCGTACGTCGCCGTAGACGACCTGCGGGGCTCGTGGGGTCTGGCCGTACGGCCCGTGCACGCGTCACCGTGTCCCACGCTCCCCGGGCGGCGAGAGGACACGGCCTGTCTATGCGGCGGGGTTGAGTTCGGCTTGGCCGAACAGCAGGGCGTAGCCGCTGGGGAGTTGGTGGAGGATGCGGGTGATCAGGTCGGGGCCGGCGTAGGCGACGACGGCGGAGAAGACGGATCCGGTGTCCCAGCGGGTGGTGGCCATGGAGGCGCCGCGGCGGGCGGCGAGGTCCTTGACGAAGGCCCAGCCGGTCAGGGGCTGGGTGGCGGGGATCTGTGCGGTCAGGACGCGTGCGGCCTCCAGGGGCAGGCGGGCGGCCAGGTCGACGCGTTCGTTGCCGGTCAGCTGGCGGCCCAGCCCCGCAAGGACCAGGCGGACGGCTTCGTCGGCCTTCTCACGGGTGGGGTAGGCGCCTTCGTAGCGGACCTTCTCCAGCATCTGCTCATACGCCGCCCCGTACGGCTGCTGGTGCTCAAGCGGTCCGTGCACGTCGGTGATCACTGCGCTGCATGCCTTTCGTGGAGCCAGGGTCGGGTGATGCCGATGTGGCACCGAGGTGTGGGTCAGGTGGGCTGGGGGCGGCCGAAAAGGAGGTCGTAGCCGGCGGGGAGCTGGAGCAGGATCTGCCCCAGCAGGTCGTCGCCGGCCGTGTCGGCGACCGTGGACAGCACGGCGCTGACGTCCCAGGTCGCGGTCTGCTCGGTGGCGCCCTCGATCCAGGCCGCCGTCGCCCGCACGAACCGCTCCGGCGTGAGCGGTTCGGCGCTCTGGAGCGGGTTGAGCAGGATCAGGGCGAATCCCTCCGGCAGGCGGGCCGCGAGCTGGGCGCGGACCTCGCCGACCAGGTGCGCGCCGAGCAGGGCGAGCACTACCCGGGCCGCGCGTTCGGCTTCCTCCACGGTGCCGTACTCGCCGCGTTCGGTCACGTGGTCGAGGAACGCTTCGCGTCGCAGAGTCATCTCGTCCGCCGCCCCTTCTTCGAAACTGCCCAGGGGGTGCGGAGGGCGGGCTGAGGGGGATTTAGGGTGCCCGTCCTCCGCACCCGTCCGGCTGGTGTCAGCCGGAGATTTCCTTGTGGCCGGATCCGACGCCGATGGAGATCTTGCGGGGCTTGGCCCGCTCGGCGATCGGGATGCGCAGGGTGAGCACGCCCGCGTCGTAGTCGGCCGTGATGTGCTCGGTGTCGAGGGTGTCGGCGAGCATGATCTGGCGGGAGAAGGCACCCAGTGGCCGCTCGGACAGCTCCATCTGCACGTCGTCGCCCTTCGTCACCGGCCGACGCTCGGCCTTGACGGTGAGCATGTTCCGCTCGACGTCGATGTCGATCGCCTCGGCGGTGACGCCGGGAAGGTCGAAGGCCACCACGTACTGGTCGCCCTCGCGGTAGGCGTCCATCGGCATCGCCGACGGCTTCGACCAGGTACCCGGGCCCATCAGCTGCTGGGACAGCCGGTCCAGCTCACGGAAGGGGTCAGTGCGCATCAACATCGTGAAAACACCTCCAGCAGGTTCAGGCAGTTACTGCCAATGCGCCTCACTGACACCGTTGTAACATGTCATCCAATGGATGACAAACACGATGTCGTCGACATGATGACAGCTAGGGAGGTGCCCGTGACTCCAGCCAACCAGCCGTCCTCGTCCAGCACCGACGCCCACAGCCCGGCGTCGTTCCTCGCCGCCGCGGCGGCCCTCAACGCCATAGACGACGCCCTGCACACCGCCCGGCACGAGCCTCCCGACACCCCGGGCCCCGGGCCGGCCCCGGAGCAGGCCCTGGCCTCCCTGATGCTGCTGCGGCAGGTCCGCGAGCAGCTCGCCGGATGGGAGACCGGCCTGATCGAAACCGCCCGTGACGCGGGCGCCAGTTGGGCCGACCTCGCCCACCCCCTCGGCGTCGCCAGCCGCCAGGCCGCCGAGCGCCGCTACCTGCGCGGCCGTCCCGGCCCGGTGGGGACCACCGGCGAACAGCGTGTGACGGCCACCCGCCAGGCCCGCGCCGCCGAACGCACCACGTCCACCTGGGCCCGCGCCAACGCGGCCGACCTGCGCCGCCTCGCCGGTCAGATCACCGCACTCACCGACCTGCCCCCCGCGGCCCGACACCCGCTCAGGGAACTCCACGCGGCTCTCGCCCAGGACGACCCGACCGACCTCGTCGCCCCCCTGACCGCCACGCGCCCCCACCTGACCACCGCGCACCCCGACCTCGCCGCACGACTCGACGCCCTCACACCCCCCTGACCCCGCCCAGCGCGCACGCTTCTGTTCCACGGCCACCTCAAGCTCGTCCGGTCCACACGACGGCGGGGAAGGAACTCCAAGGCGCGACAGTGCGCTTACGGAGCCCGCGAGCCGAACGTGCAAGGTCGGACTGGACAGATACCGCTGTCACTGACCAACGCATTCCTCCACTGCCCAGCTAGCGCCGGCGCACGGATGCAGTGTCCGGGAGGAACGGACACCGACACCCAGCCGGCACACCACGCCGGTGATCGTTTGCGGTCACGGCAGTAGCTCCACCCGTCGAGGGAGACGTGAGGGCCGTCAGCCAGGTACCGGAGGCAGCGCAGCTCGTCCGTCCATGGCATGGATCGTGGTGGCGAGTCCGCACCGGCGTCCAGTGCTGTCAGGCGCCGTCATGGATCCAATCGCGGCCGGTCTGCCGGTAGTTCTCCACGGGGATCGGCGCGACGCCGGTTCGCATGCGGGTGGTGTACAGCAGCCCGTCGAGGTCGATCTCGTGATGGACGAGGCGGGCGAGTCCGCGTTCATACACGGTGGCCACGGTTTCGCCGGTCAGGGCCGTGGTCTCCACCGTGATCTCCAAGGGGCGTTGGACAAGCCCCCGCACAGGCCGCCCGTGAAGCGGGCGGCCACCCCCTCGTCGTCTACCTCCCCGCCGACCGGGAGGAACTGCTCCGGCGCCTCACCGAGCGCAACCAACGTGAGGACGCCAACGCCCTCACCGTGACCTCCGAAGCACTCGACGACTTCTTCGTCTTCGCCCCACCGGCCGAAGACGAAGAAGTGATCGTCTACACCGGAGAGCTGGACGAGTTCGTGGCCGCGCTGTCCTCTGCCAGGTCGAACTGAAGAAGCAGGCCGTGATCATCCGCGGCGCCGATCCGCAAGCCGTTCGCTGAGCACCATGGGCCGAATCAGCGCAGCTCAGCGGGTTTCAGCAGGCGATGGCCCACTTCCCATGCTCGACCACTCACGACGCCATCGGAAGCGCCGCGCCCTCCCGCCACTTGAGGATCTTGTCGAAGCTGACCACCGCGCCGGTCCGCCCGGTGCGGTTGCGGTACTGCACGTGGTCGGTGAGCGCCTCGATCAAAAAGAGCCCCCGGCCGTCCTCGGCGTATCCGGGGGCCTGCGCGGGGGCGGGGACGGGGACCGGCGGCAGCGCGCGGTCCGCGGCGGTATGGGGCGGGGCGGCGGGGCCGAAGCCGGGTCCGGAGTCGGTGACCTCGATGCGACAGGTGTCGCCGTCGATGTAGACGGTGACGCGGTAGTCGTCGGTGACGTCGCCCCCGTGCTCGACGGCGTTGGCGCACGCCTCGGAGAGGGCGACCGAGAGGTCGTAACAGATGTCCGGGTCGACGCCGGCGGTCTCCATCGCGCCCAGCAGCAGCCGTCGGGCGAGCGGCACGCTCGCGGCCTCCCGACGCAGGTGGAGGGACCACCAGATGCTCATCTCTCCCGCCTCCCGGCCACGGCTCGACATACCGATACCTATTGCCGGGCCGCAAGGTCGGTAAGCGTCTTCGGGACGTGATACCGCTCATTCGGCGGATGCGAAAAGTGAGCGCACAGGTGTAGGCGTGGTGCCGGGCGTGCGCCGCCGCGCGCCCGCTGCGGGACTCCGGACGCCTCTGGTGGGCGCCCCGTGAGCCGCCCGTGCGGGTAGCCGCTGAAACCCTGCCGTACGCGACGAACGGGGGCAGTGGGATGATGGCGCCCGCCATGACTGCCCCCTCCGTCCCCACAGCGCGGGCAGCCGCCGATCTGCGGCTGCTTCGGGCCGCGGTGTTCACCGCGGCCTGCGTCACGCTGTCCGCGGCCGGGCACATGGCCGCTTCGATGGCCGCGGTGCCGTTGTGGACGCTGGGGCTCGCCGCGGTCGCGGTGTTCGCGGTGGTGGCCCCGCTGGCCGGCCGGGAGCGCTCGCTGCCGGGGATCGCGGCCGGACTGGCCGTCGGACAACTGGCGCTGCACGCGCTGTTCGCGATGGGCCAGCACCCGATGCCGGCCCTGTCCGGGCGGGCCTCCGGCCTCTCCGACGAGGCCGCGGTGGCACTGGCCCGGCACCTGACGTGCGGGCTGGAGGGCGTCCGGCTCGACGGCGGCACGGCACGGCAGTTGCTCGGCCCCGGCGGCCTGGAACTGGCCGGCAACGCCGGGCTGATCGGCGCCGGCGGGCACCCGACGGGCGGGGCCGGCGCGCCGATGATGGCGGGCTGCCTGGCCCCGTCGCTGCCGATGCTGCTCGGGCACCTGCTCGCCGCGCTCGGCCTCGGCCTGTTGCTGCGGCGCGGCGAGGCCGCGCTGTGGCGGCTGGTGCGGCTGTCCGCTCCGGCGGCGCGCGAGGTCGCGGCCCGGGCGCTGGTCGGCGCGGTGCGCCGCTCGCTCACGCTGGTCCGGGCGCTGCTCGCGGCGCTCGGCGCGGCGCAGGAGGAGGGCCGGCGCGCCCTCTCGACGCACGGGGACGCGCCCGGTCCGCGGGACCCGGCGCTCCAGCACAGCGTCATACGACGCGGCCCGCCGTCGGCCGACCGCCTGGCCCTCGCGGCCTGACGCCACGCGCAGCACGCTCCCGAGGAACCCCCGAGGACCACGACGGACCACGGGGAGGGACGGCGGCGCGCGGCGGCCGTGCGTCCCGAGGCCGGGCACCGCACCACGTCACCCCGCAGTCGTTTCCTCCCTTCTCCTCGTGGAGCGTCCACATGACCAAGAAGTCCGGTATGTCAGAGATTTCGGGCGGCGCGTCGTCCTCGGCGCGGCGCCTGGCCCGCCGGCTCCCCGTCGTCGGCGGGATCGCGGCCGGCAGCGTGCTGCTGCTGGCCGGCCCGGCCTTCGCGCACGTCACCGTGCAGCCCGGCACCGCCCCCAAGGGCGGCTTCGCCACCGTCAACATCAAGGTGCCGAACGAGCGCGACGACGCCTCGACGGTGAAGGTCGAGGTCTCCCTGCCGACCGACCACCCGCTGACGTCCGTCATGCCGCAGCCGGTGCCCGGCTGGAAGGTCGACATCACCAAGTCCAAGCTCGCCAAGCCCGTCGAGATGGAGGGCGAGAAGGTCAACGAGGCCCCCTCGAAGATCACCTGGACCGCGGACGGCAAGGGCATCGAGCCGGGGCAGTTCCAGCAGTTCCCGCTCTCGGTCGGCCAGTTGCCCAGCGACACCGACCAGCTCGTCTTCAAGGCCCTCCAGACGTACGACAACAAGGAGGTCGTGCGCTGGATCGAGCCGGCCAAGCCCGGCGGCCCGGAGCCGCAGAACCCGGCGCCGGTGCTCAAGCTCACCGCGGCCGACGCCCAGGACCCGGCGGACGGCAAGAGCGGCGCCAAGGGCGACGCCACGGCCGCCCCGGCGTCCACCAGCGACACCACGGCACGGGTGCTGGCCGTCGGCGGGATCGTCGTCGGCATCGTCGGCGTCGCGTTCGGCGTGCTCGCCGGCCGTCGCCGCAACGCCTGATCCGCACCCCGCGACCGGACCCGGTCGGACCGGCGCGCCCCACGCGCCGGTCCGGCACCCTCCGGTACGCACCCGTCGATCCGAGAACACCTGACACCCACCGGCCCAGCGCCACGGAAATACCAGGACACACTCGTCATGCGTAGAAGAAAACTGCTGCTGTCCGCCCTGGGGGCGGCCGCCGCACTCGGCCTGACCCTGACCGCCTGCGGTTCCGGCGACGGCTCCGACCAGCCCGTCGCCCAGGTCTCCGGCGGGACGGCGGCCAAGCCGATCGTCACCCTCGACAGCCCGATGGAGAAGCCGGACCTCAGCCTCACCGACTCCGACGGCAAGCCCTACGACCTGCTGGAGAAGACCAAGGGCCACCCCACCCTGATCTACTTCGGCTACACCAACTGCCCGGACGTCTGCCCGACGACCATGGCCAACATCGCGGTCGCGGTGAAGCAGCTGCCGGCGGCCGAGCGCAGCGACCTGCGGGTGGTCTTCGTGACCTCCGACCCGGAGCGCGACACGCCCGCCCAGCTCAGGAAGTGGCTCGGCGGCATCAACAAGGACTTCATAGGGCTCACCGGCCCGTTCAACAAGATCCAGCAGGCCGCCCGCAGCGTGAACATCGGCATCGAGGCGCCGGTCAAGAAGAAGAACGGCGACGTGGTCTCCACCCACGGCGCCCAGGTCCTGCTGAGCTCCCCCAAGGACGACAAGATCCACTGGATGGGGATGCAGGAAGCCACCTCCGACAACTACACCGCCGCACTTCCTAAGATCATCAAGGGACAGAACCCGTGACCCGCCGCACCGCCCCCCGCGCCCGCCTCGCCCCCGTCAGCCGCCGCATAGCCATCGGCTCCGCGTTCGCCCTCACCGCCGGTCTCGCCCTCGCGGGCTGCGGCGGCGGGGACGGCAAGCCCCAGCTCTCGGTCAGCGGCGCCTACATGCCGCAGCCGGTCACCCAGGACATGGCCGGCGCCTACTTCGTGATCAAGAACGACGGCTCCACCGCCGACAAGCTGACGTCCGTCACCAGTGACCTGTCCAAGGACATCAGCATCCACAAGACCACCGGCAACAAGATGGAGCAGGTCAACTCGCTGCCGGTGCCCGCGGGCGGGGAGCTCACGCTCAGCGCCGGCGGCAACCACCTGATGTTCATGGGCCTGACCCGCAAGCCCACCGCGGGCCAGAAGGTCACCGTCGAGCTGCACTTCGCCACCGCCGACCCGGTCAAGGTCGAGGTCCCGGTGAAGCCCGCCGACTACCGACCGCAGAAGTGACGGTCTCCGCCGCACCGCGGACACCGTGAGAGGAGGGCCCGGCGACGGGCCCGGCGAAGGAAACGGACACCTCATGCCAACGGGAAGGGGAGCGAGCACCATGGTCCTCACCGGCTTCCGGCCGCGACGGCTGCTGGTCGTCGTGGCGGTGCTGTTCGGCGTGCTGGCCGCCGGCGTCGCGCCGGCCGCCGCGCACGCCGCGCTGACCGGCAGCGACCCCGCGCAGGGCTCGGTGGTGGCACACGCCCCCGAGCAGGTCGCGCTCACCTTCTCCGAGGGTGTGGCGATGGGGAACGACTCGCTGCGCGTCCTGGACCCGCAGGGCAAACGGGTGGACCGCGGCAAGCTGCGCAACCTGTGCAGCGGGAGCGTCGTCAAATACGGCGCGGGGCTCCCGCCGGGGCTCCCCAACGGGACGTACACCGTCGCCTGGCAGGCGATCTCGGCGGACAGCCACCCGGTGTCCGGTGCCTTCACCTTCTCCATCGGGGCGCCGTCCAAGACCGCCGCCGCCGTTCCCCAGCAGCAGGTCGGCGGCGGCCTGGTGGGCGCGCTCTACGAGATCGCCCGCTATCTCGCCTACGCCGGGTTCGTGCTGCTGGTCGGCGGCGCGGCCTTCGTGGTGGCGTGCCGGCCGGCCGCCGCCCGGGTGCGGTCCGTGCAGCGCCTGGTGGTCCGCGGCTGGGCGCTGCTGACCGGCGCCACGCTGGCGATGCTGTTGCTGCGCACCCCGTACACCGGCTCCGGCAAGCTCGCCGACGTCTTCGACTTCGGCGGGCTCCAGCAGGTGGTGATGAGCAAGCCGGGGGCCGCGTTGCTGTCCCGGCTGCTGCTGCTCGCCGCGGCGGCGTTGTTCGTGGCGGTGCTGTTCGGCGCGTACGCCCGGCTCCACGCACCGGTCGGCACGGACGCCGACGGCACCGACGGCACCGACGGCACCGGTGAGGCTGAGGACGCCGAAGACGCCGAAGACGCCGAAGACGCCGAAGACGCCGAGGACACCGCCAAGCGGCGCAAGGACCTCACGTTCGGGCTCGCGGCGGGCGGCACGGTCCTCGCCGCGGGGCTGGCCACCACCTGGGCCATCGCCGAGCACGCCTCGACGGGGCTCCAGCCGGCCGTCGCGGTGCCCGTCGACGTGCTGCACCTGCTCGCGGTCGCCGCCTGGCTCGGCGGTCTGGCGGCCCTGCTGGTCTCCCTCTACTGGGGGCCGCCGGTCGAGCGGACCGCCGTCCGGCGCTTCTCCCGGGTGGCCTTCGGCTCCGTGCTGGTGCTGGTCGCCACCGGCACCTACCAGTCGTGGCGCCAGGTCGGCTCCTGGCACGCGCTGACCGACACCTCCTACGGGCAACTGCTGCTGGTCAAGGTGGGGCTGGTCGCGGTGATGGTGGCCGTCGCTGGGCTCTCCCGCCGCTGGACGGGCCGGCTGACGGCCGCCGCCCAGGGCGCGAACCGCACGGACCGCACGGAGCGCACGGACCGCACGGATGGCACGGATGGCACGGATGGCACGGATGGCACGGAGCCCACCGCCGCCCCGGCCGCCGCGCAGGACACCTCAGCCCCCTCGGGCACCGAAGACGCGCCGGCGGCGGACACGGCCGGTTCCGGCGGCCCCGCCGACCCGGCCCGGGTCGCCCAACTGGCGCGCCAGCAGGCCGCGTTGACCACCGCGCGGAAGAAGCGGATCCGGGACGCCGACCCGGTGCGGCGGGGGCTGCGGCGGTCGGTCCTGACCGAAGCCGCCGTCGCGGTGCTGCTGCTCGCGGTGACCACCGCCCTGACCACCACCGAGCCGGCCCGTACCGCGGAGGCCGTCAAGGCCGCCTCGGCCGACCGGTCCCCCGACGCCAACCAACCGCGCGTGCTGAACGTCCCGTTCGACACCGGCGGCGCGGACGGCAAGGGCACCGCCCGACTCGACCTCGACCCCGGGCGCAGCGGCGGCGGCAACGAGCTGCGGCTGCGGATCGCCGACCCGTCCGGCAAGGCCCGGGACGTCCCCCAGGTGGAGGTCTCCTTCACGCTCGGCGCCAAGAAGCTGGGGCCGCTCCCGGTCGCGCTCCGGCACAGCGGCACCGGCCACTGGACCGCGAGCGGCGTCCAACTCCCGGTCCCGGGACGGTGGCAGCTGTCACTGCTCGTGCGGACCTCCGACTTCGACCAGGTGACCGAGACCAGGAACGTGACGATCGACTGATGAGCAAGCAGCAGGACGCCACCGCCACCCCGCCAGACGACGCCCCCCGCACCCGATCCGCGCCGGCCGCGGACGGCACCGCCCCGCAGCTGTCCCGCCGCCGCCTCCTGGGGACCGTCGGCGCGGCCGGCGCGGCCGGGCTGGTCGTCGGCGGGGCCGGCGGCGCGCTCGGTGCCTCGGCCGCGCAGGGCGACGCCCCGGCGGCGCTGACCACGATCGGGTCGACCGAGGTCCCGTTCCGCACGGCGGGCGCCAAGCACCAGGCCGGCATCACCACCCCGCTCCAGGCCAGCGGCCACCTCGTCGCCTTCGACCTGGCGCCCGGCGCCGGCCGCACGGAGGCCGCCGCGCTGCTGCGCCGCTGGTCGCAGACGGCCCGGGAGCTGATGGCCGGGCGCACCCCGCAGGCCGACACCGACGTGGCGCGGGACGCCGGCCCTTCGTCGCTGACCGTCACCTTCGGGTTGGGCCACGGCTTCTTCGACCGGACCGGCCTGACCGCGCGCCGCCCGGTCCAGCTCGACCCGCTGCCCGCCTTCTCCAACGACGCCCTCGACCCCCGGCGCTCCGACGGCGACCTGTGGATCCAGGTCGGTGCCGACGACGCGCTGGTCGCCTTCCACGCCCTGCGCGCGCTGCAGAAGGAGGCGGCGGGGGCCGCCCGGCTGCGCTGGCAGATGAACGGCTTCAACCGCACGCCGGGCGCCACCGCGCACCCGATGACCGCCCGCAACCTGATGGGCCAGGTCGACGGCACCAACAACCCCAAGCCGTCCGACCCGGACTTCGACCGGCGGATCTTCGTCGGCGCGGACACCGCGCAGGAGTGGATGCGCGGCGGCTCGTACGCGGTGGTGCGCCGGATCCGGATGCTGCTCGACGACTGGGAGAAGCGCCCGCGCACCGAGCAGGAGCGGGTCATAGGCCGGCGCAAGGACAGTGGCGCCCCGCTGACCGGCGGCACCGAGACCACCCCGATGAAACTGGACGCCACCGGCCCCGACGGGCTCCCGGTCATCCCCGCCAACGCGCACGCCCGGATCGCCGCCCCGGAGGCCAACCAGGGCGCGGCGCTGCTGCGCCGTCCGTTCTCCTTCCACGACGGCTTCCGCGACGACGGCGCCCCGGACGCCGGGCTGCTCTTCGTCTGCTGGCAGGCCGACCCGCTGCGCGCCTTCACCCAGATCCAGCGGAAGCTGGACCGCGGCGACGCGCTGTCGCCGTTCCTGCGGCACGAGGCCAGCGGTCTGTACGCGGTGCCGCCGGCGCCCTCGGACGGCGACTACGTGGCCCAGCCGCTGCTGGAGGGCTGAGCGGGTCGGTCGGGCCCACTCTTCGGAACGCGTCCGCCCGCCGCCGGCCCGCTCGGTATCGTGGCAGGGGCAGGGGGAAAGACAGCGGGGCGCTCCCGCGAGCACATGAGGGAGTCCACTCCATGTCGGCCAGTCGCTATACGTATCTCGGTCCCGCGGGCACCTTCACCGAGGCCGCCCTGCGCACCCTGCCCGAGGCGGCGACCCGGGAGCTGGTGCCGATGGTGTCGGTGCCGGCCGCGTTGGACGCGGTCCGGGCCGGGGAGGCCGCGGCGGCGCTGGTGCCGATCGAGAACTCCGTCGAGGGCGGGGTGACCACCACCCTCGACGAACTGGCCTCCGGCGAACCGCTGATGATCTACCGCGAGGTGCTGCTGCCGATCGCCTTCGCGCTCCTGGCCCGCCCGGGGACGGCGCTGGCCGACGTGAAGACGGTGACCGGGCACCCGGTGGCGCAGCCCCAGGTCCGCAAGTGGCTGGCGGCCCAACTCCCGGACGCGGTCTGGGAGTCGGCGGCCTCCAACGCGGACGGTGCGCGGCTGGTCCAGGAGGGCCGCTACGACGGCGCGTTCGCCGGTGAGTTCGCGGCCGCGACGTACGGGCTGGAGCCCCTGGTCGCCGGCATCCACGACGCGCAGAACGCCGCCACCCGCTTCGTGCTGGTCGGCCGCCCGGCCCGGCCGGCGTCGCCCACCGGTGCGGACAAGACCTCGGTGGTGCTGTGGCTGGCTGCCGACCACCCCGGTGCGCTGCTGGAACTGCTCCAGGAGTACGCGGTCCGCGGGGTCAACATGATGCGGATCGAGTCCCGGCCGACCGGTGAGGGCATCGGCCGCTACTGCTTCTCGGTGGACTGCGAGGGTCACGTCACCGACCGGCGGGTGGGCGAGGTCCTGATGGGCCTCAAGCGGGTCTGCCGCGACGTGCGGTTCCTCGGCTCGTACCCGCGGGCGGACGAGGTCACCGCCACCGTCCGGCCGCAGGTGACCGATACGGCGTTCACCGCGGCGTCGGATTGGCTGGCGCGCTGCCAGGACGGCCGGGGCTGAACCCAGCCACCCCTCCTGCCCCTCAGGTCACGGGCTGTGACCTGCGCCTTCGGCGGGGCCGGCGGCGCCGTTCCGGTACGCCGTCCCAGGAGCCTCCGCAGTTGTCCACAAAGTTATCCACAGGGTCGCTTCTCGACCTGTGGGTAAGTCGACATCCGAGTCGGACAGAGTCGACATATCACCCTAGTGACCACACACCCCTCCACAGCCGCCCACAGTGGATCACCGTGCGCCCCGTCAGCACAATTCCCGTAACCAATCCTTTAGGGCGAGGTAATCCCACACGAAAGAGTGCGTGAACGGGGTTTGGACCAAGAATCCATAGGTGAGCATTTCGGGCACAGAATGATCAATTCCGGCTTCCACAGATCTCACACACAGCCTGTGGATAAGAATCCGCAACCCCCTCCCCCCTGTGGACAACCCGGTGGGCAACCTGGGGACCACATCGGGCCGGCCACCGGAAGCCAGGAATCCGCCGCCGTGAATGCCCCTTTTCGCGGCAAGAACCGGGAATTCCGCAGGGCCTTACGATGCGTTACGAAGCGACCTTCGAGAAGGCGCGCGGGGTCGATTCCCTGCCACGGAATAAA
Organism: Streptomyces sp. VTCC 41912; assembly: GCF_045799175.1. NCBI lineage: Bacteria > Bacillati > Actinomycetota > Actinomycetes > Kitasatosporales > Streptomycetaceae > Streptomyces > Streptomyces sp. VTCC 41912. The sequence goes on from NZ_JBJMAB010000003.1 coordinate 118,325, forward strand.
TAACCGCAAAACGGGCAAATGGCCGCACCCGCGAATATCACGTCGAGGGCCGGCTGCCGGCCCCGGTAGCCTGGTGGGGTGATTGACCTTCGCCTGCTCCGTGAGGACCCCGACCGTGTTCGCGCCTCCCAGCGCGCCCGTGGAGAGGACGTCGCACTCGTCGACGCACTCCTCTCCGCCGACGAGCGGCGCAGGTCGTCCGGCGTCCGCTTCGACGAGCTGCGCTCCGAGCAGAAGGCGCTCGGCAAGCTCATCCCCAAGGCCAGTGGCGACGAGAAGGCCGAGCTGCTGAAGAAGGCCGGCGAGCTCGCCGCCGCCGTCAAGGCCGCCGACGCCGAGCAGGACGAGGCCAAGGAAGAGACCCAGGCGCTGCTGCGCAAGCTGGGCAACATCGTCCACCCCGACGTCCCGGTGGGCGGCGAGGAGGACTTCACGGTCCTGGAGACGCACGGCACCGTCCGCGACTTCGCCGCCGAGGGCTTCGCCCCGAAGGACCACCTGGAGATCGGCGAACTGCTCGGCGCCATCGACGTCGAGCGCGGCGCCAAGGTCTCCGGCTCGCGCTTCTACTACCTCACCGGCGTCGGCGCCCTGCTGGAGCTGGCGCTGGTGAACGCCGCCATCGCGCAGGCCACCGAGGCCGGCTTCACGCCGATGCTGACCCCCGCACTGGTGCGCCCGCGCGCCATGGAGGGCACCGGCTTCCTCGGCCAGGCCGCCGAGAACGTCTACCACCTGGAGCGCGACGACTTCTATCTGGTCGGCACCTCCGAGGTCCCGCTCGCCGCGTACCACATGGACGAGATCGTCGACGCGGAGCAGCTGCCGCTGCGCTACGCCGGGTTCTCGCCGTGCTTCCGCCGCGAGGCCGGCACCTACGGCAAGGACACCCGCGGCATCTTCCGGGTCCACCAGTTCGACAAGGTGGAGATGTTCTCCTACGTCGCGCCGGAGGACGCCGAGGCCGAGCACCGGCGCCTGCTGGAGTGGGAGAAGCAGTGGCTGACCGGCCTGGAGCTGCCGTTCCAGGTGATCGACGTCGCCACCGGCGACCTGGGCGCCTCCGCCTCCCGCAAGTTCGACTGCGAGGCGTGGATCCCGACCCAGGGCAAGTTCCGCGAGCTGACCTCGGCGTCCAACTGCGACGAGTTCCAGGCCCGCCGCCTCTCGGTCCGGATGCGCGAGACCGTCGACGGCAAGCCGAAGGTCAAGCCGCTGGCGACGCTCAACGGCACGCTCTGCGCCGTCCCGCGGACCATCGTGGCGATCTTCGAGAACCACCAGCAGCCCGACGGCTCGGTCCGCGTCCCCGAAGTGCTCCGCCCCTACCTGGGCGGCCGTGAGGTACTGGAGCCCGTCACCAAGTGAGCTCCTCAGCCCCGGCGGGTTCGCCGCTGCCGTACAAGCTCATCGCGACGGACCTCGACGGGACGCTGCTGCGCCACGACGAGTCCGTCTCCGCACGCACCCGCCAGGCGCTCGCCGCGGCCACCGCGGCGGGCGCGGCGCACATCGTCGTCACCGGTCGGGCGGTGCCCTGGACCCGGCACATCCTCGACGCCCTGGACTACCAGGGCCTGGCGGTGTGCGGACAGGGCGCGCAGGTCTACCACGCCGGTGAACGGCGGCTGCTGACGTCGGTGACGCTGGACCGCCAGCTGGCCGGCCTCGCGCTGTCCAAGATCGAGGCGGAGGTGGGCCCGCTCCACCTGGCGGCGAGCCGCGACGGCCTGGCCGGCGAGGTGCTGGTCGGCCCGGGCTACCAGGTCCAGGAGGGCCCGCTGCCCAACGTCCTGATCGACGATCCGGGCGAGCTGTGGGCCGCGCCGCTGAACAAGGTCTACATACAGCACCCGACGCTGGACGACGACGCGCTGGCCCGCGCCGCCCGCCAGGTCGCCGGGGACCTGGTCGGCGTCATGGTCGCCGGGCCCCGCATCGTCGAGCTGCTGCCGCTGGGGCTGACCAAGGCCACCGGGCTCTCGCTGGCCGCCCGCCGCCTGGGCATCACCGCCAAGGAGACCCTGGCGTTCGGCGACATGCCCAACGACATCCCGATGTTCGCGTGGGCCGCGCACGGCGTGGCGATGGCCGGCGCCCACGACGAACTCAAGGCCGTGGCCGACGAGATCACCGCCTCCAACGAGGACGACGGGGTCGCGCTGGTGCTGGAGCGGCTCTACTCCTGACGCCCGGGCGGGGGCGGCGGCCCGGCCCCGTCCCCGGCCCCGGCCGCGCCTCCGCTGTCGTCCCCCGCCGCCACGTCGGACGGCCCCACCCGTGCCGCCGGCGTCAGCGGCCAGCACGCGAACCCCATGGTCAGTGCTATGGCGTGGCCGAAGTCGGTGAAGGTCGCGCCGGTCGCCAGCGGCACCCCGAAGAAGGCCAGCAGGCCGACGAGGTAGCCGTAACGCCAGGGCGACGGCAGTCGGTAGGTCAGCACACCGGCCGCGGCGGCCAGTCCGTAGGAGACGCCGATGTCCACCACGTGGGTCATCGAGCGCGGCAGTTGGTGGCCCTCGATGGCGAGCAGCACCAGTTCCTGGCTGGCCAGGGTGGCCGCGACGTGCGCCGCGCCGACGGTCAGCAGCCAGCGCCAACTTCCCATCCAGCGCTCGACGTTGGCGTGCACCAGCTCGAACATCACCGCGTAGAGCAGGAACGACCCCGGCTGCTCGATCCAGAACCCGCTGATCAGCAGCGAGGGCACCGGATGCTCGTTCAGCTCGTGGATGTTGCTGCTGGTGCGGTGCAGGAGGAACTGCTCCAGCCCCTCGGAGGCCGAGGCGATCACCAGGCTGGTGATGCCGATGATCAACAGCCAGATGTGGGTGCCGGGCGTGGAGCGCACCCAGTCCAGCACCCAGTTCCACGCCCGGCGGGCCGGGGCGGCGAGGGGTGGGGTCATCGACGGCTCCTCGGGACGGCGGGGCCGACCGCGACGTACGGGCCGGGCCCCTTGACGTGCCGGATCCGCGGCGCGCTCTCCATGGTCCGCACGCCCGGCAGCGCCGCGACCCGGGTCGTCAGGTAGGTGTAGAGCGCGCCGGTGTCCCGGCACAGGACGGACGCGAAGAGGTTGTGCGGGCCGGTGGTGGCGCCGGCGAAGGCGACCTCCGGATGGGCCGCCAACGCCGCGCCGGTGGCGGCGAGTTCGGCCGGTGCGACGGACAGCCACAGGGCGACCATCACCCCGTACCCGAACAGCCGCAGGTCGTAGTCGACGTCGTAGTACAGCACGCCGTCGGCGCGCAGCGCCTCCAGTCGGCGGCGGACCGTGGTGGGCGACCAGCCGGTGGCCGCGGCGAGGTCGGCGAGCGGGGCCCGGCCGTCCCGGCCCAGCGCCTCGAAGAGCCGCCGGTCGGCGTCGGAGAGCACCACCGGTTCGGCCGGCGGGCCGGGAAGGGGGTCCCCGGTGCTCGGACGGAAGTGGGACCGCGGGGGAGGCGGGCTCAACCGGGCGGCCTCCTCGTCGGTCAGCGCACCGGACTTGCTGATCATGCTCTGCGGGCCGCCGTAGAACTCGTGCAGCAGGCAGTGGGCGGTCACGCCGACGACGCGCGGGGTGCGCGGCAGCTTCTGGAGCAGCAGCGTGTCGCTGTGCTCGCTGCTCCCCGACCGGCAGACCGCGGAGATCTCGGTGCCGCCGGACATCAGGCTGACCCAGGAGGTGTCCGGGCGGCGGGCCAGCGCCTCGGCGACCGACACCGCGGCGTCCGGCGCGCACTGCACCCGCACCAGCCACTCCACCTCGCCCAGCGCCCGCGGCTCGGCCAGGCCCAGCACCCGGAGCCCGCCGGAGCCGCGGTGGCGGGCGTAGCGCCGGGCGACCGTCTGGTCGGAGACTCCGAGGACCTCGGCGATCCGGCTGAAGGGGGCGCGACCGTCGGTCTGGAGGGCGTGGATCAGTCGCCGGTCGAGGTCGTCGAAGGGCGCCGGCTGGCCGGCGCTGCCGTCGGTTTTCACCGTTGGAGGCTAACCCGTGTCGGATTGCACCGCCGGGAACGCCGTGGCTGGGGAAGCGGGCGGGGTGCGGCGCAGAGTGGTACCCCGGCCGGGCGTCTGCCCGGCCACGTACGTGAGCGCACCATCCAACGGAGGACAGGACCATGCGGTACGCACCCGGGCAGGCGCCCGACGGGAGCGACGGCCACGGCAGAGCGCGCGGGAAGTGGTGGCCCCTGGTGGCCATCACCCTCGGCAACTTCATGCTGCTGGTCGACGTGACGATCGTGAACACCGCGCTGCCCCGGATAGCCGACGGCCTGGGCGCCTCCTTCTCCTCGCTCCAGTGGGTGATGGACAGCTACGCGCTGGCGCTGGCCGCGCTCCTGATGGTGGCGGGCTCGGCGGCCGACCTGTACGGCCGGCGCCGGCTCTACATCGGCGGGCTGGCGCTCTTCGCGCTCGCCTCGCTGGCCTGCGGGCTGGCCCCCGGCGCGGACCTGCTGGTCGCGGCCCGGGTCGTGCAGGGCATCGGGGCGGCGGCGATGTTCGCCACCAACACCCCGCTGCTGATGGCCGCCTACCAGGGCCGGGACCGCGGGGTGGCGTTCGGCGTCTGGGGCGGCACCAGCGGCGCGGCGGCCGCGGTCGGCCCGGTGCTGGGCGGAATGCTCACCGAGTGGACCGACTGGCGGGCGATCTTCCTGGTCAACCTGCCGCTGACGGCGATCGCCATCTGGCTGACCCTGCGCCACGTCGGCGAGTCCTACGGCGACCGGGGCGCGCGGATCGACTGGCCGGGCGCCGGGTCGTTCACGTTGTGCGCGGGCGCGCTGACCTACGGGCTGATGCGCGGCGGCGAGCACGGGTGGACCGAGACCGGGACGCTGGTGGCGTTGGCGGTCGCCGCGCTGGCCCTGCTGGTGTTCGTGGTCGTCGAGCGGCGGACCGCCGGGCCGCTGTTGGACCTCCGGCTGCTGCGCCGCCCGTCGTTCGCGGTGCTGATGCTGGCGGCGCTGCTCATGCAGGCGGCGGCCTTCCCGTACCTGACGTTCGTCGGGCTGTGGACGCAGGACGTGCTCGGGCTGAGCCCGATCGGGGCCGGGCTCGCGGTGACGCCGATGGCGCTGATGTCGCTGCTGGTCGGCGTGTTCGGCGGCCGGGCGCTCCAGCGGCTCTCTCCCCAACTCCCGCTCGGCATCGGTGTGTTGCTGATCGGCGCGGGGGCGCTGCTGCACGTCGCGCTGCTCGGCTCGGGTGCGAGCTGGCCGGCGCTGGTGCCCGGTCTGGCGGTGAGCGGGCTCGGCATCGGTGCGGCGATGCCGGTGCTGGTGTCGGCGGCGCTCGGCGCGGCCCCGCCGCAGCGGGCCGGGATGGCGAGCGGCGCGGTGAACACCTTCCGCCAGCTCGGGTTCGCCTTCGGGATCGCGGTCCTGGGGACGGTCTTCGGCACCGCCCTGCGGGACTCCGGGGCCTCCTCCGGCGGTCGGGCCGCGCTCGCCGACGGCTACCTCTCGGGGCTGCGGGACATCACGCTGCTCTCCGGCCTGGCGGCGCTCGCCACCGGCCTGCTGGTCCTCGCCGTGGTCCGGCGCGCTCCGCGGACGGACGGCGGACGGCCGGGCGGCGCGCCCTCGGGTGCGCCGTCGAGCGCCGACGGTGCGTCCGGTACCGGCGGCGCGGAGCACGACGACGCCCGGTCGCGCTCGGAGGCGCCGGCGGGGGCGTGACGCCGACGGCCCGTACGGGCGGCACCGCATGGGCGGCGCCGTACGGGCGGGTCGGCACCCGGAACCGTACGGCCGTCCACGGTTCCGGGTTGCCGCCCAGGGCCCTGCGACGATCGTCCCGGGGGCGCAGACCCAAGTCAATCCTCGGGTTTCCTTCCAAACTCCTTAGCCATGGCTTGGGTTGCCGGTCAGCCGCGCGCTAGCGTGGCCGGGTGACCCTCGACGATCTGCGCGCCTTCGTGGCCGTCTGCGAGGCGGGCAGCCTCAGCGCCGTCGCCCGCGACCTCGGCTGCACCCAGTCCGCCGTCAGCCAGCGCGTCAGGCGCCTCGAACGGGAGGCCGGCATCGGCCTGTTGGAGCGCCGGCCGCGCGGCGTCGCGCCGACCGCCGCGGGCCGCATCCTGCACCGCGCCGCCGCCGACGGCCTGGGCGGACTGGACCTGGCGCTGCGCCGGCTGGCCGACATGCGGCGGGGCGACGGCGGGACGGTCCGGGTCACCACCGGGGCCACCACCGTCCGGCACTTCATGTCGGACGCGGTGGTCGCCTTCCGGCACCGGCATCCGCACGTCAACCTGGAGTTCCACACCGAGAGTTCCAGCCGCCGCTGCTTCGAGGCGGTCGCGGACGGCGACTCCGAACTGGCCTGGATCACCATCGGCCCGCCCGTGCGGGGCATCGAGCAGCACCCGGTGATCGGCCTGCCGTGGGTGCTCGCGGTCCGCGCCGACGATCCGCTCGCCGCCCGCGACCACGTCGCACCGGACGAACTGGCCGGCCTCCGCCTCGTCCGGCTGCCGGAGAACTCCACCTCCCGGATGCGCCTCGACGGGCACCTCGGCCACCAGGAGGGCGCCCCGGCACCGGCCCCCGCCGTCCCCGGGCCCAGCACCACCAGCGTCGCCGATTGGGACACCGCGCTGCTCCTCGCCGAACTCGGCGTCGGCCCCGCCGTCGTCCCGCGCCTGCCCGGCGACCGCGCCACCGCCGACCATCCGGGCCTGCGGCTGGTGCCGATCCCGGCGCTGCCACCGCTGACGACCGGGTGGGCGGTGCGCCAGTGGGCGGCGCTCAGCCCGGCCGCCGTGGAGTTCGCCGGGACGGTGAACCGGTGCCTGGTCGACGGCGCGCCGCCCGCCGGGCACCGGTCACCGACCGCGGATCCCGACGCCGAGGCCACGGCCGTCGGCGCCGTCCCCGGGCCCCGGCCTCAGGCCCGGACGACCGGTTCCTGAATCTCGGTGACCCACTGCTCCTGGTCGTCCGGGCACTCCAGGTACAGCTCCCGGGCGTACCCTGCCGAGCGGTAGCCGTTGCCGTCGATCCCGTGCGCGAGGGCCCGCGCGCTCGGCACGATCCGGCTCATCGGGCCGCGGTGGACGACCGTCGCGGCCAGGTCGAGCCCGGGCAGCGTGACGGTGTCGAAGCCGAGCCCGGCGCCGTCCTCGCCGCGCCGCACGGCCCTCGCCAGTTCCTCCCGGCCGATCGCGACCCCGGCGTGCACCAGCACCGCGTCCCCCGCGCCCAGTGGAGTGGTTCCCACAGTGTCAAGGTCGAGGACGGCCGCAACCCCACGGAGGGGGTGACCACTTCGGTCACGGTCCGTTGCCCGTCCGGGACCGCTCCGCGACCGGATCGCGCCACCGTCCGACGGGCCCCGGCCACCGGCGGCAGCATCGCGTCAAGTCCGGTCCGCTAACCGTCAACGAAGCGTCATGGAGCCACGGGGTGCCCCCCGCACCGGGCATAGCGTCTGTGCCGAGCCCCGGCGCACACGCAGTCCACTGGTCCGGGGCGCCGTCCCGTCGAGGAGCAACGCCGTGTCCCACCATCTCCACGCGGAAGACCCCGAGCCTGCTGATCGCGTCCCGGCCGGGCCTCTCTTCGTCCCCGTCCGGCCGGGACCCGCGGGCTGCACCGCCCGCCTGTTCCGCACCCCCCTCGGCGGCCGCACCGCCGTCGGCTTCACCTCACCGCAGCGGCTGGCCGAGGTCCTCGGCGGCGGCCAGCCCTGGGTGCGGCTCTCCGAGCCCGCGCTGCGCGCACTGGCCGAACCCCTCGGCGCGGCCACCGTGACCGTCGATCCGCGCTTCACCCCCGGCGTCGCGCGGGACGGCAGGCGCCCGGCCGACGCCGCCGGGCGCGCACCGCAGTTCACCCCGGACGCCGCGGGCGATCCGCGGTTCGCACGGGACGTCCCCAGGGACCCGCGCCTGGCTCCCGACGTCCGCCGCGAACCGTGCTTCGCCCCGGGAATCCCCCGGGGCTCCCGGAACACCCAGCTACGGGCCGTCTGAGGAGGGGCACCCACCATGACCCACACGACCCTGCCCCGGACCACCGAGACCCCCCGGCCCCCGCGGACCGCGCCGCCGGCCCCCGACGCGACGGCCCTGCACCCGGCACCCTCGCCGTCCCCGGGCGACGGCCCGGACGAACTCGCCATATGGCCCGCGTCGACCCTGCCGCTCCCCGAGGACGACCTCTCCATCGGCGGCGTCGCGCTGACCGAACTCGCCGACCGCTTCGGCACCCCCGCCTACGTCCTGGACGAGGACGAGGTCCGCCGCCGCTGCCGCACCTACCTGCGCGCCTTCCCCGACACCGACGTCTACTACGCGGCCAAGGCGTTCCTGTGCCGCGCCATGGCGCACTGGGTCGCCGAGGAGGGCCTGGGCCTGGACGTCTGCTCCGCCGGCGAACTGGAACTCGCGGTCACCACCGGCTTCCCGCCGGAGCGGATCGTGCTGCACGGCAATGCCAAGAGCCCGGCCGACCTGCGGGCCGCGCTCCGGCTCGGCGTCGGCCGGATCGTCATCGACAGCACCTCCGAGATCGCCCGGCTGGCCGCCGCGGTCCCGGCGGACAGCCGGCAGAAGGTGCTGATCCGGGTCGTCCCCGGGATCGCCGCCGGCGGCCACGCCAAGATCCGCACCGGCACCGACGACCAGAAGTTCGGGCTGTCCCTCACCGACGGCTCCGCACAGCACGCGATCACCCGCGTCCTGGGCCAGCCGCGCCTCGAACTCGTCGGCCTGCACTGCCACTTGGGCTCCCAGATCACCGCCGTCAAGCCGTACCTCTCGGCCGTGCGGCGCCTGGTCGGCCTGCTGGCCCGGGTCCGCGAGCAACACGGCATCACCCTGCCCGAACTGGACCTGGGCGGCGGACACGGCGTGGCCTACCTGCCCGGCGAGCCCGCCCTCGACGTGGTCGGACTCGCCACCAAGGTCCGCGCCGAACTGGCCGGCAGCTGCGCGGCGGCCGGCCTTCCCGTGCCCCGGCTGGCCGTCGAACCGGGCCGCGCCATCGCCGGCCCCGCGGGCGTCGTCCTCTACCGGGTGCTGTCCGTCAAGCGCACCGGCTCCCACACCTTCGTCGCGGTGGACGGCGGGATGAGCGACAACCCGCGGCCCGCGCTGTACGGGGTGCGCTACGCGCCACGGCTGGTCGGGCGCCGCTCGGCGGTGCCGACCGAACCGGTGACCGTCGTCGGCCGGCACTGCGAGGCGGGCGACATCCTCGCCTCCGACGTCCACCTGCCCGGCGACGTCCGTCCCGGTGACCTGCTCGCCGTCCCCGTGGCCGGCGCGTACCACCTGTCCATGGCCTCCGGGTACAACCTCGTCGGGCGACCGCCGGTCGTCGCGGTGACCTCTGGCCACGCCCGGCTGCTGGTCCGCCGGGAGTCCCTGGCGGACATCCAGGAACGCGACATCGGCCTCTGACCGGCCGGGCACGGACTCAGGGCCAGGGGGGCCGGAGGGTGTCCACGCCGGCCCCCTGGCCCGGCCCCTGGCCCCGGGCCCGGCTCCGCCCCGGACCGCCCCCGTACCCGGGGCCGTCCGGGCCCGGGAACGCCCCCGGTGGTGGTGCTCGCCCAGGACTCCGCCACCGGGGGCTCCACGCCGTGGCGCACCGGCGCCACACCGCCCCCCGTTACGCCCCGGGCGGTGCCGGCTCCACCGGGGGCATCGGGGCTCCGCCCGGGTTCCAGGCCGCGAGAAAGGCCGGCTGCCGGGCCAGGTCGACGAGTTCGACCCGGGCGCCGATGCTGTCCACCCGGTGGTACGCGAACGACCGCCCGTAGGGGCAGCCGCTGAACTCCTCGGGGAACCCCTCCGCCGCCAACCGCCGGGACCCGTCCTCGACCGACCGCGTCCAGAACCCGAGGTGGTCGAAGCGCGGCCCCTCGGACACGTCCCACGGCCCGCCGGGCGCGGGCTCGATCAGCTCGACGTACGGCGGCTCGCCCCGCGTGAAGGCGATCCGGAAGTCCCACTCCCCGATCCGGTCCGCCCGCGGCGCACTGAACTCGACACCGGCCGCCACCCCCAGGTCACGGATCGCCGCCGCCATGTCCGGCACGACGAAACACACGTGGTAAAAGCCCGCCACCGGGCCTCCTCTCCCCCTGCGCCGCTCTGCGCTCTTCTTCGTCACTCTGCTTCGACACTCAGCTTCGTCACTCAGCTTCGTCAGTCTGCTTCGTCACTCAGCTTCGTCACTCTGCTTCGTCACTCTGCTTCGACTGGTCGTCGTTCAGCCGTTGTTCGTCGTTGTTCGTCGTTGTTCGTCGTTGTTCGCTGTCGTTCGTTCGCTGTCGTTCGTTGGTTGGGCTGTTGGTTGGGCTGTTGGTTGGGCGGCTGGGGTCCGGCTTCCTGGCCGGGGCTTCCGGCCAGGCTTCTCGACCGCCGTTGCGTCCGCCGTTCCGTCCGCCGTTCCGTCTGCGATCCCCGCCCTCCGTCGTCCTTCCGCACCCCACCCCACCACGGATCGCCGCCGGCGGAGATCGTCGCGGCGGATCCCGGGCGGGCGATTTAGGTGCATGGGGAAACGAACTGGTTGTAGGATGACTGGGCAACCGGGCAAACGTGCGAGGCGGAGCCACCGGCGAACGGGCCGGCCGGCCGGCGCACCGGACCCGGTGGGCGGCCGCGCTCCGACGCGCGGGCCGCCGCGGCACACGACCCGCACGACGACACACGCACAGGAACGGACACGGGACCAGGGCGATGGCACTCAAGGCAGCAGGACGGCAATCCCTCGTCGACACCGTCGTCGAGGCGCTCCGCGCCCAACTGGCCGCCGGAGAATGGCAGGTCGGCACCCGCATCCCGACCGAGCACGCCCTCGCCGAGCAGCTCCAGGTCGGCCGCAACACCGTCCGCGAGGCGGTACGCGTCCTCGTGCACGCCGGAATGCTCCGCTCCCGCCAGGGCGAGGGCACCTTCGTCGTCTCCACCGCGGACCCGGCCGAGATCATGCGCGGCGTCCAGCGCGCCGGCATCCGTGACGTCCTGGAACTGCGCATCGCCCTGGAGGCGGAGGCCGCCCGCCTGGCCGCACTCCGCCACGAACCCGCCGACCTGGAACGGATGCGGGCGGCCCTGGATGCCCAGGCCGCGCTGGAGGACTCCGAGGGCCGGCCGCACTCCGGCAGCCTGGAGCTCTACGCGGACCACGACATCGCCTTCCACAAGGCCGTCGTCGAGGCCGCGCACAACACCGCGCTGACGGCGACCTACGGATGGTTCAGCAGTTCCGTACGGGAGGCGCTGGTCAGCGCGCTGGACGACCAGGCGATGCCGAAGATCGTGCACGGTGACCACCGCGCCGTCCTGGACGCGATCGCGCACGGCGACCCGGACGCCGCCGAACGCGCCACCCGCGCGCTCCTGGAGAAGCCCAAACGGGCCGTGGAGGCCCTCCTCGCCGGCGAGTGAGGGCCGGCTCCCGGCTCCCTCCCCGCTCCCCTCCCGTTCCCGCCCCCTCCCCCTTCTGACCTTCTCCGCCCTCCCCAGCACGAGGGCACGATTGGCTAGGTACGCACGCATGTCAGGGACCGATTCGACCGCTCCGGTCGACCTCATCGACGCCGAGGAAGACCTGATCCCCGCGCCGCAGGTGGCCACCGCCCGGCGCCGGCTGCGGGCCCACCCCGCGCTCCTCCTCACCGGCATCGTGCTCGCCGCGGTGAACATGCGCGCGGCGCTCGCCGGGGTCTCCCCGCTGCTCAACGAGATGGCGCAGCACTTCCACCTGGCCGCCACCGCCAGCAGCCTGGTGACCACCATCCCGCTGATCTTCATGGGCCTGGGATCGGTCATCGCGCCGCGGCTGGCGCGGCGTTGGGGCACCGAGGCGGCGCTGTGCGGCGCGCTGGTCGCGCTCTGCGGCGGCATCGTGCTGCGGATCGCGCCGCCGGTCGCCGCGCTCTTCGCCGGCTGCGCGGTGGTGGGCGGCTCCATAGCCCTGCTCAACGTGCTGATGCCGGGCCTGATCAAGCGGGACTTCCCCGATCGGGCGGCGAGCATGACGGCGCTCTACTCGACCGCGATGATCCTCGGTGCGACCGTGTCGGCCGCCTCCGCCGTCCCGTTGGAGAACGCGCTCGGCAGCTGGCAGGGCTCCTTGGTCTCCTGGTCGCTGCTGGCCGCCGTCGCCGCCCTCGTCTGGCTCCCGCAGGCCGTGATCGCCCGCCGGGGCACGCACCACGGCGAGGCCGCGGCGGCGCCCGCCCACACCACCGAGCACGGCCCGAAGCTGACCCACTCGCCGCTCGCCTGGCAGGTGACCCTCTTCATGGGCTCGCAGTCACTGATCGCGTACGTGGTCATCGCCTGGATGCCGACGATCTTCACCGACCACGGCATGGGCAAGAGCGAGGCGGGGTTGGTCTTCGCCTTCAGCACGCTGGTGCAGATGGCCGGTTCGTTCGTGGTCCCCACGCTCGCCGGCCGGATGCGCCGTCAGCGGCTGCTGGGCGTAATGGTCTCCGTCCTGATGGCGTGCGGCGTCACGGGGCTGCTGATCGCGCCGGTGGCGGGTGCCTGGCTGTGGGCCGCGGTGCTCGGCGTCGGCCAGGGCGGCGCCCTCGGCCTGGCCCTGACGATGATGGTGCTGCGGTCCGGCGACGCGCACACCGCCGCCCGGCTCTCCGGCATGGCCCAGACCGGCGGCTACCTCCTCGCCGCCGTCGGCCCGCTGGCCCTCGGCGCCGTCCACCAGGCCACCGACGGCTGGACCGTTCCGCTGTGCCTGCTGCTCGTCGTCTGCGCCGGCCTGGCCCTCCTGGGGCTGGGCGCCGGCCGTGACCGCCGCATCGGGGAGCGGGCTGCCGCCTGAGGGAGAAGGGCCGAAGGCCGAACGGTAAGGGGTGAACGGTGCGGGCCGCGGGGTGAGGGGGGCGGGGTGAGGGGACGGTTGTGGCGAGGGTGGGCGTTGCGGCGTCCGTCGTCCGCCCCCGTCGCGCCACCGCCCCACCAACGGGCTAGTGGCCCCGCTGCCGACGGTTCGGTGCGGGACGCCGGCCCCCGGGCCGCCCCGCGCAGTGCCGGTACCGGCGTTCCGCGTCCGGTCCGCGCCGTCCCGAGCCCCGGTCCGCTGCGCCGGGCGGGTCCCGCAACACGGCGGGCTGGCCTACCGTGCCCCCATGAGCGATGTTCAGCACACCGGTCACCGGCCCGGACCGCGGATCTCGCGCGCCGGCTGGCTCCTGCTCGGCGCCGTCCTGTGCGTCGTGGTCGCCCTCGTCGTGCTGATCGTGCCGCGGCTGCTGCGCGAGCGGCAGAGCGGACAGCTCGCCGTTCCCGAGGGGCAGCGGGCCAGCCAGATCTACGCGGCCGTCGACCGGGCCCTGAAGGTCCCGGCCGGCACCACCGCGCAGGCCGCCAAGACCGCGCGCCTGGACCTGCCCGCCGAAGCGCAGGGCAACCCGGAGGGCTACCTCTTCCCTGCCACCTATCCGCTGCGCAAGGACACCACGCCGGCATCGCTGCTCACGTACATGGTCAAGACCGCCGATCAGCGGCTGGCCGCCGACCGCGTCACCAGCTACCGCACGGTGGTGATCGCCAGCATCGTGCAGGCCGAGGCGGACCGGCCGGCCGACATGGGCAAGGTGGCCCGGGTGATCGACAACCGGCTCGCCCGGAACATGCCGCTCCAGATGGACTCGACGATCAACTACGCGCTCGGTCGCAGCACGCTGCGCACCAGCCACGCCGACACCCGCACCAACAGCCCCTACAACACCTACAAGTTCCAGGGCCTGCCGCCGACCCCGATCGACAATCCGGGTGCCGACGCGCTGAAGGCCGCGGCCGCGCCGCCCGCGGGGGACTGGCTCTACTTCGTCACCGTCAAACCGGGTGACACCCGCTTCACCGCCGACTACCGGCAGCACCTGCGCAACGTGCAGGAGTTCAACAACTCCCAGAAGGACACCGCCGCCGGCGACACCTCCACCGGCGGCTGACCCGACGCCGGTCGGGCCGACCGGGAAGGCGCCCCGGCCGGCCGGAACGGCCTTCGCTCACTCCTCCCCGGCCAGCGTCAGCGACCTCAGCCGGCGCGCCGCGTACCAGGTCGCCGCGCCGGTGACGGCCACCAACAGGCAGACCGCGAGCGGCAGCTGGACCGCGGAGCTGAGGGCCCCCTCGGCGCCGACCTTCTGCCCGACCGCGAGCGCCCACTGCTGGACGCTGAGGGTCCGCGCCCCGGGGACGACGTTCCCGACGAACGCCTCCCAGACCAGGGCGTAGACCAGGCCGAAGACCACGGCGTGCCGGGTGAGGGTGCCGAACAGCAGGAACAGGGCGCTGTAGGCGACCGAGGCGACGGCCGCCGCCACCGCGTACGCCACGGCTATCTGCTGGCTGTTGCCGTTGAGCACGAACCCGGCGACCAGCACCGGTATCGCCGAGAACACGGCGGTCACCCCGATCGCCACCAGCAGTTTGGTGATGATGATCGTCGAGCGGCGGACCGGCTTGGCGAGGAGGTAGACCACCGAGCCGTCGTCGATCTCCGGCCCGATCGCGCCCGTCCCCGCGATCACGCCGATCAGCGGGACCATCGTGCCCAGCGCGAAACCGCCCAGGATGCCGCCGGCCGTCGTGTCGTCGGCACCGGTCAACCCCCGGACGATCAGCGCGATCGCCACCAGGAGGGCCGGCAGCGCGAAGAGGATCAGGGCGCGGCGTCGGCCGAGCAGCGCGCGGTAGGTGAGCCGGGCGACAGTCGGGTGGAAGAGCGCGGCCTTGGGCGCGGCGGCAGGCGCCGGCGGGGCCGCGGGAGAGGTCGTGGACATGGTGCCTCAGGGCTCCTTTCTGGCCTCAGGCCGCGACGAGGTACGAGAAGACGGATTCCAACGACTCGTCGGAGGGCGAGACGGTCAACAGGCGGATGCCGTGGTCACGGGCGACCCGCGGCAGGAGCGCGGTGAACCTGGCGAAGTCGACGGCCTGGATGCGCAGGGCGCCCTCGACGACATCCACCTCGATACCGGCCGTCGAGGGGTCGGCGATCAGCGCCCCGGCCAGCGCCCGGTCGTCGTCGGACCGGACGAGGTAGCGGTGCGGACGGTCGGTCATCAGCCGGCGGATCTTGCGGAAGTCGCCGGAGGCGGCATGCCGGCCGGCCACCACCACCTCGATGTGCGAGGCCAGTTGCTCGACCTCTTCGAGGATGTGGGACGAGAACAGGACCGTGCGGCCTTCGTCGCCCATCTGCCGCAGCAGTTCCATCAGCTGCATCCGCTGGCGCGGGTCCATGCCGTTGAACGGCTCGTCGAGCAGCAGCACCGACGGGTCGTGGACCAGCGCGGAGGCCATCTTCACCCGCTGCCGCATGCCCTTGCTGTACGTCGAGACCTTGCGGTCCTGGGCGTGCTCCATCTCGACGGTGGCCAGCGCCCGGGCCGCCGCGGCCCGGCCCAGGCCGTGCAACTCGGCGTTGGCGAGGACGAATTCGCGCCCGGTGAGGAAGTCGTACATCGCCTCGCGCTCCGGGACGAGGCCGATGTGGCGGTAGCTCGCGGCGTTCCGCCAGATCGTCGTCCCGTCGAGGGTGACGGTGCCGTTGGAGGGCGCGAGGAAGCCGCCCATCATGTTGATGAGGGTGGACTTGCCGGCGCCGTTGGGACCGAGCAGTCCGGTGACGCCGGGGCCGATGGTCATGGTGATGTCGTTGACGGCGACGACGTTGCCGAACCAGCGCGAGACGTGGTCGATGTGAAGAGTGTTCACGGGTGCAGCCCATTCCTTGCGGGGCGGTGTGCGGGCGACGGGCGGAAGGTCACAGTCCGGCCTTCCGGTAGCGGCGCATCAGCAGGCCGTAGCAGCCGACGATGACGAGCAGCGAGACGAGGAGGTACACGCATCCGGCGCCGGTCGACGGCGTCAGTCCGTTGGGGAAGGAACTGGTGCCGCCCAGGAACGTGGACTGCACCCCGTCGACGAGGGTGATCGGGGAGAACAGCCCCAGCCAGCCGACGGCGGCCTCGCTGCCCTGGAGGGTGGCGATGCCCTGGATGGCGCTGACCGCGCCGTACGGGATGGTGAGCACGGCGATCACCGCGGCGACGCCGAAGCCACGGCGCGGGGTGAGCGCCGAGACGACCAGCCCTATCCCCGCGAACAGCAGCGACAGCAGCGCGACGCAGACCAGCCCCTGCCCGAACCCCTTGGTCTGTGCGGCGAAGTCCAACTTCCCCAGCAGCGCCCCGACGTAGAGGATCACCAGGGGGGCGGCGGTGAGGACGAACAGCGCGCTCGCCATCGCCGCGTACTTCGCCACGACGTAGTCGGCCCGCTCGATCGGCCGGGAGAAATACAGCGGCGTGGTCTTGAACCGCAGGTCGCGGGAGACCGACTGCGGGGCCTGCGCCGCCAGGTAGAGGCCGATGACGGCCTGGAGGAAGATCGCGTACCGGGTGTAGCCGATCGGGAGGCTGCTGGCCTTGGTGAACATCGTCACCGCGACCATGATCCCGGCGGGCAGGCACATCACTCCGAAGAGCAGCATCGGCAGCACCTTGCTCTTCGCCGACCGCCCCAGCCCGTACGCGCCGCGCAGGCTCTGCGAGAACAGCGAGCGCCGGGCGTAGGAGCGGCCGAGTCGGGGGCCGTCGTAGTGCCGGTAGCCGATGTTGTGGATGTAGGCGCCGCCGGGCGTGGTTTCCGTACTCATCCTGCGTTCCCTCCGCCCACGGTCGTGGACCGATCGGTGTCCTGCTCCGCCGTTGCGTTCCGTGCCGTCGGCGCGGCGCCGGGCCGCGCCGGTGCACCGGCAGCCGCCTGCGCGTCCGCGTCGCGGAACACCTCGGCTATCTGGTGCCGCCGCTGCTCCATCCGCACCAGCCCGAGCCCCAGCCCGGCGACCGTGTCGCGCACCAGGTCGTACGTCTCGTCCCCGGACGCCTCGACGAAGAGGACGTGCCCCGGGGCGGCCAGACCCTCGGTGCCGGGGGCGCCGGTGGTCACCGCGGCGCCGGCCGCGACGAGCGCCGCGCGCAGCGCTCCGGTGCCGTCCGGATGGGCGTCGGTGTCCGTGACCTCCACCGCCAGCGAGGCGGTGACCTTGGTGAACTCCGTGGTGGAGGAGGAGCGCAGCAGCTTGCCGCCGTCGATGACGACGACGTGGTCGCAGGTGCGCTCCAGCTCTCCCAGCAGGTGCGAGGTGACCAGGACCGAGATGCCGAAGTCGGTGTGGACGCGCCGGATCAGGCCGAGCATCTCGTCCCGACCGACCGGGTCCAGGCCGTTGGTGGGCTCGTCCAGGAACACCAGCTGCGGGTCGTGCACCAGCGCCTGGGCCAGCTTGACGCGCTGCTTCATGCCCGTGGAGTAGCCCCCGATGGGGCGGTACCGCTCCTCGTAGAGCCCGACGTGGCGCAGGGTGTCGGCGGTGCGCTCCCGGGCGGCGGTCGGCGGCAGACCGGACATCCGGGCCATGTGCACCACGAACTCGGTCGCGGAGACGTCCGGCGGCAGGCAGTCGTGCTCGGGCATGTAGCCGACCCGCTCACGGATACTGCTGCCGTCCTTGGTCACGTCCAGTCCGAGGACGTGGGCGGTCCCCTCGGTGGCGGGAGCCAGCCCGAGGAGGATCTTGATCAGGGTCGACTTTCCGGCGCCGTTGGCACCCACCAGGCCCGTTACGCCGGGGGCGATGTCAACGGAGAGCCGGTCCAGGGCGGTCACCCGCGGGTACCGCTTGGTCAGGCTTTCGGTCACGATCACAGTCACGTGTTCGACGGTAGTGGCGCCCACCACACCCGTCGTCAACCCCTGCGGTGGTCTTCGCCTACCCCTCGGGTACGACATGCCCGTAGGGGTTCTCCTGCTTCAGCGGCACGGGAACCGGGATCGAACGGTGCTTTCGGCCCTCACCCCGGGCGTTCCCGGGCGTTCCCGGGCCTTCCCGGCGGTCCTCTCCCTGCGCCTCCGCCATCGCGCCGTGCCGTCGCCGCCGCCGCGCGCCCCGCCGTCGCGCCGTGTCGTGGGGCTCGTCGGCCGCGCACCCTTGACGCAGCCTCCAGTCATTGTCACATTCATCAGTGGCAAGTTACGGGCACGTACCGCGATGGACCGCTTACGGACGGACGGTTGGCGATGGCCTCAGTCACCTCAGCGACCTCAGCGACCTCAGCAGCAACGAGAGGACGCACCGCCGAGCTCAGGGGATTCCGGGAGGTGCAGCGGCTCGCCTACGCCTGCGCGGAAGCGGTGGCCGCCCAGCTCAAACCCGGGGTCACCGAGCGCGCCGCGGCGCGGATGCAACGCGAGTGGCTGCGCGAGCGCGGTGTACGGGACTGGTTCCACCTGCCGTTCGCGTGGTTCGGCGACCGCACCGCGTTCGTCAACTTCCGCGTGCCGCTGCAGTTCTTCCCCACCCACCGCGAACTGGAGCCGGGGATGCCGTTCATCCTCGACATGGCACCGGTCCTCAACGGCTACACCGCCGACATCGGCTACTCCGGCTGCCTGGGCCTCAACCCCGTGCACGACCGGCTGCTGGCCGATCTCGAAGCCCACCGCGAGCTGATCCTGCGCGAGGTCCGCGAGCGCCGCCCGCTGCGCGAGATCTACCAGGACGTCGACCGGTTGATGGTGCGGCAGGGCTACGCCAACCGCCACCGCGCCTACCCCTTCGGCGTCATCGCGCACAAGGTCGACCGCGTCCGGCAGCGCCGCTGGTCCCCCACCCTCTTCGGGTTCGGCACCCAGTCCCTCAAGGGCCTCGCCTCCGACGCGCTGCACGGCCACCGGGACGGCTGGTCCCCACTGTGGAGTCCGTACACCTTCTCCGACCACCCTCCGCAGCCCGGGCTGTGGGCGGTCGAACCCCACCTCGGTTTCCGGGGAACGGGAGCGAAATTCGAGGAGATCCTGGTCGTCACGGACTCCAAGGACCCGCAGGAAAGCGCCTTTTGGTTGGACGACGATCTGCCGCACGTGCGGCGCTGGCAGGAGGAGAAGGCCGCGTGAAGACGGGACGTGGACGGCACGAACACCAGGGCCGAGGCCGGGGCCGCGGACAGGAACGGGGCGCAGGGCGGCCGGCGGCGGCCGGCACCGGACTCCCGGAGGCCCGGGAGCGCCGGGTGCACACCGGCGGGATCGACCTGTGCGTCGCCGAACTCGGCGACCCCGACCGGCCCACCGTGGTGCTGGTGCACGGCTATCCGGACAGCAAGGAGGTCTGGTCGGAGGTCGCCCGCGGCCTTGCCGAACGCTTCCACGTGGTGCTCTACGACGTCCGCGGCTGCGGACGCTCCACCGCACCGCGACCGCTGCGCGGCGGCTTCACCCTGGAGAAGCTGACCGATGACTTCCTGGCCGTGGCGGACGCGGTCAGCCCCGACCGGCCGGTCCACCTCGTGGGCCACGACTGGGGCTCCGTCCAGGGCTGGGAGTTCGCCACCGTGCGACGCACCGAGGGCCGGATCGCCTCCTTCACCTCCATGTCCGGCCCGTCCCTCGACCACTTCGGGCACTGGATCAAGAAGCGGATGGCACGCCCCACCCCGGGACGCGCCGCCCAACTGCTCAACCAGGGCGCCAAGTCCTGGTACGTCTACCTGCTGCACACCCCCGCACTGCCCGAAATGGCGTGGAAGGGCCCGCTCGGCAAGCGGTGGCCGGGCATCCTGCGCCGGGTGGAGAAGGTGCCCGACGGCGAGTACCCCACCGCCTCGCTGCCCACCGACGCGGCCCACGGCGCCTGGCTCTACCGCGACAACGTCCGCGCCCGCCTGCGCCGCCCCCGCCCCGACGCCTACGCGCACTGCCCGGTCCAGCTCATCACCCCGACCGGCGACGCCTTCCTCTCCCAGCGCCTCTACGACGACCTCGACCAGTGGGCGCCCCAACTGGTGCGCCGCTCGCTCCCGGCCAAGCACTGGGTGCCGCGCACCAGGCCGGACCAGCTCGTCTCCTGGATCGGCGCGTTCATCACCGCGAAGGAGGAGGGCGACCCGGCGAAGGACGTCGTGGCCGCCGGCCCGCACGCCGACCGCTTCGGCGGGCAGCTGGTCCTGGTGACCGGCGCGGCCAGCGGGATCGGCCGGGCCACCGCGTTCGCGTTCGCGGAGGCCGGTGCGCGGATCGTCGCCGTCGACCGGGACGCCGAGGGCGCCGCCCGCACCGCCGAGATGGCCCGGCTGATCGGCGCCCCGGCGGCCTGGGGCGAGGCCGTCGACGTCTCGGACGAGGCGGCGATGGAGAAGCTCGCCGACAAGGTGGACGCCGAGTACGGCACCGTCGACGTGCTGGTCAACAACGCCGGCATCGGGCTCTCCGGCGCCTTCCTGGACACCACCACCGAGGACTGGAAGAAGGTCCTGGACGTCAACCTGTGGGGCGTCATCCACGGCTGCCGGATCTTCGGCAAGCGGATGGTGGACCGCGGCCAGGGCGGTCACATCGTCAACACCGCCTCGGCCGCCGCCTTCCAACCGTCGCGGATCCTGCCCGCCTACAGCACCTCCAAGGCGGCGGTCCTGATGCTCAGCGAGTGCCTGCGCGCCGAACTGGCCGGGCAGGGCATCGGCGTCACCGCCATCTGCCCCGGCCTCGTCAACACCGCCATCACCGGCACCGCCCGCTTCGCCGGGGTCTCCGCCGAGGAGGAGAAGCGCCGCCAGGCCAAGGCCGCGCGGATGTACGGGATGCGCAACTACCCGCCGGAGAAGGTCGCCGACGCCATCCTGCGCGCGGTGGTCCGCAACCAGGCAGTGGTCCCGGTCACCCCCGAGGCGCGCGGCGCCCACCTGCTGTCCCGCTTCACCCCACGGGCGCTGCGCGCCCTCGCCCGCATCGAACCCCCGGTGTAGCCGCGCCGCTCGCCCATGCCCCGCAGGCGCCCCACGGCCCGTGCCGGGTGGCGGCCGGGCCGGACGCCACCGGTCCGGCCGCCACCCCGAGATCAGGAGAATCCCGCACGTCAGGAGCTGCCGATGAGCACGTCACACGCCCAGGAGCACCACCCCATCGCGCCCCGCCGAGTCTCCTTCGACTGGCGCGAGACCCCGCTGCACTGGATACCGGACGAACCCACCGCCACCCATGTGATCAACGTGCTCCACCTGCTGCTCCCCGCCGGTGAGCGGTGGTTCGTGAAGGTCTTCAAGGAGGCCCTCCCCCTGGTCGAGGACGATCAACTCCTCCAGGACGTCAAGGGGTTCATGGGCCAGGAGGCCACCCACAGCGTCCAGCACTCCTACGTCCTGGACCACCTCGCCCACCAGGGCCTTGCCACCGACCCCTACACCCGGCACGTCGACTTCCTCTTCGAGCACCTCCTGGGGGACCGGCCCCCCTTCGCCGTCCCGGTCCCCGAACGGGAGTGGCTGCGCTTCCGGCTGGCCCTGATCGCCGCCATCGAGCAGTTCACCGCGGTGCTCGGCACCTGGGTCCTGGCCGCCGACGGACTGGACCGCGCCGACCCGGACCCGGTGATGCTCGACCTGCTCCGCTGGCACGGCGCCGAAGAGGTCGAGCACCGCGCGGTCGCCTTCGACATGTACCAGCACGCCGGCGGCCAGGACCCCGCCCGCTACGCCCGCCGCGTCCTGGCCATGGGCGTGACGGCCCCCGTCCTGCTGTACCTCTGGGCCTGGGGCACGGCCTACCTGCTCCGGCACGACCCCCAACTGGCCGCTCCCGCCCGCTACTCGCTCCGCGAGCACAACCGCGCGGTGCGCAAGGGGCTGCTGCCCACCTGGCGGGAACTGGGCGCGGCGATCCCCCGCTACCTGCGCCGCTCCTACCACCCGTCGCAGGAAGGATCGCTCCGTGCCGCCGTCGCCTACCTCGCCTCCTCCCCGGCCGCCCGCGCCGCAGCGGGTGCGGTGGGCCGCGCGGCGCTGCGCTAGCCAGTCCCCACCCGGGCGCTGCTCGGCCGGGCCCGGTGCCCGCCGCGAGCTTCGGAGCAGGCGGCCGGGCAGCCGGGCAGCCGTATCGTGGCACCGCCGCGCCCGGCCCGTGGCACGGCCGAAGGTGCCGCTGCCGAGGTCCGCGGCGCCCCGGCCCGGCGGCCCGGCGCCCCGGCGGCCCGGCGACCCGGCGACCCGGCGACCCGCAGGCAACTGCCACGTAGGCAGCCGTCCCGTGACGGCTGACCGGCACACCGGCCCTCCTCGGAGGGGGAGCCGCCCGTAAGGAGCACCGCAGTGACGACCGAGCAGCCGCCGACGGCCGAGTACCGGATCGAGGACCTGGCCCATCTCACCGGCGCCACGGTCCGGACCATCCGCGCCTACCAGGACCGGGGGCTGCTCCCCCGCCCTGAGCGCCGCGGCCGCGCCAACGTGTACGGCGACGCCCACCTGGCGCGGCTCCGCCAGATCGCCGACCTGCTCGACCGCGGCTACACCCTCGCCAGCATCAAGGAACTCCTCGAAGCCTGGGACGCCGGACGGGACCTGGGCGGCGTCCTGGGCCTGGTCGCCGAGATCGACGGGCCATGGACCGACGAGAAGCCGACCCGCATCAGCCGCACCGACCTCGACGCCGCCTTCGGCGGCACCCCCGACGAGCGAGCGGTGGCCGAGGCCGTCGACCTGGGCGTCCTGGAGCGCGTCCCCGGCCGGGACGACGAGTTCCTGGTCCCCAGCCCCCAGGAACTCGCCGTCGCCGCCGAACTGCACTCCGCGGGCGTCCCGCTCCTGGCGATCTCCGAGCACCTGCGGGAGGTGCGCGGCCAGGTCGAGCACATCGCCTCGCGTTTCCTGGACTTCACCACCGAGCACGTCTTCCGGACGTTCCTCCACCATGCCCCCACCGAGGCCGAGACGGCGGAGGCCACCGCGTTGGTACGCCGCCTCCGACCGCTCGCCCAACAGACCATCGACGCCGAACTGGCCCGCGCCATGCGCACCCTGGCCACCCGGTACATCCGTCACCACCTCACCGAGGCACTGGCGCCCGGCCAGCCGGAATACGACAGCCCTCCGACGGAACGATCGGGCAGCGCCTCGGGGGCGGCCGTGCGATGGCCCGAGCCGCCAGTCCCGGATGGACGGGACGCCGGCGGGCGGCCCACGAGGGGGACCGAGAACGGGCCACGGCATCTGCGGGAGGCAGCGGCTCCCGAACCCGTCGCGGACCCCCGTCCCGCGGCCGGCACCGAGGCCGTTTCGCTGCCCACCGCGTCCGTCCAGGCCGTACGCGATCTGGTCGGGCCGCAGCACACGGCCGCCTTCATCGCCGCCGCCGCCCAGCGCGAGGTGCAGGCCCGCACCATGGACGCCCTGACCGCAGCCGCCCGGGAACCCCGTCCGGCCGAGGGGGACGCGCCCCGTTCCTGACTGCCCGCCGTGCGCCTCGGGGGGCTGGCCCCTACCCGCGCCCCCTCCCGTACTGGGCCCTTCCCCAGGGCAGCTCCGGCTTGCCGCACTGTGCAGTTGTCAAGGATCACGCCGGGCGGGCCCTCCCGCCTGACCGCCCCTCCGGGGGGCGTCACACGGCCGGGTCCGGCAACCAGTTGCCGTGGAAGCCGTACGGCACCCGGCGGGGCAGGGACACCGTGGCGACCGGGCCGGCCGTGAGGTCGTCCGCGTCGAGGATCACCAGGTCACTGGTGTCGCTCGTCGCGTCATAGACGTAGGTGATCAGCCAGCCCGGTCCGCCCGGCCGGTCGTCGGCGGGAGCGAACGCCGCCTCGCCCGGGGTGCGTCCCGGCCCGAAGTCGTACCGCACCGCCGCGCCGGTCCTCAGGTCGTAGCGGAGCAGCGCGCCGGGGCGTCCGCCGGTGCCGGGTCCGTCGGCGGAGGTGACGTGACCGAAGCGGGCGGGCTGTCCGGCGAGCCGGTCGTCTATTCGGGGGAACTCACCTGCCTGGTCGTCGATTTGCTCCTCGGCCACGGTGCCGGTGGCGAGATCGATGGTCCAGCGCCAGAGGCAGGGGGTCGAGCGGCCGTCCAGCGCGGCGTAGCGGGAGACGTGGAGGACGATCCGGTGATCGCCGTCGTCATGGGCGTTCAGCGCGTGGAAGACGTAGCAGGGATCGATGGCCAGCCAGCGGACCTCGCCGTGCGGATCGTCCCGGCGCAGCACTCCCAAGCGGGCCCCGTACTCCGGATCCCAGCGGTACGGCATGCCGGGACGTTGACGGTCGTGGACCATCGGGAGGTCCATGAAGACGACGTGGCGGGCCGTCAGATGGAAGTCGTGCATCATCGTGGCAGCGGGGACGTCGATCGGACGGCTGAGCTCCAACTCCCCTGCGGCGTCGGCGCGGTGATAGGTCAGGTAGCGGCCCGTGGAATGGCCGTAGCCGAAGAAGTGCAGCTCAGCGGTGGTGGGGCAGGTTTTGGGGTGGGCGGTCATGGCCGTGGTGAGCCGGCCGCCGAAGTCGTGGGGTCCGACCGTTTCCAACTCGTGCCCGGGTCGGCAGTCGATCTCGTAGGGGAAGGACGATTCGACCAGCGCCAGCGTGCGACCGGCGTGCCGGACGACGTGGGTGTTGGCGACCCCGGCGGTCGGGTCGTGGTGACCTTGGGCGTCGATGACGCGGACGCGGTCGACGAAGGTCGAGGTGCGCACCCAGCGGTTGCGGTAGGAGACGGCCCGTCCGCCCTCCAGGCGCACGCCGTGGACCATGCCGTCCCCGAAGAACCAGTGCGGGCTGTCGGCGTCCTGCGGGTTGGGACCGTTGCGCAGGTACCAGCCGGTGAGCTCCGGCGGGATGGAGCCGGTGACCGGGAGGTCGTAGGCGGTCAGTTCGTCGGTGACCGGGGCGAAGTTGCCGGCCAGGTGCGGCGGTGCGGCCGACGCGGCCGACAGCGTGGTGGACGGAGCTGTGCTCATGAGGTCATGCCTCCCTGGGCGTCGAGCCGCGCGCCGGACTGCTGTAGGAAGCGGGTCCGTGCCCGGTCCGGATAGACGGCGGTGAATCGGAGGGGAAGGACGAATCCGGCGATCTGCACGAGGACCGACAGGGTCGCGCCGAAGCCGTAGGCGGCTATCACGACCTGGGCGGCAGCACTGAGGGTGAAGGACAGGGCCCATGTCGCGGTGATGGTGATGTTGATGCGCCGGAACAGCGGGGTGCGCCAGACCTCGGGCGGTGCCATCCGGCGGGCGATCGCCATGGTGAAGGGGCGCCGCACGGCGAGCGAGACCCAGGCGATGAGCGCGAGCCACCCCACTGACAGGGCGCTGCTGTACGCCTCGACGCCACTGTCGGGGCGGGCGAAGGCGACGGCGGTCAGGCCCGTGAAGAAGACGATGGTGCCATACTCCAACAGCCGGGATTCCAGGTCGAGTCCCGCGGCGCGGTCCGCTATCAGCAGCGCCACCGAGGCCACCAGTCCAGCGAGCGCCCCCCACTGCCAGCCGGCCGTGGACACCCCCGCGAAGACCAGCCATGGAATGAAGCTCCGCAGGTAATTCATGATCCCCCCATTTCGGTCGCGCCCGATCGCGTCGGGCGACTGGTCGACGCTGCACCGGCCGACGGACGCGGCTACAGCTGCGTCGGGAGCGGCGTTCCCATCCCGGCGACATTCCAACGGTGACATGTCGAAGTTGGAAAGTCCAGCTTTGACATGTCGACTGTGGAAGGTAAAGTGCGAGTCATGAGCCTGAGACATGCCGTGCTGGGCCTGCTCTCCGAGTCCCCGGCGAGCGGCTACGACCTGATGAAGCTGTTCAACGCCTCACTCACCAGCGTCTGGCCGGCGACCCAGAGCCAGGTCTACGGCGAACTGAACAAGCTCACGACCGCCGGCCTGGTCGAGGTCGCCGCCCAGGGCCCGCGCGGCCGCAAGGAATACGCGATCACCCACGACGGCCTGACCGAGCTGCGGCACTGGCTCACCGAGGTCGCACCCATCGGCCAGCAGCGCCACGACGCCCTGCTGCGGGTGTTCTTCCTCGGCATCCTCACCCCGCTCGAGGCGCGCACCTACCTCCTCACGCAGGCCGAGGCCGCCGCCCGCGCGCACGAGACCTACAAGCAGGTCGACGAAAGCACCGAGTGGGACGACGAAATGATCTCTGTCTACGGGCAGATCGCGCTGGAGTACGGCCTGCGGTTGTCCGCGACGATGGAGGAATGGGCCCGCTGGGCCGCCGACGAGGTGACCAGCGCCAAGGCCAGGAAGGCCAGCGAGCTGGCCCGCGCCCGGTACGAGGCGGAGCAGACGGAGCTGGACGGGGAGCCGGCCCCCGAGCGGCCCGACAACGCGTGAGGGCCGCGCCCGACGCTCACCGTCGCCTGCGCGCCCACTGACGGCGGTGACGCGCGGCCCGTCCGCCCCGCGCCGAATTTCGGGTGGCGCGGCACGGACGCCGCGGCATGCTGAAGCCATGAACCACCAGCGCTCCGTGCGTATTTCGAAGTACCTGGCGAAACACCTGCGCCACGAGCCGGAGCGGATCGGCATCGCCCTCGACGCCCACGGCTGGGTTCCCGTGGCGGAGCTGATCGACGCCGCCGCGCGACACGGTTTCCGGTTCTCCCGAGCGGAGCTGGAGACCGTGGTCGCCGACAACGACAAGCAGCGCTACGCCCTGGAGCACGACCGCATCCGTGCCTGTCAGGGCCACTCCGTCCGCATCGACCTCGGACTGCCGCC
Source organism: Streptomyces sp. VTCC 41912 (assembly GCF_045799175.1). Taxonomy (NCBI): domain Bacteria; kingdom Bacillati; phylum Actinomycetota; class Actinomycetes; order Kitasatosporales; family Streptomycetaceae; genus Streptomyces; species Streptomyces sp. VTCC 41912. The sequence goes on from NZ_JBJMAB010000003.1 coordinate 144,869, forward strand.
GGCGGTGCCGCCCGGCTTCCTCTTCCACGGCACGGTGGAGCGGAGCGTCGCCGCCATCCGGCGCGAGGGGCTGCGCCCGATGTCCCGACATGCGGTGCACCTCTCACCGGACCGCGAGACCGCGACCCGCGTGGGCGCACGGCGCGGCACTCCGGTCGTGCTGACGGTCGACGCGGGCGCGATGCACCGGGCCGGTCACGTCTTCCACATCAGCGCCAACGGGGTCTGGCTCACCGCACGGGTCCCGCCGGAGTTCCTCCGCTTCCCCGGCTGATCTCCCTCTCAGGAAACGCACAGGTCAAAGGCCGGGCGCTCCCCACACCGGGAACCACCGGGACAGGTCCTTCTCGACCGTCAGATCGTCCCCGAGCATCGCCCGGACCTGGAGTTCGAGCGGGTTGTCCCGCTTCTCGCCACCCTCGGGTCGCGGCGCGAAGGGATAGAACGTGCCGCGCTTGTAGAGATAGACCAGCGCCAACGACCGCTGCCGCTCATCGCGGAACCCGATCAGGGAGCAGAGCAACTGCGGCCCGAACCCCGCCTCTTCCAGCGACGTGTTGACCGCGTGCAGATCGTTGACCAGGCCCGCCACGTCCTCCGGGGCATGCCGCACCAACAACCACGTGTAGCCGTACGCGTCCTGCGTGAACTCCACCGAGCCGTCCAGCAACGCTCGCGCCTCGTCCTGGATGCGTGAGAAGGCGCCGCCCTCGACGCTCGCGAAACACACCGACCCCAGCCCGGTGGGGAGGAACCCCGCCGCGGCCTGCAGGGTGACCGCGGCGGACGGCAGCGCGAACAGCTGGTCCAGATCCGGGCGTACCGGCTTGCTACGGCCGAGGATGGCGTCCAGAAATCCCATGCGCGGCTTACTCCTTGATCCTTCGCTCCGGTGACGCGGCGAGGTGTTTCACGGGAAACATCGCCGTGCGTCGGTCGCTGCCGTCCCGCCGGCAGCCGTTCACGGCCGCCCCAACTGCGCCGCTATCCGGCCCAGCTGGTCGAGCCGCTGCTCCAGCGTGGGGTGCGACGACAGCAGCTGGCTGAAGCTCTCCTTGTTGAACGCCGGGGCGAAGTAGAAGGCGTTGAACGGCTGGGCCTTGCGGAGGTCCTCGGTGGGGATCCGTGCGATCTGGCCGGTGACCTTCGTCAGGGCGGACGCCAGCGCCGAGGGGCGACCGGTCAGTATCGCCGCGGCCCGGTCCGCGGACAGTTCGCGGTAGCGGGAGAGCAGCCGGGTCAGCAGGAAGCTGATGGCGTACACGACGACGCTGACGGCGGTGACGATCAGCACCGCGATGGCGGCGTTCTGGTCCCGGTTGTTGCGCCCGACGCCGCTCCACAGGGCGGCGCGGGTGATGATCCCGGCCAGGACGCCGAGGAACGAAGCGATGGTCATCACCGCGACGTCGCGATGGGCGACGTGGGAGAGCTCATGCGCCAAGACGCCCTCCAGCTCCTCCGGCTCCAGCCGCCTGAGCAGCCCGGTCGTGGCGCAGACCATGGAGTTCTTCTGGTTGCGGCCGGTGGCGAAGGCGTTCGGCACGTCCGACTCGGCGATCGCGACCCGCGGCTTGGGCATGTCGGCCAGCGCGCAGAGTCGGTCCACGGCGCCGTGCAGTTCGGGCGCCTGCTCCGGCGTGACCTCGTGCGCCCCCATGCTGAAGGCCGCGATCCGATCGCTGAACCAGAACTGGGCGACGAACATGGCCCCGGCGATCAACAGGACCACCACCCAGGCGCCCTTGAGCAGCACCACCAGCGCACTGACGACCACGACGTACAGCAGCCCGATGAAGAACATCGTCATGACCATGCGCGAGGTCAGCCCACGGTCCGGGGCGAATCGGGTCTGTGCCATGGCTCCTCCACTACGCACCGCACTTCGCGCAGTGCACCGACCCGGGCACGCGCCGTCATCCGACGGGCGCCAGGGCTCGCACACTGCGCCGCTGCCCCAATTCTCCCTCTTGGTGGCTATATACCGGGTAAAGCCCCGGCCGGAGGCCAGGGCGCACCAGGATGTGCGGCCCTTCGTCGCCGATGCGCAGCCGGACGCGGCTACGCGCCGAGCTGGGCGAGCCCCTCGGTGGCGATCCGCTCGAAGACCGCCGGGTCGGTGGCGAAGATCGAATCGGCGATCGGCCAGTGGACGACCAGTTCGTCGATGCCCAGCTCGGCATGGCGGCCGGCGAAGTCCACGAAGGCGTCCAAGGAGTCCAGCGGCTGGTCCGGGGTGAAGCCGGTCAGCATGATCTTCTGGAGGTCGTCGAGATCACGGCCCTGGTCCGCACACGCCTTGGCCAGGCCGTCGACCTGCCTGCGGATGGCCTCCCGCGACTCGGCCGGGGTGCCGCCCGCGTTCGACACCTTGGGGTCACCGGTGGTCACCCACGCCTGGCCGTAGCGGGCCGCCAGCTTCAGCCCGCGCGGGCCGGTGGCCGCCACCGCGAACGGCAGCCGCGGCCGCTGCACGCAGCCGGGGACGTTGCGCGCCTCGTCCGCGGAGTAGTGCGTGCCGCGGTGCGAGACGGCGTCCTGGGTCAGCAGTTGGTGCAACAGCGCCGTGAACTCGGCGAAGCGATCGGCCCGCTCCCGCGGCGACCAGGGCTCCTGGCCCAGCGCGGTCGCGTCGAAGCCGTTGCCGCCGGCGCCGATGCCCAGCGTGACGCGGCCCGCGCTGATGTCGTCGAGGGAGATCAGTTCCTTGGCGAGGGTGACCGGGTGCCGGAAGTTCGGCGAGGTGACGAGGGTGCCCAGTCGCATCCGGGAGGTCGCGGTGGCGGCCGCGGTCAGCGTCGGGAGGGCGCCGAACCAGGTCTGGTCGCGGAAGTCCCGCCAGGAAAGGTGGTCGTACGTGTACGCAGCGTGGAACCCGAGTTCCTCGGCGCGCTGCCAGGTCTCCTTCCCGCCCTCGGACCAGCGGCGGACAGGCAGGATCACAGTGCTCACTCGCATGCATTCGAGCGTACGGGGGCGCCGCGGAAACCCCGCCCGGCCACCTGGGCACCGGACTCCGGTCCACCACCCACCGCACGCCTGTACGTGCCGGTACGCGAAGATGGCCCCGTGACTGATGCCCCCGCCACGCCGCCCCGGCCCACCCGGCTGATCGCCACCGATCTCGACGGCACCCTGCTGCACGACGACAAGACGGTCTCCGGCCGGACGATCGCCGCGCTCGCCGCCGCGGAGAAGGCGGGCATCGAGGTGTTCTTCGTCACCGGGCGTCCGGCTCGCTGGATGGACGTGGTCAGCGATCACGTGCACGGCCACGGCCTGGCGATCTGCGCGAACGGCGCGGCCGTCGTCGATCTGCACCGGGAGAACCGGATCGTCGAGGTCAGCCCGCTGGACCACACAGTGGCGCTCGACGTCGTCCACGCCCTGCGCGAGGCGGCTCCCGGCACCACCTTCGCCGTGGAGCGCACCAGCGGCATCCACTACGAGCCGCAGTACCCGCCCTTCCTCCTCGACCCGGCCGCGGTCATCGCGCCCGCGGAGAAGCTCCTCGCCGAGGGTTTCGCCGCACCGTCCAGCCCCGGTCCGACGAAGAGTGCCAGCAGCGCCTGCGACCACCCGGTGCTCAAGCTGCTGGCGCACCACCCCGAGCTGGACCCCGACGCCTTCCTCACCCTCGCCCGGGCCGCCTCTGGCCACCTGGCGTCCTTCACCCGGTCCAGCCCCACCGCGCTCCTGGAGATCAGCGGCCTGGGCGTCAGCAAGGCCGGCACCCTGGCCCGCTGCTGCGCGGAGCGCGGGATCTCGCCGGACGAGGTGGTCGCCTTCGGTGACATGCCGAACGACATCGAGATGCTCACCTGGGCAGGCACCTCGTACGCCATGGCCAACGCCCACCCGGACGTGCTGGCGGCGACGACGGGTCGCACGGCGTCCAACAACGACGACGGCGTGGCCGCCGTGATCGAGCAGATCCTGCGCCAGCGGTGAGAACGTCGGGGACGGTGCCGCCGCCCCCGAAGCGACAACGGACCGCTGGTTGACGCCCTCGCTCAGCTGACGCGTTCATTCAGCAGTTCCACGCGGTGCGCGTGGTTTCACGTGAAACCACGCACAGCTTCCCGGACCGAGACGTTTCACGTGAAACGATCAACTCCGGGAAAGAGAAGGCCGTTTCACGTGAAACCACGCGTCCGGCCGGGGCAGCCATCGCCCCCGTTCCCCCTAAAGCGGCGCCTCCCAGGTCACCATCGTCCCCCCGTCCTCCTCGCCCAGCCCGGGACCGTACGTGCTGGACCCACCCAGCGACTCCGCCCGCTTGGCGAGGTTCTTGAGGCCGCTGCGGCGCCCGCCCCGCGCAATCCCCACCCCGTCGTCGGCGACGGTCAACCGGACACCGGGAGTGCCGTCCGGCAAGCTGGCCGTCGCGTCGATCACGACCTCGATCCGGGATGCCCCGGCGTGCCGGAAGGCGTTCGACAACGCCTCCCGCAGCGCGGCGATCAGGTTCTTGCCGGCCCGCTCCCCGACGCGGGAGTCCACGGGGCCGACGAACTGCGCCGACGGCTGGAAGCCGAGCGGTACGGCAGCCGTGCCGATCTCCCGCAGGACCCGGGTCCGGAGCCCCGACGGCGCCTCGGCCGGGCTCTGTTGGAGGGCGAAGATCGCGGTCCTGATCTCCTGGATGGTGATGTCGAGTTCGTCGATGGCCTTGCCGACCCGCCGGGCCACCTCCGGCACCACGGTCTTGCGCTGCGCGCTCTCCAACATCATCCCGGTCGCGAACAGCCGCTGGATCACGAGGTCGTGCAGGTCACGGGCGATCCGGTCGCGGTCCTCGTAGACCGCCAGCCGCTCCCGGTCGCGCTGCGCGTCGGCCAGCACCAGCGCCAGCGCGGCCTGTGCGGCGAACTGCGTGGCGAGGGTCCGCTCGGCGGCGGAGAACGCCCGGGCGCCACGGCCCCGCGGTGTGGCGAGGGTGCCGAGCACCCGCCCACCACTCTTGAGCGGCAGCAGCATGCTGGGGCCGAACCGCGGCGCGAGATCGGTGACCATCCGCGGATCGCTGGCCGAGTCGTCCACGAAGACCGGTTCGCCGGCGAGGAGTTGCTCGGTCACCGGGCTGTCGGGCGGGATCTGGGTCCCCAGGATTCCGGTCGGGTCGTCGGCCGACACCGCGACGACCTCCAACCCGCCGTCCTCGTCCGGCAGCAGCACGATGCCGGCCGTCGAATCCGCCAGCTTCCTGGCCTGTTCGGCGACGACCGCGAGCGCGTCGTCGACGTCGCTGCCGGCGAGCAGCTCGGTGGTCACCGCCACCGAACCGTCGATCCACCGCTCCCGCTGCCGGGTCGCGGCGTACAACCGGGCGTTGCCGATCGCGATCCCGGCCTCGGTGGCCAGCACCCGCACCATGTGCAGGTCCTCTTCGCTGAACTCCCCGCCGCGCTTCTCGGTCAGGTAGAGGTTGCCGTAGATCTCGCCCTGAACGCGGATCGGCACCCCGAGGAACGACCGCATCGGCGGGTGCCCGGGCGGGAAGCCCGCCGAGCGGGGGTCCTGGGTGAGGTCCGCCAGCCGCACCGGCTTCGGGTCGTGGATCAGCGCACCGAGCAGGCCCTTGTGGCCGTCGGGCAGCGCGCCGATGCGTTCGTGCTGCTCTCCGGTGACGCCGTAGGTCACGAAGTCCGACAGCCCTTCCCGGGCGTCGTCGATGATCCCGATCGCGGCGTAGCGCGCATCGGCGAGCTCGGCGGCGGTCTCCACGATCCGGTCCAGGGTGATGTGCAGGTCCAGCCCGGCGCCGACCGTGCGCATCGCCTCCAACAGCTGTGGGACCCGGGCGGTCAGCTCGGACGACAGTCCCTGGAGGCTGCGGGTGGCCTCGGTGGCGGCGTCCATGGGGTCCGGGCGTCCACCGGCGCGTGCGGTGTCCACGGGGTCTGGGGGCGATCCTGCCGTGACTGCCATGCCCCGAGCCTAATAAGGGGCCATTTCAGGGGAAAGTTCAGTTCTCCGGCACGGGCCCGCCCCCCCCCACGGACGACCGGCCCGCGCCCTCCCGGGCCCGGCGCCGGTCCCGACCGTCATCCCGAGAACGCGGCCACGTCGGCGCCTGCGCCGGCGGACGCCCCCGCGGGCACCCGCTCGGCGTCCTCCCGCACGCTCCCGTCCCCGCCGGTCACCATCCGCGGATACGCCGCGTCCACCGCCCGCTCACGCTCCAGCATCCGCCGGAACGGACCGTCGACCGCGGCCAACTCCGCGTAAGCACCACGCTGCGCCACCCGGCCGCGGTCCAGCACCAACACCTCGTCGACCGCGTCCAGCCCGGCGAGCCGGTGCGTGATCAGCAGCGTGGTCCGGCCCTTGGTGGCCGCCAGCAGATCGGCGGTCAGCGCGTCGGCCGTGGCCAGGTCGAGGTGCTCGGCCGGCTCGTCGAGCACGAGCACCGGGAAGTCCGCGAGCAGGGCCCGCGCCAGGGCGAGCCGCTGCCGCTGGCCGCCCGAGAGCCGGGCGCCGTGCTCCCCGACCATGGTGTCCAGGCCGTCGGGCAGCCCACGCACCCAGTCCGCCAGCCGCGCCCGGTCGAGCGCGTCCCAGAGGTCCTGGTCGTCGGCACCGCCCGCACCGGCGCTGCGGTCCCGCCGGGCGAGCCGGAGGTTCTCCCGCAGCGAGCTGTCGAAGAGGTGCGCGTCCTGCGCGCACAGCCCCACCAGCCGTCGCACCGCGTCGCCGGCCATCTCCTGCGCGTCCGTCCCGGCCAGGGTGTAGGTCCCCGACTCGCGGTCCACGAAGCGCAACAGCACCTGCGCGAGCGTGGTCTTGCCGGATCCGGACGGGCCGACGACGGCGAGCCGGCGGCCCGGTGCCAGGGTGAAGCCGACGCCGTCCAGCGCCGGTTCCTCCTGCCCGGGGTGCCGTGCGGTCAGACCGCTCACGGTCAGCGGGAACGGCGCGTCGGGCGCGGCCACGGGGGCGTCCGGCTCACGAACCGGCGCCGGCGCGTCCAGCACCTCGAACACCCGGTCCGCGGCGTGCCGGGTGCGACGCCGGTACTGCGCGGCCAGCGGCAGCCCGGCGACCGCCTCGAACGCGGCGAGCGGGGTGAGCACGATGACGGCCAGTTCCACGCCGGCCAGCCGGCCCGCGTGCACGGCCTGGATGCCCACCACCGCGGCGGCGGCCACGGTCAGCCCGCACAGCAGCGCCGAGAGGCCGGCCCCCGCCCCGGCCGCGGTGGCCGAACGCGAGGCGATCCGGGTCAGGTCCCGGTCCGCGCGGCGCACCCCCTCCGTGCGGGCCCCGAGGGCCCCGGCGACCGTCAACTCCGCGGTACCGGTGAGGAGATCGACGACCCGGGTGGCGAGCACCCCTCGGGCGGGGGCCAGCCGGCGCTCCGCACGCCGGGCCAGCGCACTCGACAGCGCGGGCACCCCGGCCCCGGCGAGCAGCAGTCCGCCCGCGAGGATCACCCCGGCTTCCGGCAGCAGCCAGCCGGTGAACGCGACGGTGCCCACGCCGACCAGCAGTGCCGCCCCGACGGGCAGCAACCAGCGGAGGAAGTAGTCCTGCACCGCATCGACGTCCGCGACCAGCCGCGACAGCAGATCGCCGCGGCGGCGCTCCTTGAGTCCGGCCGGGGCCAGCCGTTCCAACCGTCGGAAGACGGCCACCCGGACGTCGGCGAGCATCCGGAACACCGCGTCGTGCGCCACCAGTCGCTCGGCGTACCGGAAGACCGCCCGGCCGATGCCGAACGCCCTGGTCGCGGTCACCGCCACCATCAGATACAGCACCGGCGGCTCCTGCGAGGCCCGCGAGATCAGCCAGCCGGAGGTCGCCATCAGGCCCACCGCGCAGCCCAGGGCGAGGCTGCCGAGCAGCAACGCGAGCCCCAGGCGCGCCCGCCGGGCCCGGGCCAGCCCCCGCAGCCGTCCCAGCGCGGAACGCGCGGAACCCGGCACGGAGCCACCCGGCTCCGACCCACCGACCACCGGCGGGACCGGCTCGGCGGCCGGGACCGCACCGGCATCCGGACCCGGCGCGGAGACTGCCGCCACCGCCGGTGCCACGGACCCGTCGGCCACCTCGGGCGCCGCCAACCGCACCGTACGGTCCGCCACCGCCAGCAGCGCCGGCCGGTGGACGACCATCAGGACCGTGCGCCCGACCGCGAGCCGGCCCACCGCCTCGACCAGGGCCTGCTCGGTCTCACCGTCCAGATTGGCGGTGGGCTCGTCGAGCAGCACGACCGGGCGGTCGGCGAGGAAGGCACGGGCGAGCGCGATGCGCTGGCGCTGGCCGGCGGAGAGCCCGGAGCCGGATTCCCCGAGCCGGGTGGCCGGGCCGTCGGGCAGCGCATCGACGAAGTCCAGCGCGCCGGCCTCGCCCAGCGCCGTGCGGACCGCCGCGTCGTCGGCGTCCGGCCGCACCAGCCGGACGTTCTCCGCGATGGAGCCGGCGAAGAGGTGCGGATGCTGCGGCACCCAGGCGATCCGGCTGCGCCAGTCGGCGGGGGAGAGGTCGGCGACGTCCTGTCCATCGACGAGGACCCGCCCCTCGGACGGTTCGGTGAAGCCGAGCACCACGCTCAGCAGCGTCGATTTGCCGGCGCCGGAGGGGCCGACCAGCGCGACGGTCTCGCCGGGCCGGACCTCGAACGAGGTCGCCGGCAGCGACGCCGCGCTGCGCCCGCGGTGGCGGACCACCAGCTGCTCGACGGTCAGCCCGGTGCCGTCGGGCGCGGGCGCCGTGCCGGGCGTCCGCGGCCGGGTCTCCAGCACGGCGAAGATCTCCTCCGCCGCCGAGAGCCCTTCGGCCGCCGCGTGGTACTGCGCCCCCACCTGCCGCAGCGGCAGGTACGCCTCGGGCGCCAGCACCAGCACCAGCAGCCCTGTGTAGAGGTCGAGTTCGCCGTGCACCAGGCGCATGCCGATGCCGACCGCGACCAGCGCCACCGAGATGGTGGCGAGGAGTTCGAGCGCGAACGAGGAGAGGAACGCGATCCGCAGGGTGCGCAGGGTGGCCTGGCGGTACTCGTCGGTGATCGCGCGGATGGAAGCGGCCTGGGCCTTGGCCCGGCCGAAGATCTTGAGGGTCGGCAGGCCCTCGACGACATCGAGGAAGTGCCCGGAGAGCCGGGCGAGCAGCCGCCACTGGCGGTCCATCCGCGACTGGGTGGCCCAGCCGATGAGGACCATGAAGAGCGGGATCAACGGCAGGGTGATCACGATCGTCAGCGCGGAGATCCAGTCCCCGGTGACGATCCGGACCAGCACCGCGATCGGCACCACGACCGCCAGCCCCAACTGCGGCAGGTACCGGGCGAAGTAGTCGTCGAGGGCGTCGATGCCGCGGGTGGCCAGGTTCGTCAGCTCCCCGGTCCGCAGCTCCAAGGTGCCGGCGTCCTCGGTCCCGTCCGCGCGCTGGACCGCAGCCCCGGGGCCGAGCGCCGTGGCCCGCTCGGTCAGCCGCATCCGCAGTTCGGACTTGACCGCCGCGCTGGCGCGGTGCGCGGCCAGTTCGGTGAGCCAGGAGACCAGCCCCCGGCCGACGGAGATGGCGGCGAGCAGCGCCACCGGCGTGACCAGCGCGTCGAGGGCGAGATCGTGTTGGAAGGCTCCGACCACGATCTCCGCGATCAGCATGGCCTGACCGATGACCAGGCCCGCGCCGGCAAGCCCCAGCACCACCACCGCGATGAGGAATCCGCGGGTGGCACGGGCGTACTGGAGCAGGCGCGGGTCGACCGGTTTCACGTGAAACCTTCCGTTCTCCCGCCCCGCCCTGGCCGGGCGGGGCGGGACTCAGCTAGTGGGCTTCGGCGATGTGCTGGGTGCCGATCCGCTTGCGGAACACCCAATAGGTCCACCCTTGGTAGAGCATCACGAGCGGCGCGGCGATCCCGGCGCACCACGTCATGATCTTCAGGGTGTAGGGGCTGGACGAGGCGTTGCTGACCGTGAGGCTCCAGCTCTCGTTCAACGTGGACGGCATGACGTTCGGGAAGAGCGTCAGGAACAGCATCGCGACCGCCGCCGCGATGGTGATCCCGGAGAACGCGAACGCCCAGCCCTCACGCCCGAGCTTGTTGGCCCCGAGCGCGGCGACCAGCGCCACCACGGCGACGACCATGGCGACCAGGCTGCTGCCGTTCCCCCGGTCGGCCTGGGTCCACGCCAGGAACCCGATCGCGAGCACGGCGGTGATCAGTCCGAGGACACCCGCCATCCTGCGCGCCCGCTCCCGGATGTCCCCCACGGTCTTCAGCGAGGCGAACACCGCACCGTGGAAGGTGAACAGCGTCAGCGTCACCAGACCGCCGAGGATCGCGTACGGGTTGAGCAGGTCGAGCAGGCCGCCGACGTACTCCTTGTGGGCATCGATCTTCACGCCGTGGACGATGTTGCCGAAGGCCACGCCCCACAGCACCGCGGGCAGCAGCGAGGTCCAGAAGATCGCGTGCTCCCAGTTGCGCTGCCAGTACTCCTCGGGCCGCTTGGCGCGGTACTCGAACGCCACCCCGCGCACGATCAGGCAGACCAGGATCAGCAGCAGGGGCAGGTAGAACCCGGAGAAGAGGGTCGCGTACCAGTCCGGGAAGGCGGCGAAGGTCGCGCCGCCCGCACTGAGCAGCCAGACCTCGTTGCCGTCCCAGACCGGGCCGATGGTGTTGATCAGCACCCGCCGCTCGCTCCGATCCCGGGCCAGCAGCTTGGTGAGCACGCCGATCCCGAAGTCGAAGCCCTCCAGGAAGAAGTACCCGGTCCAGAGGAAGGCGATGATGACGAACCAGATGTCGTGGAGTTGCACGGTCGCCTCCTAGTACGAGAAGGCCATCGGCCGGTCGGCGTCGGTGGAGTCTCCACCGATCTTGGTGGGCGGGTTGAGGTCGGAGTCGGTGAGTTCCTGGGGTCCGGCCTTGATGTACTTCGCCAGCAGCCGCACCTCGACCACGGCGAGGATCGCGTAGAGCGTGGTGAAGACGACCAGGGACGTGATCACTTCGCCCTGCGTGACGCCTGGCGAGACCGCGTCACGGGTGCGCAGCACGCCGTAGACGACCCAGGGCTGGCGGCCCATCTCGGTGAAGATCCAGCCCCACGAGTTGGCGATCAGCGGGAAGCCGAGGGTGACGAAGGCCAGTCGCCAGTACCACTTGGCCAGGCGCTCACCCAGCACCTTGTCCTTGGTGAGCGCGAGGTGCGGTGGTTCCTCGTCGCCGGTCCGCAGCGCGGGCGCGAGCCAGAACTTCCTGCGGGTGAGCCACAGACCGGCCAGACCGATGACGAAGGACGTCATCCCGAAGCCGATCATCCAGCGGAAGCCCCAGTAGGTGACCGGGATGTTGGGCCGGTAGTCACCGGGCCCGAACTTCTGCTGCTCGGCCTTGTTGACGTCGTTGATGCCGGGGACCGGCGAGGAGAAGTCGCTGTGCGCCAGGAAGGAGAGCAGGCCCGGTATCTCGATGGCGACCTTGTTGTGGCCCTTGGCGACGTCGCCGTACGAGAAGACCGAGAACGGTGCCGGCGCGGCCTTGTCCCACAGCGCTTCGGCCGAGGCCATCTTCATCGGCTGCTGCTTGAACATGACCTTGCCGAGCGAGTCACCGCTGATCGCGGTGAGCATGCCGGCGATGACCAGGGTGACCAGGCCGAGCCGCAGCGACGTCCGCATGACCTTGACGTGCTTCTTGCGCATCAGGTGGTACGCGGAGACGCCGACCATGAAGGCGGCACCGGTCAGGAACGCCGCGGTCAGGGTGTGGAAGACGACGACGAGGGTGGTGTCCTGCGTCAGCACCTTCCAGAAGTCGGTCAGCTCGGCCCGTCCGGTGACGTGGTTGTACTTGTAACCGACCGGGTGCTGCATCCAGGAATTGGCGGCGAGGATGAAGTACGCCGAGAGGATCGTGCCTATGGACACCATCCACATGCAGAAGCAGTGGAGCTTCTTCGGCAGCTTGTCCCAGCCGAAGATCCACAGACCGATGAACGTGGACTCGAAGAAGAACGCGATCAAGGCTTCGAAGGCGAGCGGCGCACCGAAGACGTCCCCGACGAACCGCGAGTAGTCCGACCAGTTCATGCCGAACTGGAATTCCTGGACGATGCCGGTGACGACACCCATCGCGATATTGATCAGGAACAGTTTGCCCCAGAACTTGGTGGCCTTGAGGTACTTCTGCTTACCGGTTCGCACCCATGCGGTCTCAAGTCCGGCCACCAAAGCGGCGAGGGAGATCGTCAGCGGGACGAACAGGAAGTGGTAGACGGTCGTGATGCCGAATTGCCATCGCGCCATAGTCTCCGGCGCCAGAGCCAGTTCCACGTCGCGACCTCCTTACGTCCTTGCATCGCCGCTTCACGGCAGGTATGTCCTTTTTGCGGCGCGCGAGACGCCACGCATCAGGACGTGAGCTTGTGAACGCGTTCACATTCACAAGCATTATTACCCATGCGCCTCTCACCTTGGGGAAGGGGGGTACGTGACTGCGGTCACGCTCGAATCCATGGCCCGTGAACGTTTATGCCGAGGTTATGTCCACGCCCTTCCGCGCGGCTTCAACATATTGTTGAATTCGTCGCCATGAAGATCCGCATCTCCTGGCCCGCCGGGCACGTGACCGCCACCCTCGACGACACCCCGACCGCCACCGCGCTCCTCGCCGCCCTGCCGCTCCACGGCACGGCGAACACCTGGGGCGAGGAGGTCTACTTCGACACCGGGCTCACCCCCGCCCTGGAGTCCGACGCCCGCCAGGTCGTCGACCCCGGCACGGTCGCCTTCTGGACCGAGGGCAACGCCCTCGCGCTCCCCTACGGGCCGACCCCGATATCCCGCGGCGACGAGTCCCGACTCGCCTCCCCCTGCAACGTCCTGGGCCGCGTCGACGGCGACCCGCGCGCGCTGGCCACCGTCCGCAGCGGCGACGCCATCCACGTCCAGAAGGCCTGAGGCCGCACACGCCGGAGGCCGCGGGTCGGACAGGGACCCACGGCCTCGAAACGCACCGCCCGCCCGACGGCAGCACGCCGCCGACGGACCGGAAGACGACTACAGAACCTTGCGGAACTCCGCCGCCGCCTCCAGGAACAGGTCCATCGCCGGCTCCTCGCCGATCGTCACGCGCACGCCCTCGCCCGCGAACGGCCGCACGACCACCCCGGCCCGCTCGCACGCCTCGGCGAACGCGGTGGTCCGGTCCCCCAACCGCAGCCAGACGAAGTTCGCCTCCGACGCCGGGACGGTCCAACCCTGCGCCACCAGCGCGTCGTACACCCGCGTCCGCTCGACGACCAGCGCGTCGACCCGCTCCAGCAGCGCCGCCTCGCTGCGCAGCGACGCCACCGCCGCCTCCTGCGCGAGCTGGCTGACGCCGAACGGCACCGCCGTCTTGCGCAGCGCGGCGGCCACCTCCGGGTGCGCCACCGCGAAGCCCACCCGCAGCCCCGCCAGGCCGTACGCCTTGGAGAAGGTGCGCAGCACGCACACGTTGGGGCGGTCGCGGTAGAGCTCGATCCCGTCCGGCACGTCCGCGTCGCGGATGAACTCGCGGTACGCCTCGTCCAGCACCACCAGCACGTCGTCCGGCACCCGGTCCAGGAAGGACTCCAGCTCCGCACGGCGCACGACGGTGCCGGTGGGGTTGTTGGGGTTGCAGACGAAGATCAACCGGGTCCGCTCGGTGATCGCCGCCAGCATCGCGTCCAGATCGTGCACCTCACCGGAGGTCAGCGGCACCTGCACCGACGTCGCACCGGAGACCTGGGTGACGATCGGATACGCCTCGAACGACCGCCAGGCGTAGATCACTTCGTCCCCGGGACCGGCCGTCGACTGGACCAGCTGCTGGGCCACGCCCACGGATCCGGTGCCGGTCGCCAGGTGGTCCACCGGTACCGAGAACCGGTCCGCCAACTCCGCCATCAGGCCGGTGCACGCCATGTCCGGGTAACGGTTGAACGACCCGGCGGCCGCCACCGCACTCTCCAGGACGCCCGGCAGCGGCGGGTAGGGGTTCTCGTTGGAGGACAGCTTGTAGGCGACCGGCCCGCCGGCCGCCGCCGGCCGCCCCGGCTTGTAGGTGGGGATGCCGTCCAGCGCAGCACGCAGCCTCGGGGTCTTCTCGCTCACCGCAGGTCCTCCTCAACCATCCCTCTCGACTCCAATACTGCACACCTTATGAGGATTGCCCCGTCCGGCGTCAGGCCCCGAAGTGACAGCCCTCCCGCGGGCGCTCCCACGGGCCTTCCGCGGGCCTTCCCGCGGGCTCCGCCGTGGCGAGCGCCGGGCGTGCATCCGAAGGGGAGCGCTAAGCGATGCAGCGCGCGCCGGTGGCTCACTCCGTGGCGCGCGTCCCTCGTCAAGGTGACTTGAGACCTCTTCGAGACCTGGGCATATCGCCAGGCAGACCACTCCCCACTCCACCCATAGACCCATCAGAGCCGGCAAGTTCCTTCAATCACAAGGCAACTGACGGCACATCACCATGCAGAAACGTGCCTTCTTGCGGCCGTCGGCGGTCACCCGCGAATGGCCGTAGCGAGCCCTACTATCGGCTCGCCATGACAGCAGCAGGGAAGCACCAGGTGGGCCGGTCGTCCGGTCGCCGACTGGGACGCGCGGGCATCCGGGACGTGGCCGCCGCAGCCGGTGTATCGATCACGACTGTCTCCGACGCGCTCAACGGCAAGGGCCGGCTTCCGGATGCCACCCGTAGCCACGTCCGCGAGGTGGCCGACCGGCTGGGCTACCGCCCGTCCGCGGCCGCCCGCACGCTCCGTACCGGCAAGTCGGGCCTCATCGGCCTGACCGTGACCACCTACGGGGATGAACCTTTCACCTTCACCGAGTTCGCGTACTTCGCGGAGATGGCCAGAGCCGCCACCTCCGCCGCGCTGGCCCGCGGCTACGCCCTGGTCATCCTGCCCGCGACCTCCCGGCACGACGTCTGGTCCAACGTCGCCCTCGACGGCACCGTCGTCATCGACCCGGCCGACGGCGACCCGGTCCTGACCGAACTCGTCCGGCACGGCATCCCGGTCGTCTCCGACGGGCGCCCCGGCGGCACCATCCCGGTCACCGGCTGGGTCGACAACGACCACGAGGCAGCCGTCCTCGGCCTGCTCGACCACCTCGCCGAGGCCGGCGCCCGCCGCATCGGACTGCTCACGGGCACCACCACCGACACCTACACCCGGCTGTCGACCACCGCCTACCTGAACTGGTGCGAGCGGGTCGGTCAGGCCCCGGTCTACGAGTCGTACCCCGCGTACGACCCGCGGGCGGGCGCCGTGGCCGCGGACCGGCTGCTGGCCCGCCCGGACCGGCCGGACGCGGTCTACGGGCTCTTCGACCCCAACGGCACCGACCTGCTCGCCGCGGCCCGCCGCTACGGACTGCGGGTACCGGACGACCTGCTGCTGGTGTGCTGCAGCGAGTCCACCGTCTACGCCACCACCGAGCCGCCGATCACGACGCTCTCGCTCAAGCCGCGGCGCATCGGCACCGCCGTGGTCCAGATCCTGATCGACGCCATCGAGGGGCTCGACAGCACGTGCCCGGTCGAGCAGGTGATACCGACCGATCTGATCGTGCGCACCTCCTCGCAACGCCGCTCCCCGAGGACGACGGTCAGCCCGCCGCGGGGCCCGGCCGGCGACTGAGCGCGCCCCGGCACGACGGGCCAGGCGCCCCGGCGAGCTGCGGGCGCCCGCTCCGCCGAGGAAAAAACGGGCTGATCCCGGGAGAAATCCATCGCGAACGCCGGGCTTCGCAGGATTGATCACCCCCGGGTGCGTCACAACCCGCGAGCGGCGTTCCTATGATGGGCGCACGACACTGCGGACCGCCGTCGACCAGGCAAAGGTCCGAGAGGTGCACGGCGGCGCAACGGTGGAGGGGTCGATGACTCAGGGGGCCAGTCAGGGACCCATGGTGTGGACCATGGGGGCACAACCTCCGGAGTCCGTTCCGCCGCCCCCGGCACCCGCCGGGCAACCGCTCCAGGCGCCGGCCGCACCCCCGGTCGCGCCGCCCGCCGCGCCTCCGGTGCAGATGCCCGAGGAGTACACCCCGACCGCCCGCGACCTGCCGGTCATCACGCGCACGGACACCCTCATCGACCACCCGTCCGTGCTGGCGGCGCAGGAGCCGGCCGCCGCGCCGGAGGGCCTGGGCCCGCTGTACGTCGTCGGCGACGTGCACGGCTACTACGACGAGCTGCGCGCCGCGCTGGAGGCCGAGGGGCTGATCGACGCCGACGGCACGTGGGCCGCCGGCACCGCCCGGCTCTGGTTCCTCGGCGACTTCACCGACCGCGGTCCGGACGGTATCGGCGTCATCGACCTGGTCATGCAGCTCTCCGCCGAGGCCGCGGCGGCCGGCGGCTACTGCAAGGCCCTGATGGGCAACCACGAGCTGTTGCTGCTGGGCGCCAAGCGGTTCGGCGACACGCCCGTGCAGTCCGGCGCCGGCACCGCCTCCTTCCAGGCGGCGTGGCTGCTCAACGGCGGCCAGAAGAACGACATGGACCGCCTGGAGGACCACCACCTCCAGTGGATGGCCCGCCTGGACGCCGTGATGGAGGAGGACGGGCACCTGCTCGTGCACTCCGACACCACCGCCTACCTCGAATACGGCGCGTCGATCGAGGAGGTCAACGACACCGTCCACGACGTGCTGACGCGCAGCGACGCCGACGAAGTCTGGGACCTCTTCCGCAAGTTCACCAAGCGGTTCGCCTTCCGCGACGAGGCCGGCGCGCAGGCCGTGCGCGAACTGCTCGACGCCTACGGCGGCAACCGCGTCGTGCACGGCCACAGCCCGATCCCGTACCTGCTGGGCGAGGTCGGCGCGGAGGATGGCGAGGACGACGGCGTCGCCGTGGACGGCCCGCACGTCTACGCGGACGGTCTGGCCATCGCGATGGACGGCGGTGTCACGATGGCCGGAAAGCTGCTGGTCTGCCAACTCCCGTTGGCGGGCTGACGGTTCCTCCGACGGTCCGATGCCGTCCCGACCTGTTATCAGATAGGACGGGAATCGGTCGCGGCATCAGGCAAATTCCGCAAACTCTCTGTCACCCCGCGCCGGCGGCGCTCTACCATCGGTCTATCCGTAGCAGGCTCTCCTCCGTTTCCGCCCGGCGCCCGGCCCCCGGCCGGCCCGTACGGCCCTACGGAGCTTCGGGGGATCCACATGAACAGCGCTCCGCACCTGCTGAACGAGGACCGCGCGGAATTCGCGCGGATCCTCGATGAGGCGCTGCGCACCGCCGAAAACCGCCCGGACGATCTCGCCGCTGCCGCCGGAAACCGGCTCAGCAGCGAGCAGTTGCGCATGATGGCGCTCAGCGCGACCAGCGCGATCGCCGCCTGCGCGACGGCCGAATACGAACGCTTCATACGGCTGCGCACCGAGCTGCGCGCCCCGTCGACCGCCGCGTCCGGCGCCGGAGGTGGCGGTCCGTCGGCGGACCAGACCTCTGACGAACGCACCGGACCGGCCACCGCGGACGACGAGCCGGAGTCCGATCCTGCCGGGTTCGGGCTCGCCGCGATGGCCACCGTCCTCGTGCCGGTGCTCGCCGGCATCGCGGCCGTCCTCTTCCTCGTCATCGGCTACGTGCTGCGCGCCGTCGACCCGGACCCGGCCGTCTCCCGGCCCCTGATCAGCGTCGGCTGGGTCTTCGCAGGGCTGGCCGCCGCCGGGGCACTGGTCGCCATGGGCTGCGTGGTCGTCACCGCGCTGCGCAACGGCACGGCCCGGGACACGGCGGCCAAGGAGCGGGCCGCCGCGCTGGACAGCGCCCACGACGCCTGGCGGCAGGCCCTCCTGGACCGCGGGTTGCTGCCCTTCCTGCGCGAGGCGCTGGCCGATCCCGCGGCCGACCCCGAGGACGATCCGGTCCGGTACGTGCCCCGCCCCGCACCGGCCGAGGAGCGCCGCACCCCCACGCTCGGCTACACCCGTCCCCGCTTCAGCAGCCGCGACACCGACGCCTCCTGGTCCCGCCCCCGCTACTCCAGCCCGGACTTCACCAGCCCCGACTACGGGGGGCCGGAACGCCGGCCGGAGTAGCTGCCGCGCGGACGCCCGCGTTGGTGCCCCGCGGTGCCCGGCCGCGTTGACGAACGGGCGGACGGCCCGAAGACGCACGCGCCGCACGTCTTCGGGCCGTTCCCGGTCGGTCCCGTCGGCTCAGTCCGCGATCGGCAGGTAGACGCGGTTGCCGGCCGCCGCGAACTCCCGCGACTTCTCCGCCATTCCGGCCGCGGCGTCGGCGTCGGCGGCCAGCGCACCGCCGTGCTCGCGGCGAATGTCCTGGGAGATCTTCATGGAGCAGAACTTCGGCCCGCACATCGAGCAGAAGTGGGCCGTCTTGGCCGGTTCGGCGGGCAGCGTCGCGTCGTGGAAGGCGCGGGCGGTGTCCGGGTCGAGGGCCAGGTTGAACTGGTCCTCCCAGCGGAATTCGAAGCGGGCGTCGGAGAGCGCGTCGTCCCATTCCTGGGCGCCGGGGTGTCCCTTGGCGAGGTCCGCCGCGTGGGCCGCGATCTTGTAGGTGATGACGCCGGTCTTCACGTCGTCGCGGTCCGGGAGGCCCAGGTGCTCCTTGGGCGTGACGTAGCAGAGCATCGCCGTGCCCCACCAGGCGATCATCGCGGCGCCGATGCCCGAGGTGATGTGGTCGTAGGCGGGCGCGATGTCGGTGGTGAGCGGGCCGAGCGTGTAGAACGGGGCCTCTTCGCAGATCTCCTGCTGGAGGTCGATGTTCTCCTTGATCTTGTGCATCGGGACGTGGCCCGGGCCCTCGATCATGGTCTGCACGCCGTGCCGCTTGGCGATCGTGTTCAGCTCGCCGAGGGTCCGCAGCTCGGCGAACTGCGCCTCGTCGTTGGCGTCCGCGATGGAGCCGGGACGCAGACCGTCACCGAGGGAGAAGGTGACGTCGTAGGCGGCGAGGATGTCGCAGAGTTCCTCGAAGTGCGTGTAGAGGAAGGACTCCTGATGGTGCGCCAGGCACCACGCCGCCATGATCGAGCCACCGCGGGAGACGATGCCGGTCTTCCGGTTGGCGGTGAGCGGGACGTAGCGGAGCAGCACGCCGGCGTGCACCGTCATGTAGTCGACGCCCTGCTCGGCCTGCTCGATGACGGTGTCCTTGTAGATCTCCCAGGTCAGCTCCTCGGCCTTGCCGTCGACCTTCTCCAGCGCCTGGTAGAGGGGGACGGTGCCGATGGGGACGGGGGAGTTGCGCAGCACCCACTCACGGGTGGTGTGGATGTTGCGGCCGGTGGAGAGGTCCATGACCGTGTCGGCGCCCCAGCGGGTCGCCCAGGTCATCTTCTCGACCTCCTCCTCGATCGACGACGTGACCGCGGAGTTGCCGATGTTGGCGTTCACCTTCACCAGGAAGTTCTTGCCGATGATCATCGGCTCGATCTCCGGGTGGTTGATGTTGGCCGGCAGCACCGCCCGGCCCGCCGCGATCTCGTCCCGCACGAACTCGGGGGAGACGTTCTCGCGGACGGCGACGTACTCCATCTCCGCGGTGATCTCGCCACGTTGGGCGTACGCGAGCTGGGAGACCGGGGTGCCGCCCCGGCCGCGACGCGGCTGGCGCGGCCGGCCGGGGAAGACCGCGTCGAGGTTGCGCAGGCCACCGCGCGGTGACGTGTGCTTGATCCCGTCGTCCTCGGGACGCATCGGGCGGCCCGCGTACTCCTCGGTGTCGCCCCGGGTGATGATCCAGTTCTCGCGCAGCGGCGCCAGACCGCGGCGAACGTCGGTTTCGATCTGGGGATCGGTGTACGGCCCTGACGTGTCGTAGAGCGTCACGTCCTTGCCGTTGGTGAGGTGCACCCGCCGGACCGGGACCCGGAGGTCCGGACGCGATCCGGAAACGTAGCCCTTGTGCCAGCCGATCTGCGGCTTTTCGCCGTCGGCCGAGCCGTTTTCAGGCGTGCGTGCATCCTGCAGAGTCATGTAGACCCAACTCCCTACGCCGGCATTACCCGGTAACAGGTTCGGCGGTCGACGCAGCGGCTTCCGTCATCCGGTGTTTCACGTGAAACACCGCTGGGACGGAGGTCAGCGCCCTCTCAGCCCGGTGCTCCGAGCTCCCGCGATTGCAAAGGTGCCACCACGGTAGCGGCCGAGGCGTCGGTGTGAACAGGGGGCCCACGGGTTCTTGCAATGATCGGGCGGTGAGCCCTCCCGAAACCCAGCACGCCACCGCCGGCCATGCGCACGCGCACGGCCACGGGCCGGCCGCACCGGTGTCCCGCCATCTGCGCAAGGTCATCGCCGCCGTCCTGATCCCGTTCGCGGCCGCGGTGGCGGTCGGTCTGCTCGTCCTCTGGCCCGGTGGCGCGCCGCCCCACAAACCGTCCGGTGTGGGCTTCGACCAGCCCACCGAGAAGGCCCGGGTCACCAAGGTCGAGGAGGTCGACTGCGCGGCGGTGCACGCCGAGCAGCAGCCGCAGCCCACCACGCCCGGGGGCCAGCCACCGGCCGGCGGAGCGTCCCGCGGCAAGCCCTGCGAACAGGCGACGATCAAGGTCACCACGGGGGAGAACGCCGGCCGGACCTTCCAGACGGTGGTGACGCCGGACGCCCCACGGCACTACACGACCGGACAGGACGTCATCGTCTCCTACTCCCCCAAGGCTCCGAGGGAGCTTCAGTACGCGGTGACCGACGTCGATCGCACGGTGCCGATGTGGGTACTGGCAGCGATCTTCGCCTTCGCGGTGGTGATCATCGGGCGGCTGCGCGGGGTGCTCGCGCTGGTGGCGCTGACGGCCAGCTTCGGCCTGTTGACCCTGTTCATCCTGCCGGCGATCCTCCAGGGCTCCGATCCGCTGGTGGTGGCGGTGGTCGGCGGCAGCGCGATCATGCTGATCGCGCTCTACCTGTGCCACGGGCTGACGGCCCGCACGTCGGTGGCGGTGCTCGGCACCCTCGCCTCGCTCCTCCTCATCGCACTGTTGGGCTCGATCTTCACCCACTGGGCGCTGCTGACCGGCAACACGGACGACACCACCGGGCTGGTGCACGGGCTGTACCCGAACATCGAGATCCGCGGTCTGCTGCTGGCGGGGATCATCATCGGTTCGCTGGGGGTGCTCGACGACGTGACGGTGACGCAGACGGCCGCGGTCTGGGAGCTCAAGGAGGCTGATCCGACGGTGGGTTGGCGCAAGCTGTACGGCGCGGCGATGCGGATCGGGCGGGACCACATCGCCTCGGTGGTGAACACGCTCGTCATGGCCTACGCGGGCGCCGCGCTCCCGCTGCTCCTGCTGTTCTCGATCGCGCAGAGCAGTGTGGGGCGGGTCGCCGGCAGCGAAGTCGTCGCGGAGGAGATCGTCCGCACCCTGGTGGGCAGTATCGGGCTGGTCGCGTCGGTGCCGGTGACCACGCTGCTGGCGGCCCTGGTGGTCTCGGCGGACCGACCGGCGCCGGACGGGTCGGGGCGGACGGCGGCCGTCGGTGGACGCGGTGGGCGACGCGCGGCGCGCGGACGGCGCCGGAAGCACTGACGGCGGGCGGGCCACGGGGCCGGCCGGTGCGAGGGGACGGTGCGGGTGACGGACGGGGCGCAACAGGGCGGGGCGGCCGACGGCCGGGCGGCGAGGGCAGGGGAACAGGGGAGAGGGGCCGGGGCGGGCGGCTCAGCCGGCCGGAGCCTCCGTGAGGATCCGGTCGAGCGCGGCCTCCAGGGTGTCGCAGACCTCCTCCTTGCCGAGCGGGACGATCCGGTCCGTGCGGTCCAGGAAGGCGATCAGCGGCGGCGCGCTGGCCCGGAACAGCGCCCGCTCGGGGCCGACTTGAAGGCTGATGTAGACGTCGCTGAGGTGCTCGGGGGCGGACGGCTCGACCCGGACGTCGCCCTCGCCCGCCGGCCGGGTCAGCCCGTCCAGCAACAGCTCACGGCCGAACACCCAGGTCACGGGCGCGTCTCCGGGGAGATCGAAGGTGAGCCGGACGGCGTAGGGATCGGCGCTGTCGAATTCCAGCTCCACCGGGATCCGGAAGGCGAGCTCCTCCGAGACGAGGAAGCTCATGATCACTTCTGCCTGAACCGTGTCGTTCATCAACCACTGCCCCGCACTTGATCGGAGATGGCCGGGAATCATCCCCGGAAGCCCTATTGACGCCATCGTCGGTCACATGCAGGCAGATCACAAGGAGTGAGTTTTCAGATACTGATAGAGAAGGCGAGTGTCGTTAGTACCCTCTCCGCCATTTTCCGTAGTCGCTCCGTAACTGCTTGCAATCGGTGCACTTCCGTCGCAGGAAGAGAAACCGCCAGCGTCGCGGCGGCCGAGCCGACTCGGACCGGGATCGCCGAACACACCGTGCCCAGGGCATATTCCTGGCGATCGTAGGCGACCTGGCCGCGACGCACCGTAGCCAGCCGATTCAGTAGATCACCTTCGGAACGCACCGAAAAGGGCGTCATCGACTGCACCGGATAACGGGACAGGTGTTCTTTCCTGGTCGGTTCGTCGAGTTGCGAGAGAAGGCACTGGCCGATCGCGTGGGTGTGGGCGGTGGAACGGAAGTCGGCCCATTCCTCGACGGGCGGTCGCGCCGGGTCGGCGGTTATCGCCACCACCTCCACTTCCCCCTCGCGGTAGACGGCGAAGTAGACGGCGGCGCCCAGTTCACGGCCCGCCACGGCGAGCGCGTCGGCCAACTGTCGGCGCTGCCGGCGCCGGGCCCCCGCCCGACCGATGGACTCGGCGCCCTCGCCGATGACGAAGACGCCGTTCTCCCTGCGCAGATAGCCCTCGTGGGTCAGCGTCCGCAGCAGGTGATAGGTCGTGGGCAGGGGGAGTTGGGCCTCCCTGGCCAGCTGCTTGGCGGGCGCACCGTCGGCGTGCGCGGCCACCGCCTCCAGGAGTCGCAGCGCCCGCTGCACCGACCCGATCAGGGTGGGGTGCGAGCCGGACTCGTCGTTGCCGATCGCCAACGCAACCCCCAGGTCCGAGTGCCATGGCCCCGTGGCCCGGACCGCGGGATCCGCTCCCCGCGGCCGTGCGCCTCCCCGGACGGCCGGCACGACTCCGGCCCGATCGCTCGGTATTTTCCGGAACATCACCGTCCGGAAGACGCCTGCGTCCGCACTGTAGCCCGGGCGATCCGGAACGGGAGCCGAAAGTCGGGGAGTTGCCCCCGTATCGACGGCACGCCCGGCCTCGATGACGCTACGAAGCAAGGTACACACTCTTGGTGAGCAGGCGGAACGCCGTGCACCCCACCGGTGCGAGAACCGCAGGTGGGCCGGATTCCGATCCTCGTTCGGCCCCGGCGCAAGGCGTGTCGGACGGTCGCCGGAACGCCGGACGCCCTGCTCCCGGGCGGGGGCAGGGCGTCTTCGGAGGGTGCGGGTCGGACAGTGCCGATCGGTGGGGGCTCGGCCTACCAGTCGCTCTTCGACGAGGACGAGGACGAGGACGAGGATCCGGTGAACCTGCGCACGAGGTAGATGACACCTGCGATCAGCGCCGCCGCGATCAGCACCTTGAAGAGCAGCCCGATCAGGAATCCCACGGCGGTGGCGATCAGTCCGCCGAAGACGACGATCAGGATGACGGGCACCACGACCCAGGTGACCCACCACGGAAGCCCTGCGAGTATCCCCTTACCAGCCACTGCTCTGCCCTGCTTTCTGTCTGTCGCGCCGTTGTCGGTCCGTACCGCTCCGGTGGCACCGTCCGCGTGCTCCGCATCCGTCGCACCGCGTCTCCGGTTCCCCCTGTACACCAACGATGCTAGGCCGCCGGCGGGCGCCGTGGGGGCCCGACAGCCCCGGCTCTCCCCTGAGCTGACCCTTACGGGTTCCGGGGTCCGACCCTCAGCTCTCGGGCGGAGAAAAGACCACCACGACCCGGAGGTCCTCGCTGATGTGGTGGAACTTGTGGGGCACCCCGGCCGGCACGTAGACCACGCTGCCGCGGGCCACCGACTCGGTCTCCGTCCCCACCGTGATCGCCGCCCGGCCGCTCACCACCAGGTACACCTCGTCCTGGGCGTGCGGCTGCTGCGGGTCCGCGGTGCCGGCGTCCAACGCGTACAGCCCCACCGACATGGTGCGTTCCCGGAGGAACTGCAGATACGCGCCGTCGTTCGCGACCCGTTCCGCTTCCAGTTCGTCCAGTCGGAAAGCCTTCATCCCGTTCGCACCTCTCACCAGTCAGCAGTCGTCTGCGACGATCTCACCATGAAGCATTTTCTGGTCAAGACGCTCGCCAACGCCGCGGCCCTGGCCGTGGCCATCTGGCTCCTCAAAGGCATCACGCTCACCGGAGAGAACACCGGCCGCAAGGTGCTCACGCTGATCCTGGTGGCGCTGATCTTCGGGTTGGTGAACTTCCTGGTCAAGCCCGTGGTCAAGGTGCTCTCGTTCCCCCTGTTCATCCTCACGCTCGGTCTGATCACGCTGGTCGTGAACGCGCTGATGCTGCTGCTGACCTCCTGGGTGGCAGGCAAGGCCGACCTCGCGTTCCACGTGGACGGCTTCTGGGCGGCGCTGCTCGGCGGCGTAATCGTCTCCATCGTCTCCTGGGCGATGCACGTGATGCTCCCCGACAAGGACTGACGGTTGTCCACCTGCTACCGCGTCTGCTTCGTCTGCACCGGCAACATCTGCCGTTCGCCGATGGCCGATTCCGTCTTCCGTGCCCGGATCACCGAGGACGGACTCGACGCGCTGGTCGAGGTCGACAGCGCCGGCACCGGCGGCTGGCACGAGGGCGACGGGGCCGACCCCCGCACCCTCGCCGTGTTGCGCACGGGCGGCTACCCGAGCGCACACACCGCCCGGCAGTTCCGCGCCTCCTGGTTCGCGCGCCGCGACCTGGTCATCGCGCTCGACTCGGGCCACCTGCGCGAACTGCGCCGGCTGGCCCCGACCGCCGAGGACGCCGCCAAGGTCCGGCTGCTGCGCTCCTACGGCTGCGGCACCGCCCCGGCCGCCGGCCCCTCGGACCTCGACGTGCCGGACCCGTACTACGGCGGCCTCGCCGGCTTCGAGGAGTGCCTGGAGATGATCGAGACGGCCTGCGACGGCCTCCTGGAGGCGGTCCGCGCCGAGGTCACCTCCGGGACGCCCGGCCCCGCCGAGCCCCGGCCCGGCCTGTTCCACCCCCACCACGAGGAGAGCGCATGACCGGCGACGGCACCCGTGCGGTGCGGGCCGGGCTCCCGGAGCCCGTGGCCTACGAACCGGCCCTTCCCGGACCGGTGTTCGCCGCCCACTTCCACCTCCCCGGCGAGGCCACCGGCCCGTACACCTACGGCCGCGACACCAACCCCACCTGGACCCGGCTGGAAGCCGCCATCGGCGAGCTGGAGTCGCCGGACGAACCCGCCCACACAGTCGCCTTCGCCTCCGGGATGGCGGCGATCACCGCCGTGCTCTTCTCCCAACTGCGCGCCGGCGACGCGGTGGTGCTCCCCGACGACGGCTACCAGCTGCTGCCCGCCGTCCGCTCCCGACTGGAGGGCTACGGCATCGAGGTCCGCACGGCCCCCACCGCCGACGACGCCCAGCTCGACGTCCTCGACGGCGCCCGGCTGCTGTGGATCGAGACGCCCTCCAACCCCGGCCTGGACGTCTGTGACGTCCGGCGGCTGGCGGACGCGGCGCACGCCCGCGGGGCGCTGGTCGCCGTGGACAACACCCTCGCCACCCCGCTCGGCCAGCGTCCGCTGGACCTGGGCGCGGACTTCTCGGTCGCCAGCGGGACCAAGGCACTGACCGGCCACGGCGACGTCCTGCTGGGCTACGCCACCAGCCGGGACGCGGCGCTGGCCGACGGCGTCCGGCTGTGGCGCAAGACCGTCGGGGCGATCCCCGGCCCGATGGAGAGCTGGCTGGCCCACCGCTCGCTCGCCACTCTGGCGCTGCGTGTCCGCCAACAGGCCGAGGGCGCCATGGCGTTGGCCACCGCACTGGCCGACCGCCCCGAGGTCGGCGCAGTGCGCCACCCCGGCCTGCCGTCGGACCCGTCGCACGCGCTCGCCGTCCGGCAGATGCGGCCCGGCCGCTTCGGTTCCGTGGTGTCCTTCGTCCTGCCGGACAAGGCCCATGCGGAGCGGTTCTTGGCCGCGCTGACGCTGGTGGACGACGCGACCAGCTTCGGCGGCGTGCGGTCCACCGCCGAGCGCCGCGCCCGCTGGGGCGGGGACGACGTGCCCGAGGGCTTCGTCCGCTTCTCGGTCGGCGTGGAGGATCCGGAGGACCTGGTCGCCGACGTCCTGCGGGCGCTGGACGAGGCGAAGGCGTAGCGCGAAGGCACCAGCGCGAAGGCAGCAGCGCACAGAACGGCCGGCAGGGTATCCCCCCTCGTCACCCTGCCGGCCGGCGGTTCCCGTGAATCCGGTCCGGACGTTTTCACGGACCGATGTTTCACGTGAAACGAACCGCTTCAACAAGGCTAGTTGACTGAGCGTCAGTGTCCAATCACGCTAGCGACACAGCCCTATCGACAAATTTATAGTTGGCTCGCGACCAGGCTTCCGAGGGGCGCAGGAGGTACCCGATGGATCTGGCGCTACTGCGTACCTTCGTCACGGTCCACCGGGCCGGCTCCTTCACCCGGGCCGCCGCGCTGCTCGGACTCTCCCAGCCGGCGGTGACCAGCCAGATCCGCACGCTGGAACGGCAATTGGGCCGCCCCCTCTTCGTCCGCTGCGCCCGTGGTGTCACCGCCACCACCGTCGGCGACGAGCTCGCCCACAAGGTCGCACCGCACCTCGACGCCCTCACCGAGATCACCGAGGCCGGGCTGGATCAGGACTCCCCCACCCGCACGCTCCACCTGGGCGGGCCACCGGAGTTCACCGCCGAACGCGCGTTACCCGCCCTGAGCCCGCTCATCTCCCAGGGCCTGTCCATACGCACCGCCTTCGGCGCCGCCGACGAAGTGCTCAACGGCCTCGCCGCCGGACACCACGACATGACCGTCACCACCACCCGCCCCCGCGGCGGACTGCTCACCGCCACCCCCCTGTGCGACGAGGAACACGTGCTGGTCGCCGCGCCCCGCTGGGCGACCCGACTGGGCGGTCCCGGCGCCCTCCAGGCCCGCGGCGTCCGCTTGCTGGATCCGGTTCCGCTGGTCGAGGTCCACGAGAGCCTGCCGCTGATCGCCCGCTACTGGGCCGCCGTCTTCGACGCCAAGCCGACCGCCGCCGCCGCGGTGGTCGCCGGTGACCTGCGGGCGGTGCTGTCCTGCGTCACGGCGGGCGCCGGGTTGGCCGTGCTGCCGCGGTACCTGTGCACCGAAGCGCTGGACAGCGGCGCGGTGGTCGCCCTCCTCGACCCTCCGGTGCCGCCGCTGCGGACCTACTTCCTGGCCGTACGGACCGGCACGTTGGGCCTGCCGCACATCGCCCGGGCCCATGAATGGCTGCTGCGCAGCGCCGCGGGGTGGTGACGCGAGCGGCGGGCGGGGTTTCACCGGGCCGTGACTGCGGCATCTGTCCCCTATGACCGTACGGCCAGTCGTCAAACGCACCGCCCGCGCGATCCTGCTCGACGGAGCGGACCTCGTCCTGATCAAGCGCACCAAGCCGGGGCGGGCCCCGTACTGGATCACCCCGG
Source organism: Streptomyces sp. VTCC 41912 (assembly GCF_045799175.1). Lineage (NCBI taxonomy): Bacteria > Bacillati > Actinomycetota > Actinomycetes > Kitasatosporales > Streptomycetaceae > Streptomyces > Streptomyces sp. VTCC 41912. The sequence goes on from NZ_JBJMAB010000003.1 coordinate 172,455, forward strand.
GCGGCGGCGTCGAGCCGGAGGACGCCACGGTCATCGAGGCCCTCCACCGCGAGCTGGACGAGGAGCTCGGCGCCAAGGTCACCGATGTGGTGCCGGTCTTCGTGGACACCGTCGAGCACCTCACCGACGGCGGTGTGGACGGCGTCAAGGTCCAGCACTTCTTCGTCTGCCGGCTGGACTCGATGGACCCGTCGCGCCGGCACGGCCCCGAGGTCGAGGAGCCGTGCGGCGAGTACGAGATCGTGCGGGTGCCCTTCACCCGGGTGGGGATCGCCTCGGTCGACGTCGTCCCGCTGTCCCTGCGGCACTACCTGGACGGCAACATCGAGGGCGTGCGGGCGATGCACGCCCCCGACCTGGGCTAGCCCGGGTCGGGCGGCACCCCCGGCGGTGGTGCCCCGCCGCCGGGGGTGCCGCCCGCCGGTCAGCCGTCGCGCCGGTCGAACCAGCCGCGGAACTCCGGCCCGTCCTCCGCGGGGCGACGCGGCTGGGCACGGGCCAGCACCCGCTCGACCCGTTCGAGGAACTCCCCGTTCAGCTCGGCTGCGAGGTCGTTCCCCGGCGATCGCGGCCCGGGCAGGGACGCCGGCTCGGCCCCGTGGCCGGGGGCCGGGAGGTCCTCGTGCAGTCCGCCGCGCAGGTGCTCGTTGACGTGCTGCGGACGCCGGAACGGCGGGCGCCGGTCCGCCTCGGCGGCGGCCCCGAAGAAGTCGCCGCCCTTGCGCTTGAAGTCGTCGGTGCCCCAGGCCCGGGCGCCCCGCTCGTTCACCGGGACCTTCTGCAGGTGCGGGATGTGCTTGGCGCAGTGGATGTACGCCTCCTCCACCTCGACCATCACCCACAGCTGCGCCCGCCGGCCGGGGATCGGGTCCACCGGGAGGTCCGGGAAGTGCGCCCGCATCTCCTCGTCCAGCACCACCCGCGCCCGGCCGTTGAGGTGCAGCCCTATCCGGTCCCGGGTGAAGTCGATCATGAGGATGCCCAGCCGCGGGTTCTCGGAGAGGTTGCCGACGGACGCCATGACGCCGTTGCCGCGGTACTCCGGGTACGCCAGCAGCCGGTCGCCCAGCACCTGCACGAACCCGCTCGGGCCGGCCCGGAACGTCGAATCGCACTCGCCGTGCCGGTCCGCCGTGGCCAGGAAGAACATCTCCTGCCGGGCCACGAACTCCTGCATCCGCACGTTGAGGTGGTCCAGGACCTGGTCCGCGTAGAAGCGGTCGGCGCGCCCGGACGTCCCGAGTCTCTGCTGCACCAGGTGCTCACCGTCGCTCCCGGGGCGCTCCGCCGGTTGGCGCAGCCCCCGCCCCTCCGTCGGCCGACCGAATTCACCGTCTGCTGCCAAGACTTCAGTCTCCTGTCGATACCAGCTCTTCGATGGAGTCGTGCCGGATCCGCTCGGCCGGGACACCGACCCCCATCAATGCCTCCACACCGCTGCGGATCAGCCCCGGCGGTCCGGAAAGATATGCGTCGTACGCGTGGTACGGGCCGTACTGCCGGACCGCGTCCGGGAGTTGGCCGGTCAGGGTGCCGGGGCCGCCCCGGGTGCCCGGACCTACGGCGACGACCGGGCGGACGGAGAGCCAGGGGTGGGTCTGCTCCAGCCGCAGCATGGTGTCGATGTCGTACAGGTCGTGGTCGCTGCGGGCGCCGTAGAAGACGTCCACCGGGCGCCGGACGCCGTGGTCCGCGACGTCCTCGATCAGCGCCTTGATGGGCGCGATGCCGGTGCCGCCGCCGACGCACAGCAGGCCGCCGGCGGTGGAGTGGTCGACGGTCATCGAGCCGCCCGGCGCGCCCAGCCGCAGGACGTCACCGGGACGGGCGCGGTGCACCAGCGCGTTGGAGACCCAGCCGGCCGGCACCGCCTTCACGTGGAAGGCCAGCAGGCCGTCGGAACGCGGCGCCGAGGCGAAGGAGTAGTGCCGCCAGACCCGCGGCCACCACGGGGTCTCCAGGCTGGTGTACTGGCCGGCGCGGAACGGGTACGGCTGGTCCGGGCGGACCGTCAGCACCGCGGTGTCGGGGGTGCGCAGTTCGTGGGAGACGACCTCGGCCTGCCACCAGGCGGGGGCGATCGCCTCGTCCTCGGCGGCCGCGTCGATCATGATCTGCGAGATCGCGGTGTACGCGCGCACCCAGGCGCCCTCGGCCTCCGGGCTCCAACTGGACGTGGCGTAACGGGACAGCGCGTTCAACAGGCATTCGCCGACGGCCGGGTAGTGGTCGGCCTGGGTGCCGTACTTGCGGTGTCCGCGGCCGAGCTGGGAGAGGTACTCGGTGAGCACCTTGCCGTTGTCGACGTGCTGGGCCGCGGTGAGCAGCGCCTTGAAGAGCCGGTCGCGCTGGGCGTCCATGGAGGCGGGGAACAGCGCCCGCAGGTCCGGGTGCTGGACGAACAGCAGCGCGTAGAAGTAGGAGGTGACCTTGTCGGCCACCGGCTCGATCTCGGCCATGGTGCGGCGGATGAGGATCGCGTCGGGTGAGGCCCCCGCGTCGGACGAGCCGGTGGCCGCCAACGTGGCGAGGGAGGGTGCCGCGGTGGCCGGTGCCTGGGCGGCCGGCGGTGCGGACGCGGCCGAAGGGGCCGGCGGGGGCGAAGGGGCGGTGACGCCAGCGGGGGCCGGGGCCTCGGCGGGGGCCGGGGCCTCGGCGGGGGCCGAAGGCCCCGGGCCGGGCGGCGTGGCGCGCGGGGCGGCGAGGCCGAACGCGTCGAACGGGGAGTGTGCGGCGGGCTCGTGGACCGGCTCCGGCTCGGCCTCCTGGCGCGGGGCGGGCGGTGCGGGCCGCTCGGCGGGCGCGGGGCCGGCGGGCTGACGGGACGTCTCCCGCGGGGGTTGCGGGGCCTGCCGCGGCACCCGCTGCGGTTCCGGTTCGCGTTCCCGCTCGGCGGCGGTGCCCACCGGGCGTATCGGATTCACCGGACGGCTGGGTATCCGTTCCGATGCGGCCCGTTCGTCCGGTGCATTGGGGTCACCCTGTGGCGATTGCTGCCCGTCCCGGCTGTTTTGCCGGTCCTGTTGATCTCCGGAAGATTTTTTCGATGGCGGAGTGAACCAACCCCAATCGCCACTGCTGCCGCCAGAAGAGCCGCTATCGGCCGACGTGGTGGTCGGAGCGTCCATGGTCTGCCTCGCCTCGAACGTCTTTCGGTTGTCTTCGCCGTTCCGCTGGCCGGAACTGCCGGAATTCCCCCGCCCTGACCGGAATTCTTAATCGACTCAAGCGATCCCGGCAACATCCCCTAAAGCGGACACATCTCACTTCCCTGAATCAAGCGGCGCAGATGCCGTACCGTCAGCATGCCATCCCGCTCCACCGCACCGGACAAACAGCCGGAAGCCCGGGTGACACGGGCCGCTTCCCCGCTAGGCTGACGAGCTTTGCCCTGCCGTCCACACGCCCACGGAGAACCTCACCCCCGCCAAGCCGGACTCGACCATACCGGCAGTAGTTGAAACCACAAGCCCCGATCTGGGAACACTCCGTGCGCCCCCGGCAATATCCGTGATCCTCCCCACAGACAGCAATTTCCTTGTGCACAGCGGACGAATCCACCGCGAAAAACGCCCGGCCCGACGAATTACTCGCCGGTACGCACCAGTTCGTATGCCCCGCGCAGATCACGCCCCGTGTACGCATACGTGGCCAGGTGGCTGACATGGTGATCCGCATTCACCGCCACCGACTTCGGTACTACTGCGAAGAGTTCGGCGTCCGACATCGAGTCGCCGTACGCCACGCAGTTGTCCCGGGTCAGCCCGTACCGCGCGCAGAGGTCGTCCGCGATCCGTACCTTCGCTGACGACGAGAGGATGCCGGCCGGTTCCAGCGGCTCCCGGATCGGCACCGCGGGCCACCGGGAGCCGTGCGCGGTGTCGACGCCCCACGCCAGGAGCCGTTCGACGAAGAAGCCCGGCGAGAGGGAAATCACGGCGCACCGCTCGCCGCGGGCCCGGATGTCGGCCCACACCTCCTGGATGCCGGCCAGCCACGGCGCGCCCTCGAAGGCCGCCGCCACCTGAACGTCACTCAAGTCAGCCGCCCACAGCGCGCACGCCTGCTGCGCGAAGCCCGCCGGGGTCAGCTCGCCGGCCGCGAACGCCCGCTCCAACACGGCGATCTCCCGTTCCAGCCCGAGCTGCCGGGAGATCTCGACGGCGGCCGCGGACCCGTGGAGCAGGGTGCCGTCCATGTCGAACAGATGCAGCTTGCTCATGGGCGGAGCCTAGAGCCTGCCGTGCTGCCCGGTGCGGGCGGGCGGGCGGGCGGAGGCCGGACGCCGACCGTGCCGTACGCGTCGCCGCGTAGACGCGGATACTCCCGCCGTCAGATGTCCCGCCGGGCGCCGCCCGCCACCGTGGGGGCATGCAGCTCAGCCGGCCCGCCCGTCGGGCCCTCCTCGTCGTCCATGTCGCCGTGTCCGTCGGTTGGCTGGGGCTCACCACCGGGCTCCTCGCCCTCGGGCTCACCGGCTTCACGACCGACGCCCCGCAGACCGCCGCGGGCGCCTACGGGGCGATGCGGATCCTCACCGACTACCTGGTGCTCCCCGTGGCCGTGCTCTCCTTGGCGAGCGGTGTGCTGCTGGCCCTGGGCACCCCGTGGGGACTGACCCGGCACCGCTGGGTCCTGAGCAAGTTCTGGCTGACGCTGCCGGCCGTCGGCATGACGGTGCTCGCGCTCCGACCCGGCATCGACCGGCTCGCCGCGGCGGCCGCCGCCGGCCACCCCGCGCCCGATCCCGGCCTGCTCGTCGCGCCGGCGGTCTCCTGCGTCCTCTATCTCTTCCTCACGGCGGTCTCCGTGCTCAAACCCTGGGGGCGCACCCGACGCGGCGGCCGGCCGCACGGGACACGGCCGACCCCTCCGGCCTGATGGCACACCGTCAACCAGCATCAACAATCATTGCTTACGCCTCTTATTTGCGGGCGCCTGATATTTCACATGTGCCCTACCCTGTGCGTACGACGGATGAGGAGGTCTGCGATGACGCAGCGGACGCGGGAGTCGGCCACGACGCAGGAAGCGGCCACCGGGGGCCTCGCGCAGGGCTGGTGCGCGCTCTCCTCCCTGCACGGCCGCATCGAGTCGCACATCGAGCGCGCCCTCCAGGCCGGGCACGACCTCAGCGTGCGGGAGTTCTCGGTCCTCAACGTGCTCAGCCAGCAGCACGACGGGCCGGGCGGACACCTCCGGATGCACCAGGTCGCCGACTCCGTCGTACTCAGCCAGAGCGCCACCACCCGGCTGGTCACCCGACTCGAAGAGCGCGGGCTGCTCGCGCGCTACCTCTGCCCGGACGACCGGCGCGGCATCTACACCAACGTCACGCCCGACGGCCTGCGCCTCCTCGAAGAGGCCCGCCCCACCCATGACACCGCGCTGCGCGAGGCCCTCGGGGACGCCGCCCAGCGGCCGGAGCTCGCCCCGCTGGTGACCGCGGTCGAGGCGCTGGGCACCTCCGCGTAACGCACCGGACCACCACATTCCACCCAGGGGGGCGACACGGACCGCCCGCACCCCTGGGCCGCCCCGGATCCGCCGCATAAGGTCACGCCCATGAGCGATCTTGAGATACGCCGCGCCACCGAGGCCGACCTGCCCGCCATCGTCGCGATGCTCGCCGACGACGCGCTGGGCGCCACCCGCGAGTCCCCGGACGACCTGACGCCGTACCGCACCGCGTTCGCCGCCCTGGACTCCGACCCGAACCAGCACCTGGTCGTCGCCGACCGCGGTGGCCGGGTGGTCGGCACGCTCCAGCTCACCGTGATCCCCGGCCTGTCCCGCCGCGGCGCCACCCGCACGATCATCGAGGCGGTGCGGGTGCACGCCGACGAACGCGGGGCCGGCCTGGGCACCGAGCTCATCGAATGGGCCGTCGCCGAATCCGAGCGGCTCGGCTGCCAGCTCGTCCAGCTCACCTCCGACGCCACCCGCGTCGACGCACACCGCTTCTACGAGCGCCTCGGCTTCGAGGCGTCCCATCTGGGCTTCAAGCGGCAGCTCTGACCGGTCCGACCGGTCCGACCCGCCGGGAAACGGTCAGCTGCGGTCCGGGGGAGCGGTACGGCGCGCCCGGTGGGCCTTCTGCCGGCAGGCCCCGCCGCAGTAGCGCGCGGGCCGCCCGGTGCGCGCCGTCACGAGCACCGCACCGCACACCGCACAGCGGGTTCCGTTACGCTCCGGGGCCGCCACCGGAAGTTCCGTTACGGTCCGGGCGGCGCGGAGACCGTCGAGCATCAGCGCCGTCATCCGGCCAGCCGGGGCCGCACCCGTCCCCGCGTCCGGGGCCGCCGACTCCCGCCCGACCGCGCGTCGGCGCTCCATCGCCAGGCACCCGCTCAGCAGCGCGCGGACGTCCGCCAGATCGACGTCCGCCCTTACCGCACCCGCCCGTTGGGCCCGGGTCAGCAGGACGCCGAGCGCCAGCAGGAACTCCGGCTCCGGCCCCGCCGGCGTCTCCGCACCGGCCTCTCCGGCCGCCTCCAGCACCTCGCAGAGCGCCTTGTTGGGGGCGGCCAGCCGCACCACCGACGCCAGGAAGCGGAAGAACACCCCTCCCGGATCGTCCGCATCGGCCAACTCCTCCGCGGCGTCGGCGAACAGCTGCAACCGCTCCCTGACCGCCGTGCGGAACAGCACGTCCTTGGAGGGGAAATGGCGGTACACGGTGCCGGCACCGACCCCGGCGCGCCGGGCGATCTCATCGAGCGGAACCCCCAACCCCCGCTCCTCGAAGGCGGATCGGGCCGCCTGAAGCACCAGCGCACGATTCCGTCGGGCATCCGCGCGGGTGGTCACCGCCCCGCCGTCCGCCCGCCACGCCCCTGCTGAGACCACCGTGCTCCTCCGCGTTCCACACCCCCGAAATAACCGGGTCGATCGTTCCGATTCTACGAGGGCGTTAAAACATGCGTGCGGATCGCCGCGCACGGCCGGGGCCGCGCGGAGAAGCGAGGAGGGGCGCCCGGAGAACGGGAGCCGGAACGGGGAGCGTGGCGGAGGCCGCGACGGAGACTTCCTCACCGCGGTGAGGAAGAAGGGGAGGGGAGAGAGGGGAGGGAGGGGAGGCGGCGAGAGCGAGAAGGACGACCGGGCGCACCCGGGGCGGATGGCCCGCAAGGGGACTCGGAAGCGCAAGCGGGACGGGACTGGGCAGCAAAAAGGGTGTGGTCCGTTTCACGTGAAACGGACCACACCCCTGGCACTCCTGTCGAGGGCGCGTCCTCCGGCCGAACCCGCCTCCGGCAGCGGGTCAGTGGGTCAGTGGGTCAGCGCCACGGCACGGCTCAGGCCGCGGCGACGGCCTCGTCCCATGCCGCACCGGCCGCGGCAGCCGCGGCGTCCTCGTCCACGGCCACGCCCAGCGCCCGCATGCCGGCCGCCAGCGCCGCCAGCGAGGCCAGCACCACCGCGCGGTCCGCGGCCCGCCCGTAGTGGTTCACCCGGATCATCTCCGCCGCCAGGGCACCGGCAGCGGCCTGCACCGGCACCGCACCGTCAGCGGCGAGCGCGGCGGAGACCACCTCGCGGGCGTCCACCCCGGCCGGCGTGCGGAGCGTGGTGGCCGCCGGCGCCGCATGCTCATCCCGGATCACGTACGGCACCGGGCCGCCGAGCACCGCGACGCCGGCCCGCACCGCCGCGGCGGCGGCCCGGTGGCGGACGATGACCGTCTCCAGCCCCTCGGCCTCGATCCGGTCCACGGCCTGCTCCAACGCCAGCATCTCCAGCTGCGCCGGGGCGTGCGGCAGGGCGGTGCGCCCGGCGTCGACCCAGCGCTCCTTCCAGTCCAGCAGCGAGAGGTACGAGCGGCGCGGGGCCTGCTCGTTGGCCGCGATGCGCTCCCAGGCGCGGGCGCTGACCGACACCACGGAGACCCCGGCCGGACCGGCCAGCGCCTTCTGCCCGCCGATGACGCACAGGTCCACTCCCCACTCGTCGGTGAGCAGCGGTTCGGCACCCACCGAGGCGACCGCGTCGAGCATCAGCAGTGCGCCGTGCTCGCGGACCACCGCACCGATCTCGGCGACGGGGTTGGTGTTGCCGGTCGCCGCCTCGGCGTGCACCAGGCTCACGAAGTCGATCTCGGGGTGCTCCCGCAGCGCGTCCGCCACCTGCTCCGCGGTGGCCGCTCCGGTGAACGGCGCGCTGATGGTGACCACCTCGGCTCCGCAGGAACGCAGCCAGCCACCGAACGTCTCGCCGTAGGGGCCGGTGATGATGTTGAGGGCGGTGCTGCCGGGCCGTACCGCCGAGCGGATGCACGCCTCCAGGGGCAGCAGCGCCTCGCCCTGCGTCGTGACGACATCGCAGCGGGTGCGCATGAGCGCCGCGACCTTGTCCTCGATCCGCGCGAAACGGGCGGCGTCGAGCGGAGGCAGATCGAGCAGAACCGGGGTGTCGGCGTTCGCAGTCACGGCAGTCACAGTGGCCTTCCAGCGGTAGCGAGCCGCGCACTGCGGCGGCTCCTGACGTCTGGCTCGACTGTACGTCCGCCCGTTCCGACCTGGCCGGACGGGCCCGAGCGCCCGACACCGGGCCTCGGCCCTACCGCCATGCGACCGCGGGCCCGCCGGCACCCGCGGTCGGTGCGCACGCCCCGGTCAGACTCCCCGCCAGCCCTCCGGGTCCACCCCGCCCGGCACCGGCCCGGCGGGCGCGTAGGGGCCCCGGGTGAAGACGAAGGTCCCCAGGTCGAGGTGGCTGACGGTTCCGTCCGGGGCCCGCACCACCCGCAGCGTCTCCCCCGCGTAGTAGCCGTCCAGCCCGGTCCAGGTCCCATCGGCCTCGGCCCGGAAGCGCGAGGTGCGGCCGTTGCCGGACAGCGTGACCAGCTCCAGTGCCCGCCCGCCGGTCAGCCGCAGCGCGAACGGGCTGGCGCCCCAGTACCAGGGGCCGGTCAGGGCCAACAGCTCCTCGTCCACCGCGCCCGGCAGTGGCCGCCACGGTTCCGGGATCCGCGGCTCGTGGTAGGCCACGGCGTCCAGGAAGTCGGCCGCCACCGCGGCGATCGGCACGCCGGAGGTGCAGTTCGCCAGCGCGAGCGCCGCCGTGTCCTCCGACGGATCGGCCCACAGCACCGCCAGGAAGCCGGGCATCGATCCGGTGTGCCCGACCAGCCGGCGTCCGTTCCGCCAGACGAGCTGCGTCCCGAAGCCGTAGCCCGCGTCCCAGCCGTCGCCCTCCGGCGGCACCGCGGGGGTCTGCATCTCGGCCAGGCTCGCCCCGCTCAGCACCCGCTCGTCGCCCCGGAGCGAGAACACCGCCCATCGGCACAGGTCCTCCGTCGTGGACCACAGCTGCCCGGCCGGTCCCATCAGTCCGGTGTCGTGCGCGGGTTCCGGCAGCATCACCTCGGCCCAGGGGTGGACCGCCCAACCGCCCGCGTGCGGCATCTCCGGCTGAAGGGTCGTCCGCGTCATACCCAGCGGCTCCAGCACCTCGCGGCGCAGCACCTCGCCCCACGGCGTCCCGCCCCGCAGCCGTTCGACCAGCGCCCCGAGGACCGCGAAGCCGGGGTTGGAGTAGTGGTGCCGCCGCCCCGCCGGGTGCAGCCGTGCCCCCTCGCCGAACAGGTCGGTCGGCTCGGGCCGCAGCTCGCCGGCGGTCCGTTCCCACCACGGGCCACGGGACTCGGCCGCCAACCCCGCACTGTGCGACAGCAGTTGGGCGATGGTCGCCTCGGGCACGGGGACGTCCGCGAGGTGGCTCCCGATGGGGTCGTCGAGCTCCACCAACCCCTCGTCCCGGAGCCGGAGCACCAGCACGGCCACGAAATTCTTGGTCAGCGAGCCGATCCGGTACTGCACGTCCCCGTGCGGCACCTCCCCGTCCACCGCGCTTCGGGCCCCCGTCCAGACCACCTCGCCCCCGCGGACCACCGCCCCCATCATCGACGGCGCCCGCCCCTCGGCCTGCGCGATGGCCAACCGCCGGAGCAACGCCCGCCGCGTCTGCGGCATCAGCTCCCGGTGGTCTTCGACCGAGTCCACGACGGCCCCGCCGCGCGGGACCACCTGGCGCACCCCGTTCTCCCTCGGCTCGGGCCCCTGCGGCTCCACGGACTCCACGACCGTCATGACGCTCCTCAACGCGACTTCCACCCGGCAGAGCCAGCTCGGCCGGCCCATGGCAGCGGCGAGCGGCTGCCCGCCACGCCCGCCATCCTGCCGCGACCACCGCCAACGGCGCCTCCGTGTTTCACGTGAAACGCCGCCGAGCGCTTCACGGCAGCCGTGGCACCGTGCCCAGCAGCAGCCGGGCACGGTTTCACGTGAAACGACGCGCCTCCCTCAGCCCGTCGTTTCACGTGAAACACCCCCGCGGGGTACGCCCTCACGTCACGTCCACGGCCCCCATCGCCCGCTCCACCCAGGTCTGTTCCTCGTCGGGAAGCCAGCGCGCCGCATGCACCCTGTGCAGCGCGCTCCGCAGCCGAACCCGGTCCCCGGCCGTCCCGAGGTAGCCCAGATACGCTGGCAACGTCAGCCCCAACGCCTTGAGTTCGCCCCGCTCGCACCACCGCGCCAGCAACTCCCGCACCGGCCCTTCGACCCCGACGTCGACACGTCCTCGCCGTGCTGCCTCCGCGTCCCCCTCCGCGGCAGCGGCGGCCGCGGTGTCCCGCAACCCCTCCGCGATCGCGAACCGGTTCCAGTCCCCGTACTGCCCCTCCGGCGCGTCGGCCGCCCGGTCCGCCGCCAACACGAAATACCGGTGGGCACAGGCGAGTCGACCGAGTTCCCGGTACGCGGTGGCCATGTTCACGTACAGCGACGGATAGAAGCCCTGCACCCGCTCGTCCCCGACCAGGTCGGCACGGTCCAGGCACTCCTGGTTCCAGCGCAACGTCTCCGCGGGTGAGCGCTGGTGCCGCGCGAGGTAGTGCGCGGCGATGCACGCCTCATAGTCGTCGCGGGCACCGTCCCACGCCTGCTGGAAAAGCTCCCGCGCCGCCGCGGTGCGCCCCTCCGCCTCGGCCTGCATGCCCGTCACGCACAGCCGCACCACCGGTAGTTCCGGATCCATCCGCCCGCTTCCTCCCTCAGCCGTCGTCGACGCCCGCCCCGGGCGTCCGTACCGCTCCCGCGTCCCTCGCCGTGCCGGCGCCGGCTCTCCGCTGCCCGCCCTCAGCGTTCCCGCACGGGCATCACCACCATCGTGAAACTCCCCTGGTCCGCCGAGCGGACGACGACCGGCTGGTCCGGCGCCGCGATCTCCAGCAGCACGTCGGGCCCCACCCCCGCCTCCAGCGCCGGCACCAGGACCGCCGGGTCGAAGGCGATCCGCAGTCCGGGGCCGGTGCGGATCGCCCGCAACCTGTCGGGCCCGGCCTCCCCTCCCGACACCTCCAGCACCCCTTCTGTGGTGCCGTCCGCTTCCGCCCCGACCGCCAACGACACCGCCGCGCCGCCCCGGTTCGTCACCGCGCCCCGAAGCGCCGCCCGGTCCACGATCACCCGGTGCCGCACGGCCGCCAGCCCCGTCAGCATCAGCCGGTAGTCCGGGAACTCCCCCGGCTCGCCCCCGCCGAGGTCCCCCGTGCCCCAGCTCTCCGTCCCGCTGCGCAGCCGCACCCGTGCGGTGTCCGCACCGTCCGCCTCGGCCGGGAACTCCACCTCGACCAACCGCCGCCGCACGGTCCACTGCGCCATCCGGCGCGCGGTGTCCGCCGCGAGCAGCCCCCGCCGCGGACCGCCCTCGTGGGCCTCCGGCCGCAGCGCCCGCACCGCCAGCCGGTAGCGGTCCGTGGCCACCAACCGCAGTTCCCCGTCGACGAGTTCCAGCAGCACGCAGCCCAGCGCCGGGTGTTCCGCGGCCAGCGCGCCGACCGCCGCCGCGGGTCCCACCTGCCGCACCGCGCTGGCGAGCTCCGCCCCGTCCACCCGCGCCCGCGCGGTTCCCCCGTGGTCCGCCGGCTCCGCGGACGCCTCCCGCAGGAAGCCCTCCACCACGGCGCGTGCCTCCTCGGCCGCCCGCTGGGTCCGCTCCAGGTGCGCCCGCAGCACGTCCCGGGCCGCGGCCTCGGGACCGTCCAGCACGGTCTCGACATCCACCAGCGGCAACCCCGCGGCCCGCAGGTGGCGCAGGCGCACCGCCCGCTCCACCTGCCCGGACCCATAGCGCCGGTACCCCGTTGCGGCGTCCACCCGGTCCGGTCGCAGCACCCCGCAGTCGTCGTAGAAGCGCAGCGCGCTCGGCGTCAGTCCCGCCCGCCGGGCGAACGCGCCGATGCCCCACAGCTCGCCGTCCTCGTCCATGGCCGCGATTCTCGGACTTCGACCAACCTGAAGGTCAAACCGTCCGCCGGGATGCCGGTGGCCCCGCGCCGCGGACGCTCCGCTCCGTCACGGCACGAGCGCGTCCTCGACCAGCTGGGACCAGCCGGTCCCCGGGCCCTCCCGGGCCACCTCGGTGAACCGCGCGGCGCCGAGGCGGTCCCGCGCGGCCCGCTCGATCCTGGCCGCGTCCGGGTGGGAGTGGTCCTGGAGCCCGCGCACGTCCGTGCTCGCCGCGAGCAGCCGCACGGCCTGCTCCGGCCGGTCGCGGCGCAGTGCCAGGTCTGCGACCCCGACCAGCACCTGCGCGATCAGCGGCGCGTATCCCGCCTCGGCCGCCGCCGCGCAGGCCGCCGCGCGGTGCGCCCGGGCCTCGTCGAGGTCGTCGGTGAGGTAGCCGTGCAGGTCGTGCGTCAACGCACGGATCTGCGCCCCGTCCGCCTCGTCACCCAGCAAGGCCGCCATGATGCCGAGTTGGTCCCGCGCCTCCTCGGTGTTGCCACCCCACCGGGCGAGTTCCGCCTTCGACAGGGCCAGTTCGGCCAGCGCGTCCGGCCAGGTGACCCGCTCCGCGCACCGCTGCGCCTCGGCGAGGGTGGCCGCGCTGGTGTCCTCGTCGCCCAACAGCCAGTACAGCTGCGCCTGCCGCGCCCGCATGCGGATGACGTCCTCGGTGGCGCCGACCTCGATGACCGCCGTGATCGCCTGCTCGTAGTGCGCGCACGCGCCGGCGAACGCGCCGCGCGCCGCCATCCGGTCCGCCAGCTCGGACTGCGCGAACGAGATCCCGAACCGCTCGCCGAGCGAGCGGAACTCGGCGAGCGCCTTCTCCAGGTGGGCGTCGGCTTCCGTCCCGCCCAGCCCGTGCACGATCCGCATCTTGCCCGACTGCAGCCGGGCCATGGCACGCACCCAGGGGTCCACGTCGTCGAGGAGCGGTTCGAACGCGGACAACGCCGTCTCCGGGGCCCGCAGCATGCGTTCCAGCGGGGCGACGAGCCCCAGCAACGGGGAGCGGCGCCGACTGCGCTGGCTGGACCGGTACGCCTTGTGGATCCATTCGGCGGCCTGGTGCTCGTCGCCCCGTCCGGAGCTGACGAACTGCACCATGAAGGCGTACGCCATGGCCCGGACCTCGTCGGTGACCTCGCCCGGCGTCCGGCTGGCCGCGGCGATCAGCTCCCTGCCCTCGGTCCGGTGCCCGGCGAGCCACCAGTACCAGCCCGCGGCCGCCGCGAGCCGCATCGCCTCCTGCGCCTCACCCGCCGCGAGCGCACCGCGCATCGCCGCGCCGATGTTGTCGTGCTCGGCCTCCAGCGTGGCCAGCCAGTGGAGTTGCTCGGCCCGGCGCAGGTGCGGCTCCGCGGTCTCGGTGAGTTCGGTGAAGTGGGCCAGGTGTGCGTGGCGCGCCCGGTCCGTTTCCCCCGCCTCCGCGAGCCGGTGCCCGGCGTACTCCTTGATCGTGCCGCTCATGCGGTAGCGCGGCGTGCCGTCGCCCTCGGCGAGCAGCAGCGACTTCTCGGCCAGCGCGGTGAGCAGTTCGAGCACGAGCTCCGGCTCGACCCCGTCGCCGGCGCAGACCCGTTCGGCCGCTTCCAGGCTCGCCCCGCCGGAGAACACCGAGAGCCTGCGCAACACCGTCCGCTCGGCGTCGGTGAGCAGTTCCCAGCTCCAGTCGACCACCGCGCGCAGCGTCTTGTGGCGCGGCAGCGCGGTTCGGCTGCCGCTGGTCAGCAGGCGGAACCGGTCGTCGAGCCGGTTGGCGAGCTGATCGACGGACAGGGTGCGCAGCCGGGCCGCGGCCAGTTCGATGGCCAGTGGCATCCCGTCCAGGGCACGGCAGACGCGCCCCATCGTCACCAGCGCCCGGGCGTCGACCGCAAGGTCCCGGCGCACCGCCCCGGCCCGGTCCCGCAGCAGTTGGACGGCGGGGGAGTTCGCGGTCCCGTCCGGGCCCGCGTCGGTCGCCGGCAGCGCCAGCGGTTCGAGGGGCCACAGCGCCTCCCCGGTGATGCCGAGCGGTTCCCGGCTCGTCGCCAGGACCCGCAGCCGTCGGCACTCCCCGAGCACCCGGTGGACGAAGACCGCCGCCGACTCGATGACGTGCTCGCAGTTGTCCAGGACGAGCAGCGCCTCCCGTTCGCGGACCGCGGCGATCAGGCGGTCCGTCGGCTCCGCGTGCGGGGCCCCGCCGAGCAGCGTGTCGCGCAGCCCCAGTCCGGCCAGCGCCGCCTGCGGCACGTCACCGTCGACGCCGATGGCGGCGAGCTCCACCAGCCACGCCCCGTCCGGCAGATCACCGAGCAGCGTGCGCGCGGTCTCCGTGGCCAGCCTGGTCTTCCCGGCGCCCCCCGGTCCGATGACGGTGGTGAGCCGGTGCTCGGCGACGAGCCCGCGGACCGCGGCGACATCGGTGTCCCGGCCGACGAAGCTGGTCAGTTCGGCGCGCAGGTTGGTCCTGCGGCTCTCCTCGCGCCGCCCCAACTCACCGCGCAGCAGCGCGACGTGCACGGCCGACAGTTCCGGCGAGGGGTCGGCGCCCAGCGTGTCGGCGAGGGCTTCCCGTGCGCGTTGGTACACCAGCAGCGCCTCGCTGTCGCGGCCGGCCGCGGCGAGAGCGCGCATCAGCGCGGCGACGAGCCGCTCGCGTACCGGGTGCGCGGCCACCAGGTCGGTCAGCTCCGTGACCGCCTCCGCACCGCGCCCGAGGGCGACGTCCGCGTCGGCCCGCTCCTCCGTGGCGGTCAGCCGCAGCCCCTCCAGCCGCCCGACCGCCGCGTCGAACGCGGCGCTGTCCTGCAGACCGACGTCCTGCAGGGCCGCACCGCGCCACAGCCCGAGGGCCTCGCGCAGCAGCCCCGCCCGTCGGGCCGCGTCCTCGGTACGGACCTGCCCCTCGGTGACGAGGCGTTCGAACCGCACGGCGTCGACGGCGTCGGGCTCGACCGCCAACCGGTAGCCGTCCGGGTGCCCCTCGACCGTCCCGCCCGGCAGCACCTTCCGCAGCCGGGAGACCAGGCGCTGCAGCGCGTTCGTGGCGTCGGCGGGCGGCTGCTCCCCCCAGATCCAGTCGATCAGCGACGCCTTCGGGACCACCCGCCCCGGCCTCAGCGCGAGGGCGACCAGCAGTCCGCGCAACCGCGCGCCCGGCACGTCGGCCGAGCCGCCGTCCGCCGTGCGCACCTCCAAGGGGCCCAGCATCCCGATCTGCACCCGCTGATTTTGCCACGGGCGTTCGACGCCCCTCACCGGATCAACGACGCCTCACCGCCCGAAGGTTGAGCACCGCGTGCGGACCGTCCCCAGCGGGAGCGCCGGCCGGCGTCGGCCCCGGTCCGGAGCGACGAGCCTTGTCGTGCGGGCCCGCGTGCGGACGCGACCTGGTGGGTGGTCATCCCGTCCATCCGGTGTGGCGCAGCCAGTCCTCGAAGGTCATCAGGTCGGGGTGCAGGCGGCGCAGGAGGTTGAGGTCCCGGTCCCGGGCGCAGAGATCACGGTCGGCGAAGAACTGGAACATCGCCGCGTAGTCGTGGCCGAAGTCGGGTACGGCGGCGCACAGTTCGTCGTGCGGCATCGGAAGGTAGGAGCTGGGGACGCCCGTGACCCGGGCGAAGGTGGCGGCGATCGCGTCGCCGGTGAGGCTGTCGCCGATCACCGCGAGGTCGCGGGCACCCCAGGACTGCCAGTTGTCGAACATATGGCAGGCGAACCAGGCGATGTCGTCGAGGGCGACGAGCGGGTAGTGGGCGGCGCCGAGGGGGAGCCTGAAGGTCAGGCCGCCCCGGCCGTCCGGTCGGGGAGTGAGCCGGTCCCGCAGGTTCTCGAAGTACGGCGCCGTGGTCAGTACCGAGACGTGGTCCGTGTACCAGCCGTCGGTCTCCTTTCGGAGCATTTCCTCCGACCGCATCAGGTCGATGTGGGCGGCGACGGCGGCCTTGCTGTCGAAGTGCGGGACGGGGCGGCCGGTCAGCGACACCGCGCTGTCCAACGAGGACCAGATGAAACGCTCCACGCCGGCCCGCTCCGCGGCGGCCAGCAAGCGCAGCCCCTGCCGGTACTCACCCACGGCGCTGCCCGTCGCGAAGAAGTCGGTGTTGGCGAACACGCGGTCGGCCTGCCCCATCAGGACGTCGAGGGCCGCCGCGTCGGAACGGACCAGTCGCACGCGCTCGGGCGCGGTGGCGGCGAGTTCCCTGGCGTGGGCGGACTCCGGGTCGCGGGTGGGCACGGTGAGGGTGGCGTCGGTGGTGGCCAACAGGCGTCGGATCACGTGGCTGCCCATGGCTCCGGTGCCGCCGACGACGAGGACGTGGGTCATGGCGTTCTTCCCTGGTGTGTCAGGACGTGTTCGGCCACCTGGGCGTGGGTGGCGACCCAGACGTCGCCGGACGCACGGAGGTGGTCGAGGATCTGGCCGACCATGCCCGCGAGGAGCGGTCGGCCTGCGACGTGGGCGTGGACGGTCAGACGGAAGACGCCTGGGCCGGGGGCGGCGAGCATCTGGTCCAGTAGCTCGCGGTGCAGGTCGCGGTAGGCGTACGGGCCGGCCGCGGCGTCCCGGACGTCGGAGTGGTCGCTGTGCATGAGGGAGACCAGAGGACCGTGAGCGGTGGACAGGACCTGCGGGAGGTCGTGGTCGCCGTGGTCGCCGGTCCAGCGGTAGCCGGCCTCGGCGAGCAGGTCGACGGTGTGCCGCGAACCGGTGGCGCGCGGGCTCATCCACCCCGTCGGGCGCACGCCGGTGACGCGGCGCAGGACGTCGGTGCAGCGCCGGATGTTGCTCCGCTCGGCATCGACGTCGAGCAGCGCGGGCACCACGTCCTGGGCCCAGGAGTGTGCGGCGATCTCGTGACCCGCCTCGTGCACGGCCAGGACGGTCTCGGGGTGCCGCTCGGCCACCAGTCCGTTGACGCCGACGGTGGCGGGCAGGTCGCCGAGGACGTCGAGCAGCCGCCAGATGCCGGTGGTGACGCCGTACTCCGCCCAGGAGGTGCTGTGCGTGTCGTCGACGCCGGGCAGCGGCCACGCCGCGGCCATCGGCGCGTAGGCGGGCCAGTGCCCTGGTGACCACAGCTCCAACGCGACGGTGACCAGCGCGACGACCTTCCGCCCGCCCGGCCATTCGGTCTCTGCCCTCATGGGTTCCCCCTGCTCGGTAGCTTCCGTCGTGGACGCTAGTGAGGCGGTGGGTACCTCCAGGTTCCTGGCGGCGGGCTACGGTCGGGGCATGTGTGAGTACTCCGGGAGCGTCTTCCTCGCCGACTGCCCGGCTCGGCTGGCGATCGAGATCATCGCCGACAAGTGGGCGGTGGTCGTGCTGTTCGCGTTGAGCCGGGAACCGCGCAGGCACGGCGAGTTGGTCGACCTGATCGGCGGAATCTCGCGGAAGGTGCTGACCCAGACGCTGCGGCGGTTGCAGGGGTACGGCCTGGTCGACCGCCACGCCGAGGCCGGCAGGGTCGCGTACGTGCTGACGGACCTGGGCCGGACACTGGTGCAGCCGATCGCCGTGCTGACCGAGTGGGCGCACGAGCACGGCGCGGCCGTGGTGGGATTCCAGGAGTCCCAGGCGAACTGAGTTCGCTCGGTCTCCCGGCTCAGGTCTGCGCCATGTCCACGAAGCGCGAGTAGTGGCCCTGGAACGCCACGGTGATGGTCGCGGTCGGACCGTTACGGTGCTTCGCCACGATCAGGTCGGCCTCACCGGCCCGGGGCGATTCCTTCTCGTAGGCGTCCTCGCGGTGCAGCAGGATGACCATGTCGGCGTCCTGCTCGATGGAACCGGACTCACGCAGGTCCGACACCATCGGCTTCTTGTCCGTGCGCTGCTCGGGGCCGCGGTTCAGCTGCGACAGCGCGATGACCGGCAGCTCCAGCTCCTTGGCCAGCAGCTTGAGGTTTCGGGACATGTCCGAGACCTCTTGCTGACGGCTCTCGGCCCGCTTCGAGCCACCGGACTGCATCAGCTGGAGGTAGTCGATGACCACGAGCTTGAGCTCGTTGCGCTGCTTCAGCCGCCGGCACTTGGCGCGGATCTCCATCATCGAGAGGTTCGGCGAGTCGTCGATGTAGAGCGGGGCGGCCGAGACGTCCGGCATCCGGCGCGCCAGCCGCGTCCAGTCGTCGTCCGTCATGCTGCCGGACCGCATGTGGTGCAGCGCGACTCGGGCCTCGGCGGACAGCAGACGCATCGCGATCTCGTTGCGCCCCATTTCGAGCGAGAAGATCACGCTCGGCAGGTTGTTCTTGATCGAGCAGGCCCGCGCGAAGTCCAGCGCGAGCGTGGACTTACCCATGGCCGGACGGGCCGCGATCACGATCATCTGCCCCGGGTGCAGACCGTTGGTGAGCGCGTCGAGGTCGGTGAAGCCCGTCGGCACACCCGTCATCTGGCCCTGCCGCGAGCCGATCGCCTCGATCTCGTCGAGCGCGCCCTCCATGATGTCGCCCAGCGGCAGGTAGTCCTCGCTGGTCCGCTGCTCGGTGACGGCGTAGATCTCCGCCTGGGCCTTGTTGACGATCTCGTCGACGTCGCCGTCGGCCGCGTATCCCATCTGCGTGATGCGGGTGCCGGCCTCGACGAGGCGGCGGAGCACGGCCCGCTCGTGGACGATCTCGGCGTAGTACTCGGCGTTGGCGGCCGTCGGTACCGACTGGACCAGGGTGTGCAGGTAGGAGGCGCCGCCGACCCGGCCGATCTCGCCGCGCTTGGTGAGCTCGGCCGCGATGGTGATCGGGTCGGCCGGCTCGCCCTTGGCGTACAGGTCGAGGATCGCCTGGAAGATCAGCTCGTGGGCGGGACGGTAGAAGTCGTCCCCCTTGAGCACCTCGACGACGTCGGCGATGGCGTCCTTGGACAGCAGCATGCCGCCGAGCACGGACTGCTCGGCGTCGAGGTCCTGCGGCGGGACCCGCTCGAAACCGCCGGGCCAGGAGCCCCCGCCGTCCTCGTCGCGCTCCGCACGGTCGCCGCGGCCCCGCCCCTTGCCATCACCGCGGCGGGAGCGGGCGGCCGGCAGCAGGTCGCTGGGACCGGAGTCCGCCCAGGGGTCGTCCATGGGCTCGGGAATGCTCACCCCGGCACCTCCTCCCGTCCGCGACGCGGACCTTGCTGTGCGGTTCTTTCTTACGGCACAGCCCTGACATTCGAGACGCCCGACTCCGGTTACGGCGCGTCGAGTTCGGACGGGTTCTCATGGCCGGAACAGGCGGCGGGTGCCGGACCACGGTAGGCCCGCGCGCACCGTCCGCCAATCTGGTTATCCACAGGCCATGTGGATGACCGCCCCATAGCTGTGGAGAAGTCCCCGGATCCTGTGCACGGGCTGGGGGAAACTTCTGTGGACAAGCACACAATCACGCCACCCCCACCCCTCTGACCTGCACTTTCTTCATCCATAGGTTGTGGGGGAGAAAAACTTCGGCAACCTGTTCATGATCGTTGCCAACGCCACGCGGACGGTACCGGCACGCAGCGTAAAGTAAGGACCGCAACACGGTTGCATCTCTTACCTGTGGACGATTAGATTGCGCCTCATGACCCAGGCCCCCGCGACGCCCCGGCGCGCCCTCCGCCACCATGACCGCGAGATCGTCGCGCTGGCGCTGCCCGCCTTCGGCTCCCTCGTCGCGGAGCCGCTCTTCGTCATGGTCGACAGCGCCGTCATCGGCCACCTGGGCACCCGCCAACTCGCCGGGCTCGGCGTCGCCGCCGCCCTCCTCACAACCGCCGTCTCCGTCTTCGTCTTCCTCGCCTACGCCACCACCGCCGCGGTCGCCCGCCGGGTCGGCGCCGGCGACCTCTCCTCCGCGATACGCCAGGGCATGGACGGTATCTGGCTCGCCCTCCTCCTCGGCGCGGCCGTCATCGTCACCGTCCTGCCCACCGCCCCCTGGCTCGTCGAAGCCTTCGGCGCCTCACCGGCCGCCGCCCCGTACGCCACGACCTACCTGCGCATCAGCGCCCTCGGCATCCCCGCGATGCTGGTCGTCCTGGCCGCCACCGGCGTCCTCCGCGGCCTCCAGGACACCAAGACCCCGCTCTACGTCGCCATCGGCGGCTTCACCGCCAACGCCGCCCTCAACGCCGGACTGGTCTACGTCGCCGGGCTCGGCATCGCCGGCTCCGCCTGGGGCACCGTCATCGCCCAGTGCGGCATGGCCGCGGTCTACCTCGTCGTAGTGGTCCGCGGCGCCCGTCGCCATGGTGCCTCACTCCGCCCGGACGCCGCCGGGATCCGCGCCTGCGCACAGGCCGGCGTCCCGCTGCTGATCCGAACGCTCTCGCTGCGCGCGGTGCTGATGATCGCCACCGCGGTCGCCGCCCGGCTCGGCGACGCCGACGTCGCCGCCCACCAGATCGTCCTGTCCCTGTGGCAGCTCCTGGCCTTCGCCCTGGACGCCATCGCCATCGCCGGCCAGGCCATCATCGGACGCTACCTCGGGGCCGGCGACCAGGACGGTGCCCGTGCCGCCTGCCGCCGCATGGTCCAGTGGGGCATCGCCTCCGGCATCGTCCTCGGGGTGCTGGTGGTGCTGGCCCGGCCGCTGTTCGTCCCGCTCTTCACCACCGACCCCGCCGTCCGGTCCCCGCTGCTCACCACGCTCCTGGTCGTCGCGATCACCCAGCCCGTCGCCGGCATCGTCTTCATCCTCGACGGCGTCCTCATGGGCGCGGGAGACGGGCCCTACCTCGCCGGAGCGATGGTGGTGACGCTCGCCGTCTTCGCCCCGGCCGCCCTGGCCGTCCCCGCCCTCGGCGGCGGCCTCGTCGCCCTGTGGTGGGCGATGGCACTGATGATGACCACCCGGATGCTCACACTGTGGCTGCGCACCCGGTCCGGTCGGTGGATTGTGACGGGGGCCTCCCGGTGAACCACCTCGCCAATCCCGGACCCGTGCAGATAATGACCTTGTGCGCTCGCTTGCCAGGAAATCCGTCCTGCCCCTGACGCTCGTCATCGTGGGGGCTGCTGCAGTGGTGGGCTACGCGGCGGAGGAGTCCCACCCGAGCAGAACCACCGGCAGCCACACCGGTCACGGCACGTCCGGCGCATCCGGCGACGAGCCCGAGGACCAGGACCCCTCGGCCAGCGCCCCGCCCAGGAACGGCAACGCCTACACGCCGCGCAGGACGGAGGAGAACGCCCGGATCGGCGCAGTCTTCGAGAAGGACGACCACGGCTCCCACTTCTGCACCGCCAGCGTGGTGCAGAGCCCGGGCCGGAACATGCTGATCACCGCGGCCCACTGCGCCTTCGACGCCGACGCCGGCAAGCCGGTGGACGACCTGGTCTTCGCCCCCGACTACCGCAACGGCGACGAGCCGACCGGCCTGTGGAAGGTCAGCAAGGTCGTGGTCGACGACCGCTGGGCGAAGTCGCAGGACGAGGACCTCGACGTCGCCTTCCTCGTCCTCGACGCCAAGCAGGGCAAGGAGATCCAGGACGTCCTCGGCGGCAACACCCTCGGCATCGACCGCGGCTTCGACAACCAGGTGAAGATCACCGGCTACCCCACCAGCCGCGACACCCCGATCTCCTGCCAGAACCGCACCACGAAGTTCAGCGACACCCAGATGCGCATCCAGTGCACCGACTTCGAGGGCGGCACCAGCGGCAGCCCCTGGCTGGCCGACTACGACCCCAAGAGCCACACCGGCACGGTCATAGGCATCCTCGGCGGCCACGAGGGCGGCGGCGACGAGGACGACGTCTCCTACGCCTCGTACTTCGACGAGGACATCGCCCATCTCTACAAGCGCGCCCAGGACGAGGACTGAGCCTCGGCCCCGTGCCCCCGTCCAACGCGAAGGGCCGCACCCCGTGACGGGGTGCGGCCCTTCAGCGTGCTGCTGCGAGCTGCGCTCAGGCGGCGACGACCTCGACGCCGAGCTTCGCAACGACCTCGGCGTGCAGACGCACCGAGACCTGGTGCGCGCCCAGGGTCTTGATCGGCGAACCGATCTCCACGCGACGCTTGTCGACGTCCGGACCACCGGCAGCCTTGATCGCCGAGGCGACGTCGGCCGGGGTGACGGAGCCGAACAGGCGGCCCGCGTCGCCGGCACGGACGGCCAGCTTCACGTTGACGCCCTCAAGCTGAGCCTTGACCTCGTTGGCCTGCTCGATCGTGGCGATCTCGCGGATCTTGCGACCGCGACGGATCTGCGCGACGTCCTTCTCGCCACCCTTGGTCCAGCGGATCGCGAAACCACGCGGAACCAGGTAGTTACGGGCGTACCCGTCCTTGACGTCAACAACGTCACCAGCGGTACCGAGGCCGGAGACCTCGTGGGTGAGGATGATCTTCATTTGTCGGTCACCCTTCCCTTATCGCGCGGTGGACGTGTAGGGCAGCAGCGCCATCTCACGGCTGTTCTTCACGGCCGTGGCGACGTCACGCTGGTGCTGAGTGCAGTTGCCGGTCACCCGGCGGGCACGGATCTTGCCGCGGTCGGAGATGAACTTCCGCAGCAGGTTCGTGTCCTTGTAGTCGACGTAGGAGATCTTCTCCTTGCAGAACACGCAAACCTTCTTCTTAGGCTTGCGAGCAGGCGGCTTCGCCATTGTCTCTCTCCAGTGAGTTCAAGAAGTGTGTGCTGACGCCCTCAAGGCCCCAGGCCGTTCGCCGACCTCGTTTCACGTGAAACGAGCCGTTTCACGTGAAACACCGGCGGACGAACGCATCGCCCGGACCTAGAAGGGCGGCTCGTCCGAGTAGCCGCCGCCGGAGCCGCCGCCCCAGCCACCGCCGCCGCCCTGGCCACCCTGGCCGCCCTGGCCACCGCCAGAAGGACCACCGGTCGCCCACGGGTCGTCGGCCGGAGCGCCGCCGCCCTGCTGACCGCCGCCGGGGCCACCGCCCCAGCCGCCGCCACCCTGGCCGCCGCCCTGCTGACCGCCGCCCTGGCCGCCGCCGAAGCCGCCGCCCTGGCCGCCACGACCGCTGGTCTTGGTGACCTTCGCCGTGGCGTTGCGCAGGCTCGCGCCCACTTCCTCGACGTCGAGCTCGTAGACCGTGCGCTTCACGCCCTCGCGATCCTCGTACGACCGCTGCTTCAAGCGGCCCTGGACGATCACGCGGGTACCCCGCGTAAGGGACTCGGCGACGTTCTCCGCCGCCTGACGCCACACCGAGCAGGTCAGGAACAGGCTCTCGCCGTCCTTCCACTCGTTGGTCTGGCGGTCGAAGGTGCGGGGAGTGGACGCGACGCGGAACTTCGCGACCGCCGCACCGGACGGGGTGAAGCGCAGCTCGGGGTCGTCGACAAGATTGCCGACGACCGTGATGACGGTCTCGCCTGCCATTAGGGGAACCTCTCGGCGGGTGTGCTGCTGGCTGCTGGTGTTGCTGCTACTCGAACCCGATTACCGCTGGACGCGTACGCGCTCAGTGGGTCTCGGGACGGAGGACCTTGGTCCGAAGAACCGACTCGCTCAGGTTCATCTGACGGTCGAGCTCCTTGACGACCGCAGGCTCGGCCTGCAGGTCGATGACCGAGTAGATGCCCTCGGGCTTCTTGTTGATCTCGTACGAGAGACGACGACGGCCCCAGGTGTCGACCTTCTCGACCTTTCCGTTGCCCTCACGGACGACGGAGAGGAAGTTCTCGATCAGGGGGGCGACAGCGCGCTCCTCCAGATCGGGGTCGAGGATGACCATCACCTCGTAGTGACGCATGGTTAACCCACCTCCTTTGGACTCAGCGGCCACGGTCGTTCCGTGGCAGGAGGGTCGTGATGCGTTCCGCGCCCGGTCCGCCGGAGAATCCGGGCAGACATGTGCGCAGACCGTACAGAGTACCTGCCTCCGCGCTTCCGGTTGAAATCCGCCCGGCGGACCCCTCAATCTGGAACACAACGGGTGTGAGCGGCGTTACAGTGCGCCGCCCTGTCAGTGGAGGTGCCGCATGGCACAGGCAGCACGGACCCAGCGAAATCTGCTCGCGCTTCTCAACAGCGACGGCCAATCCCATCCCGTGGAGAACACTCTCGCGGTCGTGACCTTGGTACTCGGTGCGATTGCCGCCTTCAGCGCGCTCTCGCCCGGCCTGCACCTGGTCAGTTCCTGGGTGGGCCTGATCGGCATCGGAACGGGCCTGTGGGGCCAGTACATCTCCTCGACGACGGCTGAACGCTTCCTGTTGATCATCGGGCTCGGCGCCGCCGGCGTCGGCTTCTACCTCGGTCTCGCACACGGCGGTCTCTTCGGCGGCGTGGTCGGCTAGACCACCGCGCTGCGGCATACGGGGCCCGGCCCCGTACGGCCCAGACGGGGCGCTCCCCGGTCACAGTAGGCTTCGGCGCGAGAGCCGGAGCCCCGACCATGGGGACACACCAGCCGAGGAGCGCCCCGCATGAGCCTGACCCTGAGGACCATCAGCCGAGAGCAGCATCTGGCATACATCCAGAGCCTGCCCGCGGCGAGCCACATGCAGGTCCCGGCCTGGGCTGACGTCAAGGCCGAGTGGCGGTCCGAGAGCCTGGGCTGGTTCGACGCGTCCGGCGAGCTGGTCGGTGCCGGCCTGGTCCTCTACCGCCAGTTGCCCAAGATCAAGCGCTACCTCGCCTACCTCCCCGAGGGCCCGGTCATCAACTGGTTCGCGCCGAATCTCGAAGAGTGGCTGCGGCCGATGCTCGCCCACCTCAAGCAGCAGGGCGCCTTCTCCGTGAAGATGGGCCCGCCGGTCATCATCCGCCGCTGGGACTCCGCCGCGATCAAGGGCGGCATTCAGAGCCCCGACGTCAAGCGACTGCGGGACGTCGAGGCCACCCACATCGAACCGCGCGCCTTCGAGGTCGCCGACCGCCTGCGCCGCATGGGCTGGCAGCAGGGCGAGGACGGCGGCGCCGGTTTCGGCGACGTACAGCCCCGCTACGTCTTCCAGGTGCCGCTGGCCGACCGCGCGCTGGAGGACGTCCACAAGGGCTTCAACCAGCTGTGGCGCCGCAACATCAAGAAGGCCGAGAAGGCCGGCGTCGAGGTCGTCCAGGGCGGCTACGAGGACCTGGCCGAATGGCAGCGGCTCTACGAGATCACCGCGAAGCGCGACCAGTTCCGGCCGCGTCCGCTCGGCTACTTCCAGCGCATGTGGTCCGCCCTCAACTCCGAGGACCCCAACCGCATGCGGCTCTACTTCGCCCGCCACAACGGGGTGAACCTCTCCGCCGCGACCATGCTCGTCGTCGGCGGGCACGTCTGGTACTCCTACGGAGCCTCGGACAACATCGGCCGCGAGGTCCGCCCCTCCAACGCGATGCAGTGGCGGATGCTGCAGGACTCCTACGCGCTCGGCGCCTCCGTCTACGACCTGCGCGGCATCAGCGACTCGCTGGACGAGAACGACCACCTCTTCGGTCTGATCCAGTTCAAGGTCGGCACCGGCGGGCAGGCGGCGGAGTACCTCGGCGAGTGGGACTTCCCGCTCAACAAGCTCCTGCACAAGGCGCTCGACATCTACATGTCGCGCCGCTGACCGCTCCACCGCACTCCTGACACACCCCAGCCACGAGAAAGGTTCCGGGCCGGCCATGGCGCTCACCCTCTACGTCGACACCGCACGCTGGCGGGCGCATCAACAGAGCGTTCTCCAGCAGTTCCCCGGGCTGGTCCCGGTCTGCAAGGGCAACGGCTACGGCTTCGGCCACGAACGCCTCGCCGACGAGGCCACCAGGCTCGGTTCCGACATCCTCGCGGTCGGCACGACCTACGAAGCAGCCCAGATCAAGGACTACTTCAGTGGTGATCTGCTGGTCCTGACCCCGTTCCGGCACGGCGAGGAGCCGGTGCCGCTGCCCGACCGCGCGATCCGCTCGGTCTCCTCGGTCGAGGGCGTGGGCGGACTGGTCGGCGCCCGGGTCGTCATCGAGGTCATGAGCAGCATGAAGCGGCACGGCGTGAAGCCGGAGGACCTGCCGAAGCTGGCCGCGGCCATCGAGGACGTCCGGCTGGAGGGGTTCGCCATCCACCTGCCGCTGGACCGCGCCGACGGCACCGACTCGGTCGACGAGGTCATCGGGTGGATGGACCAGCTGCGCGCCGCCCGTCTCCCGCTGCACACCATGTTCGTCAGCCACCTCAAGCCCCAGGAATTCGCCCGCCTCCAGCAGCAGTTCCCGCAGACGCGCTTCCGCGCGCGGATCGGCACCCGGCTGTGGCTCGGTGACCACGACGCCACCGAGTACCGCGGCTCGGTGCTGGACGTCACGCGCGTCGCCAAGGGCGACCGGTTCGGCTACCGCCAGCAGAAGGCGGCCTCGGACGGCTACCTCGTCGTGGTGGCCGGCGGCACCTCGCACGGCGTCGGCCTGGAGTCCCCCAAGGCGCTGCACGGGGTGATGCCGCGCGCCAAGGGCGTGGCCCGCGCCGGCCTGGCGAGCGTCAACCGCAACCTCGCGCCGTACGTCTGGGCCGGCAAGCAGCGCTGGTTCGCCGAGCCCCCGCACATGCAGGTGTCGATCCTGTTCGTACCGGCGGAGGCCCCAGAGCCCAAGGTCGGCGAGGAACTGGTCGCCCACCTGCGGCACACCACCACGCAGTACGACCGCCTCGTGGACCGCTGAGCCGTCCGGCCGGCTGAAGACCGACGTCAGGGCCCGGTGGTGCGGAATCTTCCGCACCACCGGGCCCTGACGCTCTCCGCCGCTTCCCTCAGTCCCGTACGACGCCCCAGCGCACGCGCGGCGCCCCCTCGAAGTGCAGCGCCTGCCGCGGCTCGTGGGACGCCTGTCCGAGCACGAACACGTCGGAGCTGCGGTCCAGCACGCCCCCCGAGGGGTCGTCGTCGCCGTCCCTACGGACCACGTCGCGCTCCGGCAGCAGGATGTCCCGGACCACCACGGCGCAGAGGTAGAGCGTGCCGAGCAGGTGCAGTGCGATGGCCAGTTGGTAGCCCTCGGGCGGCAGTCCCTGGTGCTTGTCTCCGCTGCCGGTGTAGGCCAGGTACATCCAGATCCCCAGGAAGTACATGACCTCGCACGCCTGCCAGATCAGGAAGTCCCGCCAGCGCGGCCGGGCCAGCGCCGCCAGCGGGATCAGCCACAGGACGTACTGCGGCGAGTAGACCTTGTTGGTGAGGATGAACAGCGCCACCACGAGGAAGGCGAGCTGTGCGAAGCGCGGTCGGCGCGGGGCGTAGAGGGTCAGCAGCGCGAGGGCTCCGCAGCCGACGACCATGAGCAGCGACGCGTAGAGGTTGGCGTTCTCCAGGGGGTTGCCGGTCCGCTGCGAGATCAGCAGCCAGACCGAACCGAAGTCGATGGGCCGTTCCTGGCTGAAGGTGTAGAACTTCGCCCAGCCCTCCCGGATGTGGAAGCCGGAGGCATCGTGGGCGATCATCACCGGCAGGTTCACCACCAGCCAGGACACCACCGCACCGAGGACGGCCCGCCCGTACGCGCGCCAGGCCCCCGCCCGCCAGCACAGCACCAGCAGCGGACCGAGCAGCAGGGCCGGGTACAGCTTCGCCGCGGTCGCCAGCCCGATCAGGACGCCCGCCGCCAGCGGCCGGCTGCGGGACCACAGCAGCATCCCGGCCGCGGTCAGCGCGACGGCCAGCAGGTCCCAGTTGATGGTGGCGGTGAGGGCGAACGCCGGTGCCAGGGCGACCAGCAGCCCGTCCCACGGGCGCCGCCGGTGGGTACGGGCGACGCAGACCGCGATGACCGCGGCGCAGACCATCAGCATGCCGGCGTTGGCCAGCCAGTAGATCTGCTCCCGGGCCTGGATCGTGCCGCCGTGCGGCGTCAGCCAGGAGGCGACCTCCATGAAGAGCCCGGTCAGCACCGGGTACTCCAGGTACTGCATGTCGCCGGGCAGCTTGTCGAAGTAGGGGATCAGGCCGTCGGCGAACCCCCGGCCCGAGTAGAGGTGCGGGATGTCCGAGTAGCAGGCGTGCACGTACTGACTGGTGGCGCCGAAGAACCAGCCGCCGTTGTAGCAGGGCAGCTTCTGCACCATGCCGAGCGCGAACATCCCGATGGCGACGAGTGCGACGACCCGCACCGGCGACAGCCAGTGCGCCCCGAGCAGCGCGCGCCGGCCGATCGGCCCGCCGATCAGCTCGCTGCCGGCCGCCGCCACCTCATCCCGTCGCGTCGGCCGTACGGGCTCGTCCTGTCGCAGGCTCGTCATGGCCCCATCCTGCCGTACCCACCGGGGACGAACGCGACGAAGCCCCCGACCCGGTCGTCCGGGTCGGGGGCTTCGTTGGAGCCGTGTTTCACGTGAAACGTCGGCACCGTTTCACGTGAAACGCTCAGTTGTTGCCAGAGCCCGTGGGGCCGCCGAAGATGCCACCTCCGGTGTTGTTCCCACCACCGGTCGGATCGGGCGTCGCCGGCGGCGAACCACCGGGGCCACCGCCCGGTCCACCGGGGCCACCGCCATTGCCGCCGCCGTTGTTCCCCCCGTGGTTCTTGCAACGGACGTCCCACGGAGAACAGGTCTCGGTCGGAGTTGCGGTCGGGGTCTGCGACGGGGAGGCCGTGTTGCTCGGTGTGTCCGACGGAGTGGGCGTGGGCGTCGGCGTGGGCGTCGGCTTGGGCGTCGGCATACCGGACTCGTTGATGACCTGCCCGATCGACTGGGCCGGCGGGAAGGGCTCCGAGGCAAGCCCGTTCATCGCCTCCAGCATGTACTGCGTCCACACCTCGGTGGGCAGTGCGCCACCATGGATCGAGTCGAAGCCACCGACGCCGTTCATGGACAGCTGGCGGGGGTTCTGCGCGTCCTCACGGAACATGGTGATGGCCGTCGACAGCTGCTTGGTGTAGCCGACGAACCAGGCCGACTTGTTCTCGTCGGTGGTGCCCGTCTTGCCCGCGGCGGGCTTCCCCAGCTTCTTGGCCGCCTTGCCCGTACCGTTCTGGATCACGTTCTCCAGCACGTCGGTGACGTTGTTGGCGATGTTCGAGTCGATCGCCGTCTGCGGCTTCGGCTTCTCGAAGCCCGGCAGCTCCTTGCCCTCGGAGACGACCTTGGTCACGGAGTAGGGCTCCGCCTGCGTCCCGGAGGCGGCGAAGGTGGCGTAGGCGTCGGCCATGCGGATCGCGCTCGGTGTGGAGGTGCCCAGTGCGAAGGACGGGTTGAGGTTCCGGTCGAAGCTGGCCGGCGAGATGCCCGCGGCCTGCGCCATGTCCCGCACCTTGTCCATCCCGACGTCCATGCCGAGCTGGACGAACGGGGTGTTCACCGACTGCTCCATCGCCTTCCGCAAGGAGATGTAGCCCCAGGGGAAGTCGCTCTCGTTCACCTGGTAGAAGGGCGAGTTGTCCTTCTTGAGGACGTACGTCCCGTCCGGGTTCCTCACCTTGAGGTGGTCGTCGCCGTTGTACTTGCTGTCCGGCGAGAGCGGCTGGCCACTGCCGACCTTGCCGTACTTCATCGCCGCGGCGAGGACGAACGGCTTCCAGGTCGAGCCGACCGGCACGCCGTAGGTGTCGGCGTTGTTGCTGAAGTGCCCCTTGTCGTAGCCCTCACCGCCGTACAGGGCCACGATCCTGCCGTCTCCCGGCACCACCGAAGCACCACCGAACTGAACGTACTTGTCCTTTTCCGGCCGCTTCTTCGGGTTGATGTAACGGTCGTTGACCTTCTGCACCGCGGCGGCGAGCGCCTTGGTCTTCTTCTCGTCGAAGGTCGTCTGGATCGTGTAGCCGCCCTTGTCGAAGCGGGCCTCACTGATGTCCGTGTGCTTGAGGACGTACTTCTTGGCGACGTCGATCAGGTAGCCGACCTGACCGCCCTTGCTGGCCCCCGCCTTCGGTTTCTGCGGCATGGGGAAGCCCTCGGTCTTCCACTTGGCCGCCTCCGCCGCCGACAGGTGGTTGTTCGCCACCATGCGGTCGAGGATCCACGACCAGCGCTCCTTGGCGCGGGCGGTGTTCAGCGCCGGGGTGGCGTTCGCCCCGATGCCGCCGGCCGGGTCGTACAGGTTCGCGCCCTTGAGCACCGAGGCCAGGAAAGCGGACTCACTGGCGTTCAGCTGGGGGGCGTTCTTGCCGTAGTACGCCTGGGCCGCGGCCTGGATCCCGTAGGCGCCCCGACCGAAGTAGCTGGTGTTCAGGTAGCCCTGGAGGATCTCGTCCTTCGACTGCTGCCAGCCGACCTTGACCGAGATGAAGAGTTCCTTGAACTTGCGGTCCAGGGTCTGTTCCTGGCTCAGCATGGCGTTCTTCACGTACTGCTGAGTGATGGTCGAGCCGCCCTGGGTGTCGCCGCCCCGCGCCATGTTGAACAGCGCGCGGAGGATGCCCATGGGGTCGACGCCATGGTCCTTCCGGAACGAGGCGTTCTCAGCCGAGATGACCGCTTCCTGCATGGAAAGCGGGATTTCGCTGATCCCGACCACCTGGCGGTTGGTCTCGCCGTCCCGGGCCATGGTCTTGCCGTTGGCCCAGAGGTAGACGTTGTTCTGCGACCTGGCGGCCTTGTTCTCGTCGGGCACCTGCACCAGCGCAAGGCCGACGCCGGCCACCCCCACGACCAGGCCGGCAACGGCGACACACATGCTGGCCACCTGTTTCCAGGAGGGCATCCACCTCCGCCAGCCGGTGTGGTTGGCGCGCGGGTAGTCGATGAATCGCTTCTTGGGCGGCTTGCCTCCGCCCCGACCGCGGCCCCGGCCTCCTTCTCCGCCACCGCCTCCGCCACGGCGGCCGCCGCCGTGACCGGCACCACCGCCGGACGCCATCGCCGCGGTGTCGGATCCTCGCCGACGACCGCCGCGTTGGGCGGCCCGGCGGGCCTCGGCACGTCCCCCCGGCCGCGGCTGGGGCTGCTGAGGCGGCTGAGGCGTGGCCCCGGCGCCGGCACCCTGAGGAGGGGCCGCTCGGCGCCCGGAGGGTGGTGCGGCGCGTCTGGCAGCGGCACGCCCGCCACCTTGCGGCTGGGGTGGTTTGCGACGGTGCTCGCTCATGGAACGAATACTCCTCGGGCAGGCGCGCTCTCTCGTCGCCTGAAGGCGGTAGTTGTCTTCAGATCCCCCCGAAGCACGACCCGTTCCTGACGCGCGGGCCGCACTACGCCGAGGTCAGGGACGTCACGTGTAGGCCCACGGTTCCCGGCAGTCTGCATGCCGCACAGACTACGCACGGCCAAAACCTGCCCAGTGTTGAAATTCACTCCAAAACAGTCAGGTTGGCTCGCACGAATAAGTGATGTGACGCCGTTCACCGTCCGACCACTTGTTCCGCCCTGGGCACCGTTCTATCGTCTGGATGTATCGAGTCGATACATCAGCACGAGATAAAGACCGCACAGGGCCTAGGAGGCGGAGGATGAGCAAGCGTTCGGGCATCCTCGAATTCGCCGTCCTCGGCCTGCTCCGGGAATCCCCGATGCACGGTTACGAGTTGCGGAAGCGGCTCAACACCTCGCTCGGGGTGTTCCGGGCGTTCAGCTACGGCACCCTCTACCCCTGCCTCAAGGCGCTCGTCGCGCACGGCTGGCTGGTGGAGGAAACGGGCGGTGACCCCGACGGGGTTCCCGCCACGGCGCTCACCGGACGCCGCGCCAAGATCGTCTACCGACTGACCCCGGCGGGCAAGGAGCACTTCGAAGAGCTGCTCAGCCACTCCGGACCGGAGGCATGGGAGGACGAACACTTCGGTGTCCGCTTCGCGTTCTTCGGTCAGACGTCGCGGGACGTGCGGATGCGCGTGCTGGAAGGCCGCCGCAGTCGGCTGGAGGAGCGCCTGGAGAAGATGCGCACCTCCCTGGCCAGGACCCGCGAGCGGCTGGACGACTACACCCTCGAACTGCAGCGGCACGGCATGGAGTCCGTGGAACGCGAAGTGCGGTGGTTGAACGAGCTCATCGAGAGCGAGCGAGCCGGGCGCGATCAGCGCGCTCCGGAGTCCACCGAGCAGGGCGAGAACGACCAGTCAGCAGATACGGGCGGCCTGCCCCGGCACCGGGGTGGTTCCCGGCCGGATCCGTCCGAATGACACCACCACATGAGGGCCTGCCCCGCAGGCCCTCATCGAGAACACAGGGAGCAACCGGAATGGGTTCGGTTCGCGTAGCCATCGTCGGCGTGGGCAACTGCGCCGCCTCGCTGGTACAGGGCGTCGAGTACTACAAGGACGCCGACCCGGACAGCCGCGTGCCCGGCCTCATGCACGTGCAGTTCGGCGACTACCACGTCGGTGACGTCGAGTTCGTCGCGGCCTTCGACGTCGACGCCAAGAAGGTCGGCCTGGACCTCTCGGACGCCATCGGCGCCAGCGAGAACAACACCATCAAGATCTGCGACGTGCCGAACGCCGGCGTCCGGGTCCAGCGCGGCCACACCCTCGACGGGCTGGGCAAGTACTACCGCGAGACGATCGAGGAGTCCCCGGAGGCCCCGGTCGACGTCGTCCAGGTCCTGAAGGACAAGCAGGTCGACGTGCTGGTCTGCTACCTCCCCGTCGGCTCCGAGGACGCGGCGAAGTTCTACGCCCAGTGCGCCATCGACGCCAAGGTCGCCTTCGTCAACGCCCTCCCGGTCTTCATCGCCGGCACCAAGGAGTGGGCGGACAAGTTCACCGAGGCCGGCGTGCCGATCGTCGGTGACGACATCAAGTCGCAGGTCGGCGCCACCATCACGCACCGCGTCATGGCCAAGCTGTTCGAGGACCGGGGCGTCATCCTGGACCGCACGATGCAGCTGAACGTCGGCGGCAACATGGACTTCAAGAACATGCTCGAGCGCGACCGCCTGGAGTCCAAGAAGATCTCCAAGACCCAGGCCGTCACCTCCCAGATCCCCGACCGGGACCTCGGCGAGAAGAACGTCCACATCGGCCCGTCCGACTACGTGGCCTGGCTGGACGACCGCAAGTGGGCCTATGTCCGCCTCGAAGGCCGCGCCTTCGGCGACGTCCCGCTGAACCTCGAGTACAAGCTCGAGGTCTGGGACTCCCCGAACTCCGCGGGCGTCATCATCGACGCGCTGCGCGCCGCCAAGATCGCGAAGGACCGGGGCATCGGCGGTCCGATCCTCTCCGCCTCCTCGTACTTCATGAAGTCGCCGCCGGTGCAGTACTTCGACGACGAGGCGCGGGAGAACGTCGAGAAGTTCATCCGTGGCGAGGTCGAGCGCTGACCGCTCGCCCCACCCCTCTCCGCCGGCCTCCGGGTATTCCTCCCGGAGGCCGGCGGCCTGTGTGAGGCTGTGCCTCATGCATGCTGTGCGCGCTCTCCGCGTATTACTCCGGCTACGCGACTTCCGTTCGCTCCTGGCCGCACGGCTCCTCTCCCAGGCCGCCGACGGCGTGTTCCAGGCAGCGCTCGCCACCTTCGTCATCTTCTCGCCCGAGAAGCAGGCGTCCCCCGAGGCGATCGCCTCCGCCATGGCGATCCTGCTGCTGCCGTACTCCCTCCTCGGGCCTTTCACCGGTGTCCTGTTGGACCGCTGGCGCCGGCGTCAGGTCCTGCTGTACGGGAACCTGCTGCGCACCGTGCTCGCCGTGCTCACCGCGGCCCTGATCGCGATGCAGGTCCCGGACTGGCTCTTCTACGTCTCCGCCCTGTGCGTGACCGCCGTCAACCGCTTCGTCCTGGCGGGGTTGTCGGCCGCCCTGCCCCGCGTGGTCGACGGTGGACGGCAACTGGTGACGGCCAACTCCCTCGCACCGACGGCCGGCACGCTCGCCATGACGGTCGGCGGCGGGCTCGCCTTCGCCATCCGGCTGGCCGGTGCGGACCTCGACGGAGTCGTGGTCCTGCTCGCCGCGCTGCTGTACCTCTGCTCCGCCCTCACCGCCCTGCGGATGACACCGCAACTGCTCGGCCCCGACCCCACGGTCCTGCAACCGCACGTCAGAGAAGCCCTGTTGAGCACGGTGCGGGGACTCGCGGAGGGGCTCCGGCACCTCGCCGCACGCCCCACCCCGGCGGGCGCGCTCACCACGATGACGCTGGTCCGCTTCTGCTACGGCGCGCTGACGGTGATGGTACTGACGCTGTGCCGGTACGCCTGGTCCGACACCACGTCCGAGGGCCTGGCCCTGCTCGGAGTGACCGTCGCCGTGTCAGGAGCCGGATTCTTCGCGGCGGCAGTGGTCACCCCGTGGGCGGTCGGCCGGTTCACACCCTTCGGTTGGATGGCCTGCTGCGCCGTGGCAGGCGCGGTCCTCACACCCGCACTCGGACTGTTCTTCCGCCCGGCGCCCATGCTGGCGGCCGCGTTCGTCCTCGGCCTGGGCACCCAGGGCACCAAGATCACCACGGACACCGTGGTCCAGTCGTCCATCGACGACGCCTTCCGCGGCCGCATCTTCGCCCTCTACGACGTGCTGTTCAACGTCGCCTTCGTCGGCGCCGCCGCGGTCGCCGCCCTGATGCTGCCACCGGACGGCCGGTCCGCCGTACTGGTCGTGGTGGTCGCCGCGCTCTACGCCCTGGTCGCCGCGGCACTGATCCGCTTCGGACGCCGTTGAGCGCGGCTTCCCCCTAGCGGGAACCCTCGCCCGTGCGACGCCGTCGCCGGAGCCGGTACGTTACGGACGTTGATCCACGCGCCCGGACACCTCGTTTCCGGGCACACCAATTTCGGGGGAATTCCCATGACCACGCCGCCGCAGGGGCACAACCCGTACGGCCAGAACCCATACGGACAGCAGCCGTACGGCCAGCAGCCGTACGGCCAGCCGCCCTATCCGCAGCAGCCTCAAGCCCCGTACGGACCGCCCCCGGGCGGTCAACCGCAGGCCGGGCCGCCGCCGCAAGGCGGGTACGCCTACCCGCAGCAGCCACAGCCTCCCTACGGCCAGCAGCCGCAGCCGGGTTTCCCCCCGGCGCCGCAGCAGCCCTCCATGCAGGGTGGGGCGCCCGTTCCACCGCAGAACCCCCGGCCTTCCCGTTCCCCCAAGGCGATCCTGAAGGGGGTCGTCGCGGTCGTCGGCCTGATCGTCATCGGCATCGCTTGGGTGAGTTCCTGGGACAACGCCGATACCGCCGAGGTCGGCAACTGCATGAAGAACGAGGGGAACGAGATCAAGCCCGATCTCAAGGTGGTGGACTGCGGTACGGCGGAGGCCACGTACAAGGTGCAGGCCGTCCACCCCGACACCACCGACACCGCGCTCTGTTCCAAGAACACCACGGCCTACGCGGAGACCCAGCGCCACCGCCGGTCCTCCACCACGCGGTTCGTGCTCTGCCTTGAGCCGCTGAAGTAGCGCGGGAACGCCGAGGGGCGGGGTTGCACGTGAAACGGCCGGTCAGCTACCGGCATGTTTCACGTGAAACCCCGCCCCATGGCACTGCGCCCCGTTTCACGTGAAACATCGTCGGTTTCACGGCCACGCGAGCCTCGGCCGACTCAGCTCTGAGCGGCCCACCACTCCTTGAGAGTCGCCACCGCGGCCTCGTGCTCCAACGGGCCGTGCTCCAGCCGCATCTCCAGCATGTGCTTGTACGCCTTGCCGACCTGCGGGCCGGGACCGATGCCCAGGATCTCCATGATGGCGTTGCCGTCCAGGTCCGGGCGGATCGCGTCCAGCTCTTCCTGGTCCTGAAGCAGCGCGATGCGCTCTTCCAGCCCGTCGTAGGCGCGGGACAGGGCGCCGGCCTTGCGCTTGTTGCGGGTGGTGCAGTCCGAGCGGGTCAGCTTGTGCAGGCGCCCCAGCTGCGGGCCGGCGTCGCGGACGTAGCGGCGCACCGCGGAGTCCGTCCACTCTCCGGTGCCGTACCCGTGGAAGCGCAGGTGCAGCTCCACCAGCCGCGCGACGTCCTTGATCATGTCGTTGGAGTACTTCAAGGCGGTCATGCGCTTCTTGGTCATCTTCGCTCCGACCACCTCGTGGTGGTGGAAGGAGACCCGACCGTCCTTCTCGAAGCGCCGCGTCCTGGGCTTGCCGATGTCGTGCAGCAGCGCCGCCAACCGCAGCACCAGATCGGGCCCGTCGTCCTCCAGGTCGATGGCCTGTTCCAGCACGGTCAGCGAGTGCTCGTAGACGTCCTTGTGACGGTGGTGCTCATCGCTCTCCAGGCGCAGTGCGGGCAGCTCGGGCAGCACCCGGTCGGCGAGCCCGGAGTCGACCAGCAGTCGCAGCCCCTTGCGCGGGTTCGGAGCCAGGATGAGCTTGTTCAGCTCGTCACGGACCCGTTCCGCGGAGACGATCTCGATGCGCTCCGCCATCGAGGTCATCGCCTCGACGACCTCGGGCGCCACCTCGAATTCCAGCTGGGCGGCGAAGCGCGCCGCCCGCATCATCCGCAGCGGGTCGTCGGAGAACGACTCCTGCGGCGTCCCCGGGGTCCGCAGCACGCGGGCCGCGAGGTCCTCCAGACCGTCGTGCGGGTCGACGAACTCCTTCTGCGGGAGCAGCACCGCCATCGCGTTCACCGTGAAGTCCCGGCGGACCAGATCGTCCTCGATCGAGTCGCCGTACGAGACCTCCGGCTTGCGCGAGGTGCGGTCGTACGCCTCGGAGCGGTAGGTGGTGATCTCGATGTCGAACGAGTTCTTCTTGCAGCCGACGGTGCCGAAGGCGATGCCGACCTCCCAGACGGCGTCCGCCCACGGCCGGACGATCTTCAGCACGTCCTCCGGCCGGGCGTCCGTGGTGAAGTCCAGGTCGTTGCCGAGCCGGCCGAGCAGCGCGTCCCGGACCGATCCGCCGACCAGGGCAAGCGTGAAACCGGCCTCCTGGAAGCGGCGGGCCAGGTCGTCCGCGACGGGGGACACCCGCAGCAGTTCGCTCACGGCGCGGCGCTGCACGTGGTTCAGCGCGTCCGTCTGCTGCGGGGTCCGCTCGGGCTGCGGGGTGGGGAAGTCATCGTTGGCGTTCGGCACAACAGAAAAGGGTACGTGGCCGCGCGGCACCCGGCGTCACGTTAATAAAGGGGACAAGCGCACACGGATTTCCGGCGTAGTGATCATGTGGCGCAGTCCGCGGCACTACGGCGCGCCGGGCCTCGTTACCATTCGTGGACGCACATTCCGACGACCACTGATCACGACGAGGGACGGGCGAGCGCGTGGCCGATGCGGCAGGGTTCCAGGCGACTGAACGGCCGCGTGGCCGGTGGCTGCGAAGGACCGTGACGCTGCTCACCGGAGTGCCCCTGCTCGTGGCGTCGCTGCAGCTCCCGCAGGCGGCCACGGCGCAGGCCGACACGGCCGGCTCCCACCCGGTCAGCGTCACGATCAACGCGATGTCCCCGGCCGCGCCCGGCAAGGACGACACGGTCACCGTCTCCGGCACGCTGACCAACGACAGCAAGAACCCGATCACCGGCGCCCACGTCGGGCTCCACCGCGGGGCCGCGCTGAACGACCGCAGTTCCATCGAGGCTGTGACCAAACGCACCGGGTACCAGCCGGGAGCCGACGGCGAGGAGATCGCCAAGCACACCGAGAAGGTCGACAGACTGGACCCGGGAGCCAGCCGGACCTTCACCGTGAACGTCCCGGTCAAGGACCTCGGCCTCAGCGCCGACGGCGTCTACCCGCTCGGGATCACCCTGTCCGGACACACGTCGAGCTCGTCGTACGACCAGGTGCTCGGCATCGACCGGACCTTCCTGCCCTGGCAGGACGCCGCCCCGGCGAAGAAGACCCAGCTCACCTACCTGTGGCCGCTGATCTCCACCACCCACCTGACGGCCGAGACCGGCGCAGACGCCGAGCAGACTCCGGTGTTCCGCAACGACGACCTGGCGGCGGAGATCGCGCCGGGCGGCCGGCTGCAGAAGATGATCGAGCTGGGCAAGAACCTCCCGGTGACCTTCGTCATCGATCCGGACCTGCTCGCGTCCGTCGAAGCGATGACCAAGACGTACCGCGTGCACGGCCCGGACGGCCCGATGGGCAAGAACCAGGCCGTCGCCATGCAGTGGCTCAACGACCTTGAGAACGCCGTGAAGGGGCACGAGGTCGTCGCCCTGCCGTTCGGCGACCCGGACCTGGCCTCGCTCGCGCACCACGGAAAGAGCGTGCCCAGTGCGCTCGGCCACCTCGGCCCGGCCACCGAACTCGCCTCGAAGACGGTCGACACCATCCTGGGCGTGAAGCCGCGCACCGACTTCACCTGGCCGGTGAACGGCGCCATCGACTCCTCGATCGTCGACGTCGCCACGTCGGCCGGTGCCCACAACGTCATCACCCGCAGCGACAGCCTGCGGGACGACGGCCTCTCCTACACCCCGACGGCCGCCCGGCCCATCGGCGGCGGCAACACCGCCATCGTCGCCGACACCCAGCTCTCCCGGGCCTTCGAAGGCGACATGTCGAAGTCCGGGAACGCCAGCCTGGCGATCCAGGAGTTCCTCGCCGAGGCTCAGATGATCGGCCTGGAGAACCCGGAGCAGCAGCGCAGCGTCGTCGTCGCGCCGCAGCGCATGCCCTCGGCGCCCCAGGCCCAGGCGATGGCCAGCGCGCTGCGGAATCTGGAGCAGGCCAGCTGGGTCCAGCCGACGAAGCTCGGTGACGCGGCCAAGGCCAAGCCCGACCCGAACGCCAACCGCCAGATCCCCAGCCGTTCCGCCTACCCGTCGTTCCTGCGGCGGGAGGAGCTCCCCATCGAGGCGTTCCAGCAGATCGAGGACACCCAGACCGCGCTGGACGACTTCCGGGTGATCCTGGCCCAGCCGGAGCGCGTGGTCACCCCCTTCGGCAACGCCATAATGCGGGAGATGTCCACGTCGTGGCGGGGCGACGACAAGGGGGCCGCCGCGTTCCGGACCTCGGTCCGCGGCTACCTCGGCGGCCTGACCAAGAAGGTCCGCCTGATTCCGAAGTCGGAGGCGACGCTCTCCGGGCGCAGCGCCACGATCCCGGTGACGGTCCAGAACAACCTCCTGCAGGGCGTCCAGGGCCTGACCCTGCGGCTGAGCTCGTCGCAGCCCAACCGTCTGGACGTGGGCAAGAGCCAGCTGATCAAGGTGGACGGCGGGCACAGCCAGTCGTTCAAGTTCGAGACCACCGCGAACGCCAACGGTCTGGCCTGGGTGACCGCTCAGCTCTACACCGCGGACGGCAAGCCCTACGGTGAGCCGATGACGTTCCGCGTGAACGTCACCGAGATCACCGCCACTGTGATGCTCGTCATCGCCGGCGGTGTCCTCCTGCTGGTCCTCGCCGGCGTCCGGATCTACCTCCAGCGCAAGCGGGCGGCGGCCGAGGAGACCGACGACGAGGAAAACGGCGAGGACAACGGCGGTTCCGCCGCCGACGAGAAGGGCGGCGACGACGGAGGCACGGGCGGCGACGCCCCCGGGCAGCCGGGTGAGCCCACGCCGGACACCGGTTCGGAGAAGTCCGGGCCGTCCGGCTCAGGTGAGAAAGTGGACCGTTGATAGACGACGGGGCCGGATGGCCGGCGACGGATGAGGTGGGGCAGCGATGAATGCGCCGTACGACGGTGACCGCGGCCGGGGCGCCCATGGCGATCCCTCGGGGGCGGTCCCTCCGACGCCGCCGCCCCCTGCGGACCAGGACCAGTACGCCCAGGACCCTTACGCGCAGAACCCCTACCGCAACGACCCGTACGCGTCGCCCGCCCCGACGGGCCAGGGTCCGACCGCCGAGCCCGGCTACGGCCAGGCCGCGCCCCCGCCGTCCCCGGGACAGCCCGCACACCCCCTGTACCAGCAGCCGCCCGGCCCGCAGCAGTGGCCGGCGCCGGCGCCCGCGGGGCCCCAGGCCCCGACCCACGATCTTTCGTACG
This sequence comes from Streptomyces sp. VTCC 41912, assembly GCF_045799175.1. Taxonomy (NCBI): domain Bacteria; kingdom Bacillati; phylum Actinomycetota; class Actinomycetes; order Kitasatosporales; family Streptomycetaceae; genus Streptomyces; species Streptomyces sp. VTCC 41912. The sequence goes on from NZ_JBJMAB010000003.1 coordinate 212,407, forward strand.
GCGATCCCGACGCGACGATGCAGCTGGCTGGAGGCGACGCGCTGAACGCCCAGGGCGCCGACGAACAGCCCGAGCGGGACGCGTTCGCCCACCTCTTCCGCGACCAGCAGCAGCCCTACCAGCCGCCGGGCCCCGTGGCCCCCCTGGCCCCGCAGGGGCCGCAGGCCCCACAGGCGCCGGTGGCGTCCCCCACCGGCCCGGAGCCGGTGGCGCAGCAGCTCACCGAGGAGCCCGAGCCGGAGCCCGCCCCCGTGGCGGCGGCCGGCAAGCAGTCCGGGGGCCGCGCCTCCGGACTGCTGAAGTCCAGCGCGGTGATGGCCGCCGGCACGATGGTGTCCCGGCTCACCGGCTTCGTCCGCTCGGCGCTGATCGTCGCGGCGCTCGGCGGCGCGGTGCTCGGTGACTCCTGGCAGGTCGCCTACCAGCTGCCGACCATGATCTTCATCTTGACCATCGGTGGCGGCCTGAACTCCGTCTTCGTCCCGCAGCTCGTCCGCGCGATGAAGGAGGACGAAGACGGCGGCGAGGCGTACGCCAACCGACTTCTCACCCTGGTCGTCGTCGTCCTGGGCGTCCTGACCGTACTGGCGGTGTTCGCCGCACCGCTGTTGGTCAAGTTGGTCTCGTTCGACATCTCCAGGGATCCGGCGGCCAACGAGGTCGCGGTCGCCTTCACCCGCTACTGCGTGCCCACGATCTTCTTCATGGGCCTGCACGTCGTCATGGGGCAGATCCTCAACGCCCGCGGCCGCTTCGGCGCGATGATGTGGACCCCGGTCCTCAACAACATCGTCATGATCGCCACTTTCGGCCTGTTCATCTGGGTCTACGGCACGGCGAAGACCTCCCACATCGGCGTCACCACCATCCCCGACGAGGGCATCCGCCTGCTCGGCATCGGCACCCTCCTCGGCCTGGTGGTCCAGGCGCTGGCGATGATCCCGTACCTGCGGGACGCCGACTTCAAGCTGCGGCTCCGGTTCGACTGGCGCGGCCACGGCCTGGGCAAGGCCGCCAAGCTCGCGAAGTGGACGGTCCTGTTCGTCCTCGCCAACCAGGCCGGCGTCCTGGTCGTCACCCAGCTCTCCACCTGGGCCGGAAACACCGCGGACCGCCAGGGCCACCCGGGCACCGGCTTCATCTCCTACGCCAGCGCCCAGCTGATCTGGAACATGCCGCAGGCGATCATCACCGTCTCCGTCATGGCGGCGCTGCTGCCCCGGCTCGCACGCTCCGCCCACGACGGCGACACCGGCGCCGTCCGGGACGACATCTCCCAGGGCCTGCGGACCTCGGCCGTGGCGATCGTCCCGATCTCGTTCGGATTCCTCGCGCTCGGCATCCCGCTGTGCACGCTGGTCTACGGCTCGTCCGGCGCCGGCATCCCGATGGGCTACATGCTGATGGCCTTCGGCGTGGGCCTCATCCCGTTCTCGGTGCAGTACGTCGTCCTGCGCGCCTTCTACGCGTACGAGGACACCCGCACCCCCTTCTACAACACGGTGATCGTCGCCGGCGTCAACGCCGCGGCCTCCGCGCTCTGCTTCCTGCTCCTGCCCGCCCGCTGGGCCGTGATCGGCATGGCAGCGTCCTACGGCCTGGCGTACGTGATCGGCGTCGGCGTGGCCTGGCGCCGGCTGAGCAAGCGGATGAACGGCGACCTGGACACCGCACACGTGGTGCGGACCTACGCGCGGCTGGCCGGCGCCAGCGTCCCCGCCACGATCGTTTCCGGCGCCCTGGTGTACGTCCTGATGCAGGCGCTCGGCACCGGACTCGTCGGATCACTCGCCGCCCTCATCGGCGGCGCCGCCGCACTTCTGGCCGTCTTCTACCTCGCCGCCCGAAAAATGCGGATCGAGGAGCTGAACGCCCTGGTCGGCATGGTCAGATCCAAGCTAGGACGCTGACCGGGCACAACCATCGACTGCCACCGTGTGTCGTGCATAGTGGCGGACTGTGGGCACAATTGTCTTGGCTCATTGAGCCTGCAACGGATGGGGAGGCAGGAACGACGGTGGCGGAACGGAGCACGGCTGCCGTCGACGTGGCCGACACGAGCGGCGAAGAGCCGCTGACCGCCAAGGCGGGTCAGGCCACGGACGACGGTGCGGAGGCCGAGAAGGTATCCAGCACGGAAACGGACACTGCAGGCACCGACGACAAGGGTGCCGAAGCGACCGACTCCAAGCCACCCGAACTCCACAGCGGCCACAAGCTCGCCAGACGCTACCGGCTCGAGGAGTGCGTCACCCGTCTGGACGGATTCAGCAGCTGGCGCGCCGTGGACGAGAAGCTCCGCCGGGCGGTGGGCGTGCACGTCCTGCCCGCGGACCACCCGAGGGCCCGTCCGGTGCTCTCGGCCGCCCGGGCCTCCGCCCTCCTCGGCGACCCACGCTTCGTCCAGGTCCTCGACGCCGTCGAGGACAACGACCTGGTCTACGTCGTCCACGAGTGGCTGCCGGACGCCACCGAGCTGGCGACGGTCCTCGCCAACGGGCCGCTCGAACCGCACGACGCCTACCAGCTCGTCAGCCAGGTCTCGCAGGCCATGGCCGCCGCCCATCGCGAGGGCCTGTCCCACCTGCGCCTCACCCCCAGCTCAGTGCTGCGCACGGAGTCCGGGCAGTACCGCATCCGCGGCCTGGCCGTCATGGCGGCGCTGCGCGGCATCTCCTGTGAGCACCCGCAGCGCACGGACACCGAGGCAATCGGCGCGCTGCTCTACGCCGCCCTCACCCAACGCTGGCCCTACGAGAACGACGCCTACGGTCTGACCGGCCTGCCCAAGGGCGTCGGCCTGATCGCGCCGGACCAGGTGCGCGCGGGCGTGCACCGGGGGCTGTCCGAGCTCGCCATGCGGGCCCTGGTCAACGACGGGGCCACCGCGTCCCGCCAGGAGCCGGCGTGCACCACGCCGGACGAGCTGGCCAAGGCGGTCGCCGCGATGCCGCGCATCCGTCCGCCGGAGACCGCGTTCTCGACTCCGCCGCCGTACCAGCGCACGGGATACCAGCAGGGTTCCTACGGCCAGCCGCGGGGCCACAGCGGTCAGTCGGTGCAGGCGACACAGCCCGTCACCGCGCCGCCGCCCCCGCTCCAGAGCCGCACCGGCAAGGCGCTGAAGTGGTCGGTGTCCGCGCTCCTGATCGCCGCGCTGGGCCTGGGCAGCTGGCAGCTGGCGGACACCCTGCTGAAGCGGGAGAACGACCAGGACAGTCCGGGGAACTCGCAGACCGCCGGCGGCGGCACGAAGCCCGACGGCAAGGCGATCAAGATCGTGGACGGCGCCGAGTACTACCCGGACGGGCAGCCGCAGCACCCCGACGAGGCGCGGGACACCTACGACAGGGACCCCTCGACCTACTGGCGCAGCAAGAGCTACCGCGAGGGCCCCGATCTCAACCCGGCCTTCAAGAAGGGCGTCGGGCTGGTCTACGACCTCGGCTCGAAGCAGCGGATAAGCACCGCGTCCATCGGGCTGCACTACACCGGTGACCACACGACGGTGACGCTCTACGCGGCCGATTCCCTCTCACCGTCCGAGCCGCTGAGCTCCATGCAGGAGCTCGGTACGGCCAAGACCTCGGGAGGAACGGCCAAGGTCACGCTCAAGACCCCCGCGAAGACGCGCTACGTCGTCGTGTGGATCACAGCGATGCCCTATTCACCGCAGGACACCTACAGCGGCGCCGGCTACAAGCAGGGCGTGACCGAGGTGTCCTTCACCAGCTGAGCACGCGCACTCCCCGAGGGGCGTGGGTACGGCAGTCGAACGGCCGCAGGGCCGCACCGGCTCCCGTGTCCACGCCCCTCTGCATACGTAGATCATCTCCGCTCACCGAGGTGCCTCTCCCAGCATTTACATTCGTCATCGGGCGGGCTTCAATGGGACCGAGATCAGACAGCTACGGCCGGGGGGCCCGTGTCCACCGACAGCGACAAGGCTTCAACACCAACCGACGCTGATCTCCTTGCGCTGCACGTGAAAGGTGACCCCGACGCGTTCGGGGAGATCGTCCGGCGCCACCGCGACCGGCTGTGGGCCGTGGCCTTACGGACCCTCGGAGATCGCGAAGAGGCAGCTGATGCGGTTCAGGACGCACTCGTCTCCGCTTATCGCGCCGCACACTCGTTCCGGGGTCAGTCTGCCGTGACGACCTGGCTTCATCGCATCACCGTCAACGCCTGCCTCGACCGGGCCCGCAAGGCAGCCTCGCGCCGCACCTCACCGGTCGCCGAAACAGAGCGGCTGGAACAGCTCCTCGAGCCCGAAGAATCCGCGGCACTCCCGGTGGAACGGGAAGACCTCCACCGCGAAGTCCTCGTCGCGCTGCGGACCCTCCCCGAGGAGCAGCGGGCCGCGCTCGTACTCGTCGACATGCAGGGATATTCCGTCGCGGAGACCGCTGAGATCCTTGGCGTACCGACCGGAACGGTGAAGAGCCGCTGCTCACGAGGCCGAGCGCGGCTCCTGCCCTTGGTCACCCATCTGCGCGGCGACGGCGGGGGTAGCAATCCCGCGACCGGGGGAAGGAACCGGGCGCAGGGGCCATCCGTCCCACCGACGGCAGGACCGAAGGGCACAGATGCCGTGAAGGGCGGAGGTGGGCGAGCGTGACGTCGACAACCGGCGCGGGCGAGCACCCGGAGGTCTCCGAGATCTCCGATCTCACGGACGGGTTGCTCTCCCCCTCACGCACCGCGGATCTAGAGGACCACCTGGCTGGCTGCGCATTGTGCGAAGACGTACGAGTGTCCCTGGACGAGATCCGAGGGCTCCTCGGCACGCTCCCCGGTCCGACGCGGATGCCGGCCGATGTCGCTGAGCGCATCGATGCCGCCCTCGCCGCCGAGGCGCTCCTGGATACCGTCACCTCCGAGGGCGAGCCTCTCGTTTCACGTGAAACATCGCCGAGCCATGCTTCCGTTTCACGTGAAACATCGACCGAACCGGTGCCGGTTTCACGTGAAACATCGGCCGCGCCCTCCCCTGTTTCACGTGAAACCAGCGGGCAGGCAGCCGCCCGTACCACCCCGTCCGCACCGCCGAGCAGGCGATCCCGCGGCACCTCTGGGCCCGGCCGCCAAACGCCAGGACGTCGTACGTCACGCTCCCGACGATGGCCACGGGTTCTGCTCGGCTCGGCGGCTGCCGCTGCGGTGCTCAGCGTCGGTGGGCTGCTGATCCAGGGCGGCGGCAGCGGCGGCGTTCAAGCCACCAGGCAGAACAGTTCCGCCTCAGCCCGCGGAGAATCCCCATCAGGACTGACTGTCGCGACGCTCGGGACGGACGTCCACAAACTGCTTGCCACGAAGAAGTCTCAGCAAGCGCCGGAGATCGGCACCCGCAGCTCTCCCGAGACACCCTTCCGAGGCGAGGCGGACACCGTCCCGTCGTGTGTACGCCAGGGCATCGGTCGCCCCGAGAAGCCGCTGGCCGCCACGCGCAGCGTCTATGAGGGCAAGGACGCATTCCTGGTGGTGCTGCCGCATCCGTCCGACCCGAAGAGCGTGTCCGCCTACGTCGTCACTGCTTCCTGCATCTCCAGCAGCCCGCCGGCTCCGGGGAAGGTCCTCCTGACCCACTCGTATCGACGAGACTGAACGCCGGCACGTGCGCTGTGGCACTCCGGGAATGCTCGCCCCTTAGGATCCGTTGGGTGGGGTGAGAGTTCCGAGACCCCAGCAAGCCGTCGGCAGAGACAAGGAAGACACCCGTGAGCGACGTCCGCAACGTGATCATCATCGGCTCCGGGCCCGCGGGCTATACCGCAGCGCTCTACACCGCCCGCGCGTCCCTGAAGCCGCTCGTCTTCGAAGGCGCCGTCACCGCGGGTGGCGCACTGATGAACACCACTGACGTGGAGAACTTCCCCGGCTTCCGCGACGGCATCATGGGTCCGGATCTGATGGACAACATGCGCGCCCAGGCCGAGCGCTTCGGCGCCGAGCTGGTGCCGGACGACATCATCTCGGTCGACCTCACCGAGGAGATCAAGACCGTCACCGACACCATGGGCAAGGTCCACCGCGCCAAGGCGGTCATCATCGCCACCGGCTCCCAGCACCGCAAGCTCGGCCTCCCGCGCGAGGACGAGCTGTCCGGTCGTGGCGTCTCCTGGTGCGCGACCTGCGACGGGTTCTTCTTCAAGGACCAGGACATCGCCGTGATCGGCGGCGGCGACACCGCGATGGAGGAGGCCACCTTCCTCTCGCGCTTCGCCAAGTCCGTCACGGTCGTCCACCGCCGCGACGCGCTGCGGGCGAGCAAGGCGATGCAGGAGCGTGCCTTCGCCGACCCGAAGATCAAGTTCGTGTGGGACAGCGAGGTCGCCGAGGTCCACGGCGAGAACAAGCTCTCCGGCCTGACGCTGCGCAACGTCAAGTCGGGCGAGACCTCCGAGCTTCCGGTCACCGGCCTCTTCATCGCGATCGGCCACGACCCGCGGACCGAGCTCTTCAAGGGTCAGCTGAACCTCGACGACGAGGGTTACCTCAAGGTCGATGCACCCAGCACTCGCACGAACCTCGCGGGCGTCTTCGCGGCCGGTGACGTCGTCGACCACACCTACCGCCAGGCGATCACCGCTGCTGGCACGGGCTGCTCCTCGGCCCTCGATGCCGAGCGGTTCCTCGCGGCGCTCTCCGACGGCGAGGCCACGGCCGAGCCGGAGAAGACCGCTTCCGCCTGACCCGCACACCACACAGCTTTTCCCATCACCCACCCAGTAAGGAGATTGCCATGGCCGGCGCCACGGTGACCGTCACGGACGCCAACTTCGAAGAGGTCGTCCTCAAGAGCGACAAGCCCGTTCTCGTGGACTTCTGGGCCACCTGGTGCGGCCCGTGCCGCCAGATCGCCCCGTCCCTGGAGGCCATTGCCGCCGAGCACGACGAGATCGTCATCGCCAAGCTCAACACCGACGAGAACCCGGCCACCACCGCCAAGTACGGCGTCATGTCGATCCCGACCATGAACGTCTACCAGGGCGGCGAGGTCGTGAAGACCATCGTCGGTGCCAAGCCGAAGGCCGCCATCGAGCGCGACCTGGCGGACTTCCTCGCCTGAGGCACGACGTCACGTTTCACGTGAAACAGGCCCGCCCCTTCGTGGGGGCGGGCCTGTTTCACGTGAAACACCTGGCGATGTTTCACGTGAAACATCGCTGCGGTCGCCTACAACGGTCGGAGCGCGGGCTCCTTCTGCACGGCTCCGAGCAGACGGTCCAGCGCGAGCTCGACGTCTTCCTTCCACGAGATCGTGGTTCGTAGCTCAAGTCGCAACCGGGGAAACCGGGGATGCGGGCGCACGGTCTTGAAGCCCACGGCCAGAAGATGCTCGGCGGGCAGCACACACGCCGGCTCGGTCCAGCGCGCGTCACCGAACGCTTCGATCGCCTTGAAGCCCCGCTGGATGAGGTCCTTTGCCACCGTCTGAACCATCACCCGCCCGAGCCCCTGCCCCTGGTAGCCAGGAGTCAGCCACGCCGTCAGCAACTGCACCGCATCCGGTGACACCGGGCTGGTGGGGAAGGCCGTGGAGCGCGGGACGTAAGCCGGCGGGGCGTACATGACGAATCCAGCCGGCACATCGTCGACGTAGACGACGCGCCCGCACGATCCCCACTCCAGCAATACCGCCGAGATCCAGGCTTCCTTCTCCAGCTCTGGACGTCCCGCCTTTACCGCGGCCTCGCCGCTGACGGGGTCGAGCTCCCAGAAGACGCAGGAGCGACAGCGCTTGGGGAGATCTGGAAGGTTGTCCAGCGTGAGCGGTACGAGCCGACGGCCCATGGAACCAGGTCCTCGCTTCCCTCGCCTGCCGCACCGCGCAGTGCTGTCAGCGCCACCTGCTCCCTGAGCAGACCACCAACGAACCCTCCGAGGGCTGCGAGGCCGAACCCCGCCACCAGCAGTCCGGTGCGGCTCACTGATTGCATGGCCCTCTCCTCGATGTGAGGTCTCTCCACGTGGATGCGTGCCATACCCGATCGCATCGTATCCACCCTTTATGGGCGCGGGTACTGCCAGAAAGCAAAGGGCGAGCCGTGTTCCGGTATCAGTTTCCGGAACACGGCTCGCCCCGAGCCTCACACGTCAGGTCACTGTTCGTCGGCGCCCTCGTCGGCCGAGGCGCTTCCCATGACGGAGCCCTCGCCCGGAGCAAGGGTGCCGAGGATGCGTTCCAGGTCCTCCATCGAGGCGAACTCGACGACGATCTTCCCCTTCTTCTGGCCAAGGTCGACCTTCACCCGGGTTTCGAAGCGGTCGGACAGCCGGGAAGCCAGGCCGGTGAGCGCGGGGGACACCCGAGCACCCGCCCGGGGCTTCTTCGCCTTGCCGGCGCTCGTGGGGCTCGCCCCCATGAGCGTCACGATCTCCTCGACGGATCGGACCGACAGCCCCTCCGCCACGATCCGGCGCGCGAGGTTGTCCTGCTCCTCCGGATCGTCCAGCGACAGCAGAGCCCTGGCGTGTCCCGCGGAGAGGACTCCTGCTGCGAGCCTCTTCTGCACCGAAGGCGACAGCCTCAGCAGCCGGAGCGTATTGGTGACCTGCGGTCGCGAACGCCCGATCCGGTCGGCCAACTCGTCATGGGTGCACTTGAAGTCCTGCAGCAACTGGTCGTAGGCAGCGGCCTCTTCCAGAGGGTTCAGCTGAGCCCGGTGCAGGTTCTCCAACAGCGCGTCGAGTAGCAGCCGCTCGTCTTCGGTGGCACGCACGATCGCCGGGATCTTCTCGAGCCCGGCTTCTCGGCAGGCTCGCCAGCGTCGCTCACCCATGATGAGCTCGTAGCGCCCCGGCGCCGTCTGACGGACCACGACCGGCTGGAGCAGGCCCACCTCCTTGATGGAGGTGACCAATTCGGCGAGGGCGTCCTCGTCGAAGACTTCGCGCGGCTGCCGCGGGTTCGGCCGGATGGCATCCAGCGGCACTTCGGCGAAGTGCGCGCCGGCCACCTCAACCGGAAGATCGCTCGTGCTCTGCGTACCCGCCGGCGCCTCTGTTTCACGTGAAACACCGGGCGTCGGCAGCGAGGCCACCTTGGCTGCCGCCACTCCGCGGTCCGGTGCCAGAACCGGTCCGGACGACGGTGACGTGGTTCCCCGTCCCACCGCCGGCCCGGACTGGTCCGTGCCCTGCGGTGCGGCGGGGATCAGCGCACCCAGCCCGCGGCCCAGCCCCCTGCGTCGTTCACTCACTGAGTCCCCTCCGAGATGGTGTGCTGTGCTTGGTAGTTCACACTCAGGCCCTGCTCTCCGGGCTGCGGGGAAGCCCCCCGGAGAGCAATCTCCCTGGCTGCTTCGAGGTACGAGAGCGCACCGCTGGATCCCGGGTCATAGGTGAGCACCGTCTGTCCGTAGCTGGGCGCTTCCGAGATGCGTACCGAGCGGGGGATGCTCGTCCGGAGCACCTCATTGCCGAAGTGGCTGCGCACCTCGTCGGCAACCTGTGAGGCAAGACGGGTACGTCCGTCGTACATGGTGAGCAGGATGGTCGAGACGTGGAGCTTGGGGTTGAGATGGCCCCGCACCAGTTCGACGTTCCGTAGCAACTGCCCCAGACCTTCGAGCGCGTAGTACTCGCACTGGATCGGAATCAGCACCTCGGCGCCGGCGACCAACGCATTGACGGTCAAAAGGCCGAGCGAGGGCGGGCAGTCGATGAGGATGTAGTCCAGGGGCTGTTCATACGCCTTGATGGCGCGGTCCAACCGGCTTTCGCGTGCCACCAGCGAGACCAGCTCAATCTCGGCACCGGCCAGGTCGATGGTGGCGGGGGCACAGAAAAGCCCCTCCACTTCCACCACCGGCTGCACGACGTCGGAGAGCGGCTTGCTCTCGACCAGCACGTCGTAGATGGAGGGCACTTCGGCGTGATGGTCGATCCCCAGGGCTGTCGACGCATTGCCCTGCGGGTCGAGGTCGATCACCAACACCCGAGCTCCGTGCAGCGCCAGTGACGCCGCGAGGTTCACGGTGGTGGTGGTCTTGCCGACCCCGCCCTTCTGATTGGCGACCACCATGACGCGGGTCGCTTCGGGACGGGGCAACCCCTCGCCTACGCGGCCCATGGCCCCTACCGCCAGCTGCGCTGCGCGACCTACCGGTGTGTTGTCCATCAGGGGCGGCGTTTCACGTGAAACGTCGTCCCCGAACGACTCGTTGCGGGGACCGGGGACCGGATCGGTCATCGGTCCCGCGATGTTGGCGTCGGACCGCAAGGATTCACTCTCCTCGACATCAGGCTCACAATGGTGAGAGCCTGCCATGCTTTCGGTATCGCGAACCAGTGAGGTCCGTTCTCCTGTGGATGAACCCGCCCCTGTGGATACTTTCGTGACCCGTGTGGGTTTCCGGTCGTGCGGCTCGGCAGCCGCACGACCGCGGCTGATGATCCCTTGCAGCAGAGAACGACGTTTCACGTGAAACACGATGCCAGCGCCGCGTCCGAATAAGCCGCGACACTCCGTCTTGTGGCTTTTTGTGGCACCTGCGGAATTCGCCCTTTCTGCCATTCCGTGGACGCCTACGCCCACCACGGACCAGCAGATCAGGGCCCCTTCCCCAGCCCACCATCAGCGTCGGCGCCCCCGCGACACCCGGCTGGTACGCGCCGCCTTCGCCCGCTTCGCGGCGAAGCGCACCCCACCGGGGCTCTCTCCCACCTCGACGCGCACCACGGTCGACGGCGGATCCACTACACCCTCGCCGACGTGCACGACGGAGGTGTCCACCACACCCAGCTTGCTCAGCGCTGCACGGGCCGACTTGAGCTCCTCCTCCGCGGTGTCGCCCTTGAGCGCCAGCATCTCGCCGTAGGGACGCAGCAGCGGCACCCCCCAGCCGGCCAGCCGGTCGAGCGGCGCGACGGCCCGCGCGGTCACCACGTGCACCTGCGGAAGCTTGCCCATGACTTCTTCCGCACGGCCGCGCACCACCGTGACGTGGTCCAGCCCGAGCAGCTCGACGACCTCCTGAAGGAAGTTCGTCCGCCGCAGCAGCGGCTCCAGGAGCGTGATCTTGAGGTCCGGGCGCACCAGCGCCAGGGGAATGCCGGGCAGCCCGGCACCCGAACCCACGTCACACACCGAGACGCCCTGAGGGACCACCTCGGAAAGCACCGCGCAGTTCAGCAGGTGCCGCTCCCACAACCGCGGCACCTCGCGCGGACCGATCAGCCCGCGCTTCACGCCCGCATCGGCGAGCAGCTCGCCGTACCGCACGGCCTCCGGAAAGCGCTCGCCGAATACCTCCTGCGCCGTTTTCGGCGCGGGAGGGAGCTCCGCTGATGCCTCGGTCACGGGAACCGCCCTTCCTCTGGACTGCTTTTCCTGCCGGGAACCCGGCGTTACGACCGGGGATAACACAGAAGGCTGACAAGTTTTGGCCCCGCCTGCGAGCAGACGGGGCCAAAGAAAGACTGAGCGCGAGGCGTCAGGCCGGGAGAACAACCACGCAGCGCTGCGGTTCCTCGCCCTCGGACTCGCTCCGCAGGCCGGCCGCGGCCACCGCGTCGTGCACGACCTTGCGCTCGAACGGCGTCATCGGGTCGAGCTTCACGGGCTGGCCGGTGCTCTTGGCCTCCTCCGCCGCACTCGTGCCGACCTTGGCCAGCTCCTCGCGCTTGCGCGCCCGGAAGCCGGAGATGTCCAACATCAAGCGGCTGCGGTCGCCGGTCTCGCGGTGCACTGCGAGCCGCGTCAGCTCCTGGAGCGCCTCCAGCACCTCGCCGTCACGGCCCACCAGCTTCTGCAGATCGCGGCTGTCCGAGTCGCCGATGATCGACACCGAGGCACGGTCCGCCTCGACGTCCATGTCGATGTCACCGTCGAGGTCCGCGATGTCCAGCAGGCCCTCGAGGTAGTCGGCGGCGATCTCGCCTTCCTGCTCCAAGCGGGTAAGGGTGTCGGTGCCCTTGGCGCCAGGGGTCGTGTCCGTCACGTAAGGACTCCTTCTTACTTCTTGGACGGGTGCTTGGGGCGCTGCTGGCCCTTGCGCTGCCCGGACTTGGTGTTGCGGGATCCGGAGGCGCCGCCCTTGGCGGGCGTACCACCCTTTTCCTTGGCGTCCTGCGAAGCCTCGCTACTGCCCGCCGCAGAACTCGCCCGCGTGCGGTTCTGCGCGGACCCGGTCGGTGCACTGGTACCGGCACCGCCCTGACGCTTGGCCTTGGTCTGCCGCTTGGGCTGCTGGCGGTTCTGGCGCGCCTCTTCGGCGGCCTCCTTCGCTGCGACCTCGGCCGGGCTCTCGACCAGCTTGCCCTGGGCGCGCAGCCGCTCCTGACGCTCGGTGAACGCCTTGCTGCCCGGGGTGGGGTTGCGGCGGATGACGAACATCTGCTGGCCCATGGTCCACACGTTGGTGGTCAGCCAGTAGACGAGGACACCGACGGGGAAGTTGATGCCGAAGACGGCGAACATGACCGGGAAGACGTACATCAGCATCTTCTGCTGCTGCATGAACGGCGTCTTCACCGTCAGGTCGACGTTCTTCGTCATCAGCTGACGCTGGGTGTAGAACTGCGACGCCGACATCAGGACGATCATGATGACCGTGACCACGCGGACGTCGGTCACCGAAGCGCCGAGGCTCTGGATCTTCTCCGCGCTGTCCATGAACTTCGCCGCGAGCGGCGCACCGAAGATGTGCGCCTTCTGCGCGCTCGCCAGGAGCGTCGGGTCGATGAAGCCGACGGTCTTGTTCTGCGCGATGTGGCTGAGGACCTGGTACAGGGAGATGAAGAACGGGGACTGCGCCAGGATCGGGAGACAGCTCGAGAGCGGGTTGGTGCCCGACTCCTTGTAGAGCTTCATCATCTCTTCGGACTGGCGCTGCTTGTCGCTCTTGTAACGCTCCTGGATCGCCTTCATCTTCGGCTGGAGCGCCTGCATGTTCCGCGTCGACTTGATCTGCTTCACGAAGAGCGGGATCAGGCAGATACGGATCAGCACCACCAGCGAGACGATGGACAGACCCCACGCAGCTCCACTGTTCGCATCAAAGATCAAACTGTAGAACGAGTGGAACTGGACGATGATCCAGGAAACTGCGTAATAAAGAGGACTGAGGATCGTGTCCACGAATCAGGCTCCTTGGGCGTTGGGCTGAGTCTCGGGCTGGGCGACAGGCTCAGGGACGGTGGGCCCGCCCAGACGGCTCCTCAGCCGCTGATGCCAAACCGGACGCTTCCGGGGAGGGACGTGGTCGACGCCACCGAGCGACCACGGGTTGCACCGCAGAATGCGCCAGGCGGTCAGCGCAGTCCCCTTCACCGCGCCGTGCCGGTCGATGGCCGTGTAGCCATAGTGCGAGCACGACGGGTAGTACTTGCAGACCGGGCCCAACAGAGGGCTGATGGTCCACTGGTAGATCTTGATCAAAAGCAGCAGCGGGTACTTCACTGTGCGCTCCCTCCCGGGTCCCGTCCGGGCTTCCCGGGGCCAGCGGCGCGGCCGCCGTCGGTCACCGCCCCGGTGGGATTGCAGCCTTTCGGCGCCCCTCCCAGCAGCCGCTCGACGGCGGCGTCCAGGTCGCGGGCCAGTTGGTCGTACTCCGCCTCACCCGCGCCGGGCAGGGCCCGTACCACAACCAGGCTACCGGCGGGCAGCCGGTCCAGCCGGTCGCGCATGAGATGGCGCAGTCTCCGCTTGACCTTGGTGCGGACGACGGCTCCGCCAACGGCCTTGCTCACGACGAAACCCGCACGCGCTGGGGGAACACTTCCCCCAGCTGCGTGCGGGTCCGTTGCGCCGCTACGACAGTGCACTACGAGGAGCGGGCGGCCGGCCCTGCGTCCCCGGCGTACCGCGGTCGCGAAGTCCTCGCGCCGCCTCAGCCGATTTTCGGTAGGCAGCACGTCATGGACCTAGGTCAGGCTGCTCAGGCCGACAGGCGGCCGCGGCCCTTGCTACGGCGCGACGCGAGAATCGCGCGGCCGGCACGGGTCCGCATGCGCAGGCGGAAGCCGTGGGTCTTCGCGCGACGACGGTTGTTCGGCTGGAAGGTGCGCTTGCTCACTCGGGGGCTCCAGGAAACTTGTTGTCTCAGAGAGACAGATTTGTGGGGCGTCGACTGGCTGTCACCGTGCGCCCACGAGTAGCTCGCCACGCCCGAGTGCACCGCTACACGCTCACGAGAGCGCGATCTTTGCCCATCGGAGGCAGGCGGCAGCAGCCATCGACAACTCGACCTGGTCACGGTACGCGGGGCTACGCCATTCGGTCAAACCAGCTCCGGAACGGTGCGGAGAGCCCCCGCCAGGACACACTATGCACAGCCTGTGGACAACAACTTGAATCCCCAGGCCCGCCCTGACTACCGTGGCTGAACTTCATTTCCTTCCCGCCCGTCCTGAGAATCACACATTCGTGGGACTGTGAGAGAGCGTGCCCTGTGGCTGACGTACCTGCCGATCTTGCCGCAGTGTGGCCACGCGTACTCGATCACCTCCTGCGGTCCGAGGCCGACGGCCTCAAGCCCAAGGATCAGGACTGGCTCAAGCGGACCCAGCCGCTGGCGCTGGTCGCGGACACCGCGCTGCTCGCCGTGCCGAACGAGTTCGCGAAGGGCGTGCTCGAGGGTCGGCTGGCGCCGCTGATCGGCGAGGCGCTCAGCCACGAGTGCGGACGGCCGATCCGGATCGCGATCACCGTCGACGACTCCTCCGAGGAGCCCCCGACTCCGCAGCCCGCACCGCACCAGCAGCAGCACGCCCCGCACCAACAGCCTCACCAACAGCCGCAGCACGAGGCGTACGACGGCTACGACGGGCGCCACGACTCGCACCAGGGCGACGACCTGCCCAGCGTCCGTCCCGCCTATCCCGACTACCCGCAGCACCGGCACGAGCCCGGTGCGTGGCCGCAGCACTCCCGCACCGACGCGGTCGGCCCCCGCGAGGAGTACGGCTGGCAGCAACAGCACCTCGGCGGCTACCCCGACCGCGAGACGTCCACGGAGCAGTGGCGCGAGCCGTACGGTTCGCCGCCCGCCCATCTCCAGCAGCACCAGAACGACTACCGCTCGCAGGGACCGGACCGCGGCGGTCCGCGGCCCTCGGACGGCCCGCGCTCCCCTTATGAGCAGCAGCGCCGCGACCACTCCGAGCTTCCGCCGCCGGGGCCCGGTGGTCGGCCGGGCGGTCCCGGTTCGCTGCCGGCGCCCAGTGGCGCGCCCGGCCCGCTCGCCGCGCAGCCCGCGCCGGCCACCGGCCCCGGCGAACCGACCGCGCGGCTGAACCCGAAGTACCTCTTCGACACCTTCGTGATCGGCGCTTCCAACCGCTTCGCGCATGCCGCGGCGGTCGCGGTCGCCGAGGCGCCGGCCAAGGCGTACAACCCGCTCTTCATCTACGGGGAGTCGGGGCTGGGCAAGACCCACCTGCTGCACGCCATCGGGCACTACGCCCGGAGCCTCTATCCGGGCACGCGGGTGCGGTACGTCAGCTCCGAGGAGTTCACCAACGAGTTCATCAACTCCATCCGGGACGGCAAGGCGGACGCGTTCCGCAAGCGCTACCGGGACATGGACATCCTGCTCGTCGACGACATCCAGTTCCTGGCGAGCAAGGAGTCGACGCAGGAGGAGTTCTTCCACACCTTCAACACCCTGCACAACGCGAACAAGCAGATCGTGCTCTCCAGTGACCGGCCGCCGAAGCAGCTGGTCACCCTGGAGGACCGGCTGCGCAACCGCTTCGAGTGGGGGTTGATCACGGACGTCCAGCCGCCGGAGCTGGAGACCCGGATCGCGATCCTCCGCAAGAAGGCGGTGCAGGAGCAGCTGAACGCGCCGCCGGAGGTCCTGGAGTTCATCGCGTCCCGGATCTCGCGGAACATCCGCGAGCTGGAGGGCGCGCTGATCAGGGTCACCGCGTTCGCGTCGCTGAACCGGCAGCCGGTGGACCTGGGGCTCACCGAGATCGTGTTGAAGGACCTGATCCCCGGCGGTGAGGACACCGCGCCGGAGATCACCGCGACCGCGATCATGGCCTCGACCGCCGACTACTTCGGGCTGACCGTGGACGATCTCTGCGGCTCCTCGCGCAGCCGGGTGCTGGTGACGGCCCGCCAGATCGCGATGTACCTGTGCCGGGAGCTCACCGACCTGTCGTTGCCGAAGATCGGCGCGCAGTTCGGCGGCCGCGACCACACCACCGTGATGCACGCCGACCGCAAGATCCGCGCGCTGATGGCCGAGCGGCGCTCCATCTACAACCAGGTCACCGAGCTGACCAACCGCATCAAGAACGGCTGACGGGCGGCCTGCCGCAGGCCGCCACCGCCACCAGGGCGCCCCGGGACCCGCTCCCGGGGCGCCCTTCTTCGTGGCGTCGCCGTACAGGACCGCAGGGGGCGGGGAGCCGGAGGGGACTGGAGGGCGCTGGAGGGCGCTGGAGGGCGCTGACGCGGGCGCTGCCGCTGACGGTGTGACGGCGTCGTGAGGCGGTTCGCGGGCCGGTCGACAGGCCAGGCGCCGGGGTTCGCGGCCCCTCCGCCGCCGTCCCAAACCTGTGGAGCGCGTCAGCTCTGTTCGATTCCTGGCCAGGTCACGGCTTCTCTCCACAGATTGGGCAAGAATCTTCCGTCCACAACCTGGGGAGGGGAAAGTTATCCCTGTGGGATCCACAGGCCGGCCTGCTGACGGATCATCGGACGAGGTCAACCGGCTGTGGATTTGTGGCCAACCGTAATCCACAGCCTGTGGACAGAGTTTTCGTCCACAGGGACCGCGAGGACTTGTCCACCGGCTACCCACAGGTCAGAGGCTGTTGTCCCCAGCGATCACCAGCTTCTCCACACCGCTGTCCACTGTTCGGCAACGCAACACCACCTCTCACCGCGCCGAGTGAAAGCGGTCACACCAAGGTGGTGGGTTGGGCTGTGGGGAACGTGGGTATTCCTGGGGACGGCACTGGGGAGAAGTGCCCTGCCTCTGTGCATGGGGTGTGCAGAACTTCGCGCAGTCCACAGCCGGAGCCGCTTATCCACGGCTTCCGCCCACAGGCACGGTGGACAAAAAATCGGCGCTGACCTGCGCAAAGCCAGTTGTCCACGGTTTCCACAGGCCCTACTACTACGACCACGGATATCTACCGGGGAATTCGTTCGGAACCGGGCCCTGTGCACAACTTGTCTCCGGAGCGCGCCGCTCCCGTCGAGCCGACTTGACCCCGAGCCGCACCGACCATCGACGGCGTGCGTCAGACTGGTCTCCGGCAACTCAGCCGACGACGAAGAGCCAGCAGGGCGAGAGCCAGCAACAGCAGGAGGCGGTTTCCGGTGAAGATCCGGGTGGAGCGCGATGTACTCGCGGAGGCAGTGGCCTGGGCGGCCAAGAGCCTCCCGGCCCGTCCGCCGGTGCCCGTCCTCGCGGGCCTGCTGCTGAAGGCGGACAACGGCGCACTGAGCCTCTCCGGCTTCGACTACGAGGTCTCGGCGCGGGTCTCGGTCGATGCCGACGTGGAAGAGGAGGGCACCGTCCTCGTCTCCGGCCGGCTGCTCGCCGACATCTGCCGCGCGCTCCCCAACCGCCCGGTGGAGATTTCCACCGACGGTGTACGGGTGACCGTGGTCTGCGGCTCCTCCCGCTTCACCCTCCACACCCTGCCTGTGGAGGAGTACCCGGCCCTGCCGACGATGCCCACCGCCACCGGCACCGTCTCCGCCGAGGTCTTCGCGGCCGCCGCCGCCCAGGTGGCCATCGCCGCCGGCCGTGACGACACGCTCCCCGTGCTCACCGGTGTGCGGATCGAGATCGAGGGCGACACCGTCACCCTGGCCTCCACCGACCGCTACCGCTTCGCGGTCCGCGAGTTCCTGTGGAAGCCGGAGAACCCGGACACCTCCTCGGTCGCCCTGGTCCCGGCCAAGACCCTGTTGGACACCGCCAAGTCCCTGAGCAGCGGCGACACCGTCACCCTGGCGCTCTCCGGCTCCGGCCAGGGCGAGGGCCTGATCGGCTTCGAGGGCGCCGGCCGGCGGACCACGACCCGTCTGCTCGAAGGCGACCTGCCGAAGTACCGCACGCTCTTCCCCACGGAGTTCAACTCCGTCGCGGTGATCGAGACCGCGCCCTTCGTCGAGGCCGTCAAGCGCGTGGCGCTGGTCGCCGAGCGGAACACCCCGGTGCGGCTGAGCTTCGAGCAGGGCGTGCTGATCCTGGAGGCCGGCTCCAGCGACGATGCACAGGCTGTGGAAAGGGTCGACGCCGACCTGGACGGCGACGACATCTCGATCGCCTTCAACCCGGGCTTCCTCCTGGAGGGCCTGTCGGCCATCGACTCCCCGGTTGCCCAGCTGGCGTTCACCACGTCGACGAAGCCGGCGCTGCTCAGCGGCCGCCCGGCCAAGGACGCGGAGGCCGATGACGCCTACAAGTACCTGATCATGCCGGTCCGCCTCTCGGGCTGACACCGGCGGACGGCCCTCGTGCCGAGCGGGCCCCGGCCGTGCGCCGGGGCCCTTGCGGCGACTGGCTGACGCGGCCCTGATGAGCGGCTGAGCCCACAGCTGTGCACGGGGTCTCGGGCGTAGGCTCGGACTCGGGTACGAACAGCAACGACTATGTGCAAAGAGGGTCTGTGATGGAGCTCGGTCTCGTCGGTCTCGGCAAGATGGGCGGCAACATGCGCGAGCGCATTCGCCGCGCCGGCCACACCGTCATCGGATACGACCGCAACCCCGACCTGGCCGACGTGGACAGCCTCAAGGCCCTCGTGGACGGCCTCAAGGGCCCGCGGGTGGTCTGGGTCATGGTCCCGGCCGGCGCCGCCACCCAGTCGACCATCGACGAACTGGCCGAGCTGCTCTCGCCCGGCGACCTCGTCGTGGACGGTGGCAACTCCCGCTGGACCGAGGACGAGAAGCACGCCGAGGAGCTGGCGGCCAAGGGCATCGGCTTCGTGGACTGCGGCGTCTCGGGCGGCGTCTGGGGCCTGGAGAACGGCTACGCGCTGATGTACGGCGGCGACAAGGAGAACGTCGCCAAGGTGCAGCCGATCTTCGACGCCCTCAAGCCCGAGGGTGACTTCGGCTCGGTGCACGCCGGCAAGGTCGGCGCGGGCCACTTCGCGAAGATGGTCCACAACGGCATCGAGTACGCGATGATGCAGGCCTACGCCGAGGGCTGGGAGCTGCTGGAGAAGGTCGACTCGGTCACCGACGTGCGCGAGGTCTTCCGGTCCTGGCAGGAGGGCACGGTCATCCGTTCCTGGCTGCTGGACCTGGCGGTCAACGCCCTCGACGACGACGAGCACCTGGACAAGCTGCGGGGCTACGCCGAGGACTCCGGCGAGGGCCGCTGGACGGTCGAGGCCGCGATCGACAACGCCGTGCCGCTGCCGGCGATCACGGCGTCGCTCTTCGCGCGCTTCGCGTCCCGCCAGGACGACTCCCCGCAGATGAAGATGATCGCCGCGCTGCGCAACCAGTTCGGTGGCCACGCGGTCGAGAACAAGAAGTAAGCACAACCAGCTCAGCAGCCGGGGGAGGTCGGCGCGTAGTCATGCACGTATCGCACCTGTCGCTCGCCGACTTCCGCTCGTACGCCCGGGTCGAGGTCCCGCTCGACCCGGGCGTCACGGCGTTCGTGGGTCCCAACGGGCAGGGCAAGACGAATCTGGTCGAGGCGGTCGGCTACCTCGCCACGCTCGGCAGCCACCGGGTCTCCTCGGATGCGCCGCTGGTGCGGATGGGGGCGGACCGCGCGATCGTCCGGGCCGCGGTCGTTCAGGGCGAACGGCAGCAGTTGGTGGAGCTGGAGCTCAACCCGGGCAAGGCCAATCGCGCCCGGATCAACAGGTCGTCGCAGGTCAGACCGCGTGATGTGCTGGGTATCGTCCGGACGGTGCTGTTCGCGCCCGAGGACCTGGCACTGGTCAAGGGCGACCCCGGCGAGCGCCGGCGGTTCCTCGACGAACTGATCACCGCCCGCTCGCCGCGGATGGCGGGCGTGCGCGCGGACTACGACCGCGTCCTCAAGCAGCGCAACACCCTGCTGAAGACGGCGGCGTTGGCACGGCGGCACGGCGGTCGGCAGATGGACCTGTCGACGCTGGACGTCTGGGACCAGCACCTGGCCCGGGCCGGCGCCGAGCTGCTGGCCCAGCGGCTCGACCTGATCGCCACGCTGCGGCCGCTGGCGGACAAGGCCTACGAGCAGTTGGCGCCGGGCGGTGGACCGCTGGGGCTGGAGTACCGCGGTTCCGCGGGCGAGGCGATGGCCGCCGCCTCGAACCGCGAGGAGCTGTACGGCGTGCTGCTGGCGGCGCTCGGCGAGGCCCGCAAGAACGAGATCGAGCGCGGGGTGACCCTGGTCGGGCCGCACCGCGACGATCTGCTGTTGAAGCTGGGGCAGTTGCCGGCGAAGGGCTACGCCAGCCACGGCGAGTCCTGGTCGTACGCGCTGGCGCTGCGCCTCGCGTCGTACGAGCTGCTGCGGACCGAGGGCAACGAGCCGGTGCTCGTCCTCGACGACGTCTTCGCCGAGCTGGACGCGCGGCGCCGGGAGCGGCTGGCGGAGCTGGTGGCGCCGGGCGAGCAGGTGCTGGTGACCGCGGCGGTCGACGACGACGTGCCGGGAGTGCTGGTCGGGGCGCGGTACGCGGTCTCCGGGGGCCTCGTGGAGAAGGTGGAACGGTGACCGAGCCCCAGCCGGAGCGCCCCAAGCCGCCGGAGCTGTCCGGCGTGGACCTGGCCCGTCAGGCGTTGGTCGCCGCCAAGGAGCAGGCGCGGGCCCGGGGCGCCGCCGTGCAGCAGAAGAAGCAGGCCCGGCGCGGTGGACTGCGTTCGGGCGCGCGGGCGGACGGCCGGGACCCGCTGCCGTTGGGCGCCGCGATCAACCGCCTGATCACGGAACGCGGCTGGGAGACCCCGGCGGCGGTCGGTGGGGTGATGGGCCGATGGCCGCAGCTGGTGGGGCCCGAGGTGGCGCAGCACTGCGAGCCGCAGCGGTACGACGAGGAGGCCCGCGTCCTGACCGTCCAGTGCGATTCGACGGCCTGGGCGACGCAGCTGCGGCTGCTGGCCCCGACGCTGGTGGCCCGCCTCAACGAGGACCTGGGCCACGGCACGGTCAAGGTGATCAAGGTGTGGGGGCCGGGCGGTCCGGCCCGTCGGTACGGCCAGCTGCGGGCGCCGGGCAGCAAGGGGCCCGGCGACACCTACGGCTGACCCGACCGCGCGGCGGAGCATTCCTGGAGAGGGGCGGTGTTTCACGTGAAACACCGCCCCTCTCGGGCTTTCCTGCCTGGTCGGGGGCTGTTTCACGTGAAACGGCGCTCGCCGGTACGAACCCTGTAAACACGTGTGACGCATGAGACTGCGCTCACGGTAGCCGCCGGTTGACATCCCGAAGCGCTGAGTGCCTGCGTGGGCGCCCTGAGCCCCCTTCTCGCATATGGGGAGTCGGCGGACGTCAGTTCAGGGCGGCACATGGCGACTCAGGCGCCTACAAACCCCCATGAGTGTCGGCGCTACCGGTAGACTGGTGACAATCCCGCCCACTCGCGGAACAAGTCGAACGACGAGCCGCTCCCACCTGTCCTTCGCGGGGAGATCGCAACAGGTGTGGAAGGGCTCGTGCTGTGCCAGAAAGGGCGCTTCGTGGCCGACTCCGGCGACCTCAACGAGAACAACATGGCTGCTACCGAAGAGGGGGGTTCGGCCGGCGCTGTGGGCGACTCCTCGGTGGAGAAGTCGTACGACGCCAGCGCGATCACCGTCCTTGAGGGCCTGGACGCGGTTCGCAAGCGCCCCGGCATGTACATCGGCTCAACGGGCGAGCGCGGTCTGCACCACCTCGTGCAGGAGGTCGTCGACAACTCCGTCGACGAGGCGCTGGCCGGCCACGCCGACACCATCGAGGTGACGATCCTCGCCGACGGCGGTGTCCGGGTCGTCGACAACGGCCGCGGCATCCCCGTCGGCATCGTGCCGTCCGAGAACAAGCCGGCCGTCGAGGTCGTGCTGACGGTCCTGCACGCCGGCGGCAAGTTCGGCGGCGGCGGGTACGCGGTCTCCGGTGGTCTGCACGGCGTGGGCGTGTCCGTGGTGAACGCCCTGTCGACCCGGGTCGCGGTCGAGATCTGCACGGACGGCTACCGCTGGACGCAGGAGTACAAGCAGGGCGTGCCCACCGCCCCGCTGGCCCAGCACGAGGCCACCGACAAGCACGGCACCTCGGTCACGTTCTGGGCCGACGGCGAGATCTTCGAGACCACCACGTACAGCTTCGAGACGCTGTCGCGGCGCTTCCAGGAGATGGCGTTCCTCAACAAGGGGCTGACCATCTCGCTCAAGGACGAGCGCGCGGACCACGTGGACGAGGACGGCAAGCCGCTCTCGGTGCGGTACCACTACGAGGGCGGCATCGTCGACTTCGTGAAGTACCTCAACTCCCGCAAGGGCGAGTTGGTGCACCCGACGGTGGTCTCGGTGGAGGCCGAGGACAAGGAGCGGAACCTCTCCGTCGACCTCGCGATGCAGTGGAACACCCAGTACAGCGAGGGTGTCTACAGCTTCGCGAACATCATCCACACGCACGAGGGCGGTACCCACGAGGAGGGCTTCCGCGCCGCGCTGACCGGGTTGATCAACCGCTACGCGCGCGACAAGAAGCTGCTGCGCGAGAAGGACGACAACCTCACGGGTGAGGACATCCGCGAGGGTCTGACGGCGATCATCTCGGTCAAGCTCGCCGAGCCGCAGTTCGAGGGCCAGACCAAGACCAAGCTGGGCAACACCGAGGTGAAGACCTTCGTCCAGAAGGTCGTCCACGAGCACCTCAACGACTGGCTGGA
This sequence comes from Streptomyces sp. VTCC 41912, assembly GCF_045799175.1. Taxonomy (NCBI): domain Bacteria; kingdom Bacillati; phylum Actinomycetota; class Actinomycetes; order Kitasatosporales; family Streptomycetaceae; genus Streptomyces; species Streptomyces sp. VTCC 41912. Next base: position 235,213 of record NZ_JBJMAB010000003.1, read on the forward strand.
CCGCAACCCCAACGAGGCCGCGGACATCATCCGCAAGGGCATCCAGGCCGCCACCGCCCGGGTCGCGGCCCGCAAGGCGCGCGACCTGACCCGCCGCAAGGGGCTGCTGGAGACGGCGTCGCTGCCCGGCAAGCTGAGCGACTGCCAGTCCAACGACCCGACCAAGTGCGAGATCTTCATCGTCGAGGGTGACTCCGCCGGTGGCTCGGCCAAGTCCGGCCGCAACCCGGAGTACCAGGCGATCCTCCCGATCCGCGGCAAGATCCTCAACGTCGAGAAGGCCCGGGTCGACAAGATCCTGCAGAACAACGAGGTCCAGGCGCTGATCTCGGCCTTCGGTACCGGGGTCCACGAGGACTTCGACATCGAGAAGCTCCGGTACCACAAGATCATCTTGATGGCGGACGCCGACGTCGACGGTCAGCACATCAACACCCTGCTGCTGACCTTCCTGTTCCGCTTCATGCGACCGCTGGTCGAGGCCGGGCACGTCTACCTCTCCCGCCCGCCGCTGTACAAGATCAAGTGGAGTCGGGACGACTTCGAGTACGCCTACTCCGACCCGGAGCGGGACGCGCTGATCGAGCGCGGCAAGCAGAACGGCAAGCGGATCCGCGAGGACTCCATCCAGCGCTTCAAGGGTCTCGGCGAGATGAACGCCGAGGAGCTGCGCGTGACGACCATGGACGCCGACCACCGGGTGCTCGGCCAGGTCTCGCTGGACGACGCGGCCCGCGCGGACGACCTGTTCTCCGTCCTCATGGGCGAGGACGTCGAGGCACGCCGCTCGTTCATCCAGCGCAACGCCAAGGACGTCCGCTTCCTCGACATCTGAGCCCTGTCGGCCCGCACACCAGCCGCAGCTCGAAAGGACTTTGAACCACCATGGCCGACGAGAACCCCCCTGTGACCCCGGACGGCGTGACCGCCGAGGGCGCGCCCGCCACCATCGACGGCGTCGGGATGCGCGTCGAGCCCGTCGGGCTCGAAACGGAGATGCAGCGCTCCTACCTCGACTACGCGATGTCCGTCATCGTCTCGCGTGCGCTGCCCGACGTCCGCGACGGCCTCAAGCCGGTGCACCGCCGCGTGCTCTACGCGATGTACGACGGCGGCTACCGCCCCGAGAAGGGCTTCTACAAGTGCGCCCGCGTCGTCGGCGACGTCATGGGCACGTACCACCCGCACGGTGACACCTCCATCTACGACGCGCTGGTCCGCCTGGCCCAGCCGTGGTCGATGCGGATGCCGCTGGTCGACTCCAACGGCAACTTCGGCTCCCCGGGCAACGACCCGGCCGCTGCCATGCGGTACACCGAGTGCAAGATGAAGCAGCTGTCGATGGAGATGCTCCGGGACATCGACGAGGAGACCGTCGACTTCCAGGACAACTACGACGGCCGCAACCAGGAGCCGACGGTCCTGCCGTCCCGCTTCCCCAACCTGTTGATCAACGGCTCGGCCGGCATCGCGGTCGGCATGGCCACCAACATCCCGCCGCACAACCTCCGCGAGGTCGCCGAGGGCGCGCAGTGGGCGCTGGCCCACCCGGAGGCGTCCAGCGAGGAGCTGCTGGACGCGCTGATCGAGCGGGTCAAGGGTCCGGACTTCCCCACCGGTGCGCTGGTGGTGGGCCGCAAGGGCATCGAGGAGGCGTACCGCACCGGCCGCGGCTCGATCACGATGCGCGCGGTGGTGGCGGTCGAGGAGATCCAGAACCGCCAGTGCCTGGTGGTCACCGAACTCCCGTACCAGGTCAACCCGGACAACCTCGCGCAGAAGATCGCCGACCTGGTCAAGGACGGCAGGATCGGCGGCATCGCGGACGTCCGCGACGAGACCTCCTCGCGCACCGGCCAGCGGCTGGTCATCGTCCTCAAGCGGGACGCGGTCGCCAAGGTCGTCCTCAACAACCTCTACAAGCACACCGATCTGCAGACCAACTTCGGCGCGAACATGCTCGCGCTGGTCGACGGCGTGCCGCGCACCCTGTCCCTGGACGCCTTCATCCGGAACTGGGTCACGCACCAGGTCGAGGTCATCGTCCGCCGGACGAAGTTCCGGCTGCGCAAGGCCGAGGAGCGCGCCCACATCCTGCGCGGCCTGCTCAAGGCGCTGGACGCCATCGACGAGGTCATCGCGCTGATCCGGCGCAGCGACACGGTCGAGGTGGCCCGCGAGGGCCTGATGGGCCTGCTCCAGATCGACGAGATCCAGGCGAACGCGATCCTGGAGATGCAGCTCCGCCGGCTGGCGGCCCTGGAGCGGCAGAAGATCACCGCCGAGCACGACGAGCTCCAGCGGAAGATCAGCGAGTACAACGCGATCCTGGCCTCCCCCGAGCGGCAGCGCCAGATCATCAGCGAGGAACTCGCCGCGATCGTCGAGAAGTTCGGCGACGACCGGCGCAGCAAGCTGGTGCCCTTCGAGGGCGACATGTCCATCGAGGACCTGATCGCCGAGGAGGACATCGTCGTCACCATCAGCCGTGGCGGCTACGTGAAGCGGACGAAGACCGACGACTACCGCTCGCAGAAGCGCGGCGGCAAGGGCGTGCGGGGCACCAAGCTCAAGGAAGACGACATCGTCGACCACTTCTTCGTCTCCACCACCCACCACTGGCTGCTCTTCTTCACCAACAAGGGCCGGGTCTACCGCGCCAAGGCATACGAACTCCCGGACGCCGGACGGGACGCGCGCGGCCAGCACGTGGCCAACCTCCTGGCCTTCCAGCCGGACGAGCAGATCGCGCAGATCCTGGCGATCCGCGACTACGAGGCGGCGCCCTACCTGGTCCTCGCCACCAAGGCCGGCCTGGTGAAGAAGACCCCGCTCAAGGACTACGACTCGCCCCGCTCCGGCGGCGTGATCGCGATCAACCTGCGCGAGCAGGCGGACGGCACGGACGACGAGCTGATCGGCGCCGAGCTGGTCTCCGAGACCGACGACCTGCTGCTGATCAGCAAGAAGGCCCAGTCGATCCGGTTCACGGCGACCGACGAGGCGCTGCGTCCGATGGGCCGCGCCACCTCGGGCGTGAAGGGCATGAGCTTCCGCGAGGACGACGAACTGCTCTCGCTGAACGTGGTCCGGGAGGGCACCTACGTCTTCACCGCGACCGACGGCGGCTACGCCAAGCGCACCGCGGTCGGCGAGTACCGCGTCCAGGGCCGCGGCGGCCTGGGCATCAAGGCCGCCAAGATCGTCGAGGACCGGGGTTCGCTGGTCGGGGCGCTGGTCGTGGAGGACACCGACGAGATCCTCGCGATCACGCTCGGCGGTGGCGTGATCCGCACGCGGGTCAACGAGGTCCGGGAGACCGGCCGTGACACCATGGGCGTCCAACTGATCAACCTGGGTAAGCGAGATGCCGTCGTCGGCATCGCGCGCAACGCCGAGGCCGGCCGCGAGGCCGAGGAGGTCGACGGGCCCGACGGGCCCGAGGAGACCGGTGAGGCCGAGGAGTCCGGGGCCACCGCAGCCGAGGGTGCGCAGCCCGCGGCGGAGTAACACGAGGAGTAGGTCGTGAGTGGAGCCACGGGCGCTGCGACGGGCGGAGCGGAAGTCACACAGGACTCCGCGCCGGAACCCGCAACCGAGGGGGAACGCAGCGCCCGTGGCTCCGTCGCGTCCGACGGCACCCCGGACGAGGGCGCCCATGAGGGGGGAACCGTGACCAACAGCCGACAGCCGCAGCCCCAGCCACAGAGCCGGGGCGGCCAGGGGAAGCCCCAGGGCGGCACGCAGCAGCCGTACCAGCCGCCCCAGGCGTATCCCACGGGCGGTGCCGAGACCGGAGCCGGTCAGGCCGTCCGCAAGCCGCGTACGGGCGCCAGCACGGCCCCGCGGACGCGTAAGGCCCGGCTCCGGGTGGCGCGCACCGATCCCTGGTCGGTGATGAAGGTGAGCTTCCTGCTGTCGATCGCGCTGGGCATCTGCACGGTGGTGGCGGTGGCGGTCCTGTGGATGGTGATGGACGCGATGGGCGTCTTCTCCACCGTCGGCAAGACGATCAGCGAGGCGACCGGCTCCGCCGAGGGCGGTGGCTTCGATCTGCAGTCGTTCCTCTCGCTGCCGCGGGTGCTGCTGTTCACCTCGGTCATCGCGGTGATCGACGTGGTCCTGGCGACCGCGCTGGCCACCCTCGGCTCGTTCATCTACAACCTGTCGGCGGGCTTCGTGGGCGGGGTGGAGCTGACCCTCGCCGAGGACGAGTGAATGCTCGTGGCGGGCGTCTGCACCGGGCGTTCCCGAGGCTTCGGGAACCGATTTTGGGAACGCCTCTGAAGTGCGCTAATCTTCTGGTGCAGCGAGCGAGCGGCTATAGCTCAGACGGTTAGAGCGCTTCCCTGATAAGGAAGAGGCCCCAGGTTCAAGTCCTGGTAGCCGCACCGCACACACGGCCCGGCCGGAGGATTCTCCGGCCGGGCCGCTGCTTTTGGGCGCGCGCCCGGCCGGTGGACCGTGGGAACGGAAGTCGGGGGCGATTCGTTGTGAAGGGGCGGGAGTTGAGGCCGGTTTGGCACCCCCGAACGGGGTGTTGTCGAGTACGGGCTAGATAACCGATCGGTATCGGCCGGTGTGTATCATCGGCCGACATAGGGTCCCCTACGTCAACGAAAGACGAGGTCGCGCGGTGAAGAAGCTTCTCCTGGTCGCACTGGCCGCCATCGGCGGGCTCCTCGTGTACCGCCAGATCCAGGCGGATCGCGCCGAGCAGGATCTGTGGACGGAGGCGACCGACTCCGTGCCCGCAGGTTCGGGTGTGTGAGACCACGCACAGCACAGTTCGTATGGACCCCGGTTGCCCCAAGGGCGACCGGGGTTTCGTACGTGTCGGGGGCGGGCAGGCTCTCGATTTGCGATCGCACATTAATGAGTTGCAGCGGCAAAGCCGCTGGTCGTGATGTCGATGTCCGGGCTGTGACCGGCGGACGCGAGGGGGACGGGACGTGGCACGACCACCACGCAGGGGGGCGACGCTGGAGGTACGGGTCCCCCCTGCTCGGACGAGGTTGAGGGCGTGGGGGGTGCTGTTGGCCCTGACCGCGGTGGCGCTCCCGGCCGCGTCGGCCTTGCGGGCGTCGCCGTCCGCCGCCGAGGGGAGCGGGCTGGTGATGGTGCTCGACTCCTCCGGCTCGATGGCCGGCGGTGACGGGGCCGGGAGCACCCGCATCGCCGCCGCCCGCAAGGCCGTCGGTACCGTCGTCGACGCCCTGCCCGCGGGGTATCCCACCGGTCTGCGGGTCTACGGCGCGGACAAGCCCAAGGGCTGTGACGACACCCGGCTCGCCCAGCCGGTCGCCCCGCTGGACCGGGACGGCCTCAAGAAGGCGGTCGCGGGCGTGACCCCCAAGGGCGACACCCCCATCGGGCTCTCCCTGGCAAAGGCCGCCCAGGACCTTCCCCGGCCGGCCGCCGGCGCGGGCGGCAAGCGCACCATCGTGCTGGTCTCCGACGGTACGGACACCTGCAAGACCCCGCAGGCCTGCCAGATCGCGTCCCAACTCGCCGCGTCCAGCCCCGATCTGCACGTCGACGTCGTCGGCTTCCAGGCCGCCGGCGCGTCCCGCAGCCGGTTGGAGTGCATCGCCAAGTCCGGCAACGGCCAGTACTACGACGCTCCGGATGCTGCGTCGCTCGCCCGACAGCTGCAGCGGGCCGGCCAACTGTCCGCGGCGGGCTACCGGTTCCGGGGCACCCAGGTCAGCGGCACGGACGACCGCAAGGGCGCCCCCGTCGTCCGCCCCGGGCAGTACCTGGACAGCATCGGTCCCAACGAGAAGCGCTACTACGCCGTCGATCTGGACGCGGCGTCGGCGGCCGACTTCTCCGCCACCGTGGTGCCGCCGCCCGGCGCCGCGGTCGACACCCTCGACACCGTGCGCACCCAGATCGTGTCCGCTGCGGGCGGCAGCTGCCAGTCCTCGACCGCGATGTTCGGCCAGCGGGAGGGTGCCACCCCGCTGACCTCGGCCGTCAGCCGCATCCCGTCGCAGGGCGGCACCGGTACCTGCGACAAGGCGGGCCGGTACGGGCTGGTCGTCGAACGGCGCGCGGACCCCGGCTCGGACGCCGCGCGCTGGCCGATGGAGCTGATGTTTCACGTGGAACAACCGCTGGCGAAGGGCGCCACGCCCGCGCAGTCGGCACCGGAGTACGGCGCGGGCGGCAAGGCCGCCACCCTGCCCACCACCCAGCCGAAGGACGTCACCGGCGGCACCGGGTTCAATGACGCCCGCCCGCTGGGCCCGGGGGTCTGGCGGGACCAGATCCTCCCCGCGCAGACGCTCTGGTACAAGGTGCCCGTCAGCTGGGGCCAACAGCTGCGCTACGACGTGGAGTTCGCCAACGCGCCGCGCTCCGGCCAGAGCATCCGCACCTCGTTCGGCAGCACCCAGGTCTACACGCCGTTCCGCGCCCCCGTCGGCAGCGGGACCGGCGTCTTCACCCCGCAGGTGCCGTACAGCGGGCGACCCGCCTCGCTGAGCATGGGAACGGTGCCGGTCTCCTGGAGTAACCGCTACGAGACGTACCCCACCGTCATCCCCGTCCACGCCAAGGGCGACTTCTACATCGCGGTCACGCTCGGCGCGAGGTCGGCGCAGATCGCGCAGAACCCGAAGATCGGCGTGGTGCTGCGGGTCGCCGTCCTGGGGCGGGCGAAGGCCGGTCCGGAGGTCGCGGCGGCCGACCAGGACGAGGCGCCCGACGGCGGTTCGAGCCCGGCCGCCAGTGGGACGACGGGCGGTCACTGGCCCGCGATCCGGGTCGCCGGCGTCTCCGTCGGCGGGCTGGGCGTCCTCCTGCTGGCCGGGCTCGCCCTGTCGTACGGCTGGGCCCGCCGGAAGCCGCGGTCGGGCAGCGGGGGAGCCGCGCGGTGACGCGGCACGCAACGGGGATGCGGGGCCCGGCCACCCTCGCGGCGCTGGCCCTGCTGGCGCTCACGGCGGCTCCGGCGGCCGCGGCCGCCGGAGCACCGGGCTATCGGACGGCCTCCGGCAGCAAGCCCGTCAAGGGGGCCGAGAGCGCGGCGCGCAGGCCGCGCGACTCGACCGAGGGCAGCACGTGGACACCTTCCGACGGGGTGCTACGCGGTCGCCCTCGACGACATCAGCAACGCCTACTTCTCGGTGGTCGCCGCGCCCCGCCCGGGCACCAGGGTCGAGGACTACACCGACCGACTGACCGTCAAGGTCGAGGACAGCGGCGGCACCACCTGCGGCCCGGACGGGACCGCGCAGTTCCACAGCGGCGGCACCGCCTACCCGGTCGCCGACTACGCCGCGCGCCTGATCGGCCCGGACGTCTCCGACTGCCAGCACGCCGGCCCCAACTACGTGGTCGTCAGCCGCGAAGGTCCGCTGACGTCCGGTCCGGAGCCCTGGGCCGTCGAGATCGGTCACCTCACCGAACCCGCGCTCAGGGGCACGGCCCCGTCCCCGTCGGCCCCCGGCGGCTGGAGCTCCGCCACGCCCGCACCGCCCACGGACACCACCACCCACCAGGTCCTGGGCGGCACCGGGTTCAACGACGCGGCCGCGGTCGGAAAGGGCGTGTGGCGGGACCGCCTCACCCCCGGCGCAACCCGCTTCTACCGCGTCCCGGTGGACTGGGGACAGCGCCTCAACCTCAGCGCCGAACTGCCCAACTCCACCGGATCGACAACCACGTTCGTGCCGAGCGCGCTCGGGCTCACCGTCTACAACCCGGCGCGCGGCGCGGTCAGCCAGGACGGCTTCGTCGCGTTCGACGGGAAACCGGCCGCGGCGAGGGCGTTCACCGCACCGGTGGCCTACGGCAACCGCACGGCACCGCAGCGCGCGGTCGCCGCCGCCCGAGGGGCCGTCCCGGCCGTCCCGCCGGGTCAGCAGCCGCCCACGGACCAGCAGACGACCCGGGCGTCACCCCGCCGGTCCGCACCGCCGGGGAGGGGCTAGGGCCCGTCAGCCGGCGAGCAGCGCCCACACCCCGACCGCGATGCACAGCAGCGCGACGATCAGGACCGGGACCGCGACCTTCGGGGGCGGTCCCGGTTTCCGCACCGGGCCGGCCGGGGCGGGTACCGCCGGCACGCCGGTGCCGCCAGTCGGGGGATGGCCCGGCAGCGGCGGCTGCCCGGCGGTGTACGGGCGGGTGGCGGGCGCCAGCGGGGGTGCCGCGGCCGTCGGCTCGTACCGCGGCATCGGGGCCGGCAGCGGCGTCGGCGGCGGGGTGCGGGGCGGGGCGGTCGGTGGGGCCGGGACGGTGCCGCGCGGCGGGGTGGTCGGGGGCGGTGGGGTGCTCGGCTGCGGCGGGACCGACGGCGCGGGCGGTGAGAGGTGGAAGCTCCCGGTGTCCGTGAAGGAGGCCGGGCCGGTGACCGGGCGCCCGCCGGTGTCGGAGGGCGCGGTGGACGCGGCGCCGGCCACGGTGGTGCCCCCGGTGGCATCGCCGCGCGGTGCGCCGCGCAGCGGACCGTCCGGACCGAATCCGGACGGCAGCGGCCCGATGTGGTCGAAGACCTCGATGACCTCGTCCTCGATGGTCGCCTCCGGCAGCAGCTCGGCCGCCGCCAGCAGCGCCTTCCGGGCCCCCGTCGCGGTCTTGAACCGGGCGTCCGGATCGGGGTGCAGCAGCGAAGCCAGCACCTGCCACACCGGCTCCGGGACGTCCTCGGGCGCGTTCGGTATGCCGCCGTGGTCCATGAACCGCCGGACCAGCGCCTCGGTGTCCGGTTTGGCGCCGGTGATCAGGCTGAGCGCGACCAGCCCGGCCGCGAACAGGTCGGCGGGGAAGTCCGGTTCGGACCCCAGCATCTGCTCCGGCGCGAAGTAACCCGGTGTCCCCACCACGTAGTTGGTCTCGGTCAGTCGCGGCTCGCCCTTGCGCATCGCGATGCCGAAGTCGGACAGCCGCAGGTGCGGGCGGCCGGTGCCGGTGGCCTCCAGCAGGATGTTCGCCGGCTTGATGTCCCGGTGCACCACGCCCTCGGCGTGCACGGCGGTCAGTCCGGCCAGCAGCTGGTCCATCAGCGTGCACACCATGCCCGCGGGCAACGGGCCGTAGTCGCCGGTCAGATGGGCCAACGAGCCGCCGTGCACCAGGTCCATGGTGAACAGCACCTTGTCGTCGTCCGCGGCCCAGCTCGCCGGGGCCAGCACGTGCGGATGATCGATCCGCAGTGCCTGTTCCCGGACGAAGCGCAGCAGGGTGTGCGCATCGCTCTGTTGCAGCACTTTGGCCGCCACGTAGCGGCGGCGCCGGTGGTCCCAGGCGCGCCAGACGGCACCCACCCCGCCCCGACCGATCGGGTCCACGAGCTCGTACCGACCGGCGAAGATCTCACCCATTGCGCCCCGTCCGCTTCTGGATCACGACTCCCTGCGGCCAACTACCCGGCGGCCGCCCGCGCTTGGCTAGCTCTGGTGCGCCTCGTAGTGGGCGACGGCGTCGGCGGTGCGGCCGGCACCGTAGACCCGGAGGAACTCTGCCAGCTCGGGGTGGGTGGCGGCGAGGCCGTTCGCCGCGTCGATGATCTCGCCGGCGTCGGAGACCGACCGCAGCAGCGACTGGATCTCCCGCACCACCCGGCGCACCGTGGTGGCGCCCGTCGACGACGTGGTCTGGGTGGTGTTGTTCAGGACCGACCCGCCCGCCGTCTTCTTGATCTCTTCCATCCGGTCGGTGGCCTCGGCGGCGCTGACGCTGCCGTCCGCGACCTGGCCGGCCAGCTCCTGCAGCGCCTGCACCCGCTGGACCACGGCCGGGTTGCCTATCTTGGCGCGCTGCCCGCTCATCAGCTGGGACAACATCGGGGCGGACAGGCCGAGCACCGCGGCCAGCCGGGCCTGGTTCAACCCGAGGTCGTCGATCAGACGGCGGAACAGCGCGCCCAGAGGTTCCCCGTACCAACTGCGCTGGAGCTCCCGGGCCCGCGCGGTGGCTTCCTGCTGTGCTGCATCCATGCCGTCTCCCCTGTATGCCCGATCGCGCTTCGCTGCCGCGAATCTCGCGAAGCATCCTACGGAGAGCGACGGTGCGCGGCGATACCCGGTCGGGAAAGCACCCCGACACCGGGTACCCTGTTCGGCGAAGGGGCCTTAGCTCAGTTGGTAGAGCGCTGTCTTTGCATGGCAGATGTCAGGGGTTCGACTCCCCTAGGCTCCACTCCAAACCCCTCCGACCTGCGGTAACGCGTCGGAGGGGTTTTTTGTGCGCCGCCGTGGTGGGACGGCCCCGATGAGCGCGCCGTCGGACCGTCCGGGCGGCGGCATCGGAGGCCGGCACGAGCGCGCCCAACTCGCCCACCGGGAAGCACGATTGGACGTCGGACCGCGGGCTCCTGCCCGGGTGCCCGTCCGGTGCCGGCCCGGGCCCGCGCACGCCACCGGGCCGCACCCCGGTGCGGGGTGCGGCCCGGTGGCGGTGGAGCCGGGGTCAGGCGGTCGAGTCGCCGCCCCGTCGTTCGTCGGATTCCGCCTCGGCCTGCTTGGCCCGCACCTCGGGGTCGAGCGGGGCGCCCTGCCCGCCGTCGACGGAGCTCAGGTGGGCGCGGTCGTCGACCTCGGTGGGCGCCGGGGGCTCGACCAGCCAGTCCGGGTTGGCCTGCTTGTCCCACCACTTCCAGGCGGCGACCGCGCCGGCCACCACGACGCCCAGCAGCGCCAGCCGCTTGGCGGCCTTGCCGCAGGCCGCCCGGCGGCACTGCTTCTTCTGGAGCTTCTCGATCTCCGCGGCCGTCACCTGCCCGCGGAGCGCGGCCAGCGCCGCGGCGCCCCTGGCCAGCGCCTCCTCGCGCACCGGCTCGGCCGCCGCCCGGGCGTTGACCACGGCGTTCTCCAGTCGCGGGGTGGTGTAGTCGGCGGCCTGCCGCGCGGCCTGGAGGGTGCGCAGGGCGGCCCGGCTCGCCGCTGCGTCCACCTTGGGCGGCAGCGCGCCGCGGGCGTGCTCGATCCGCGGGGACAGGTGGGTGTCGTACTGGGCCCGGGCCTGCTGCGCCGCCTCGGCGACCCGGGGAGCCAGCCGGGTGCGGGCCTCCTGCGAGTAGTGGACGGCGGCGTCCTTGGCCGTACCGGCGTAGGGAGCCACCACCTCGGCTGCGTGCCGTACGCCGTCCTTGGCCGAATGGGTCGCGGCGCGCACGCTGTCCTTGCGGGTCACGGGGATCCTCCTCCTCGGTGGGGTCCGGGTCTGGGGGCTGCTCCCCCACCTCTGCTGTGTCGCCTGTCCACCCGATTGACGAGCATGCCCGCTCCCTGCCCACACGGCATGTGCGAACGGGCATCCGGGTCATTGGGGACCTTCCGGAGCCTTATGACGACGATGCCACGCACTGCCGCATCGTGCGCGGGAAATCAGTACGAAGACCGTCAAGAGGTGGCGGCCCGGCACCCGGCGGGCGGTTCATGACAGGATCGGGGACCGTCAGTGAAGACTTATGGAAGGTAGATCGTGGCTGAGCAGCTCTACGCCACCCTGAAGACGAACCAGGGCGACATCGAACTCCGGCTTCTGCCGAACCACGCCCCCAAGACGGTCAAGAACTTCGTCGAGCTCGCCAACGGCGAGCGGGAGTGGATCGACCCGAACACCGGTCAGAAGACCACCGCCCGTCTCTACGACGGCACCGTCTTCCACCGCGTGATCAGCGGCTTCATGCTGCAGGGCGGTGACCCGCTGGGCAACGGTACGGGTGGCCCCGGCTACAAGTTCGCCGATGAGTTCCACCCCGACCTGGCGTTCACCAAGCCGTACCTGCTGGCCATGGCCAACGCCGGTCCGGGCACCAACGGCTCGCAGTTCTTCATCACCGTGTCCCCGACCGCCTGGCTGACCGGCAAGCACACCATCTTCGGTGAGGTCACCAACGAGGCCAGCAAGAAGGTCGTCGACGCCATCGCCGAGACCCAGACCAACCCCCGCACCGACCGTCCGGTGCAGGACGTCGTCATCGAGTCGGTGGTCATCGAGACCCGCTGAGCGGGTCCCGCCCCGGCCTGTTCCGGGGAACCATCGCGCCCCGTCCGGTCGTAGAAGATGGAGACGGGGCGCGAAGCTCGTTGTGGGGCGGTGCCCGGGCGACGGGCGAGGCGTGAAGCCCGTTGTGGGGCGCTGCTCGAGTGACGGGCGGGTGCCCCGGTGACCCCGGTGAGGATGAGGACGAGGGGACCGATGGACCAGCCAGGCAGCCCGCAGGAGCCGCAGCAGGCGCACGGCCAGGACGGCCTGCCCGGTTGTCACCGTCACCCGGACCGGCCGACCGGCATCCGCTGCACCCGTTGCGACCGGCCGATCTGCCCGGAGTGCATGGTCAGCGCCTCGGTCGGCTTCCAGTGCCCGGACTGCGTGCGCACCGGCGGCGGCAGCGGCCCGGCGCCGCGGGCCAGCGCGCCGCGCACGATAGCGGGCGGCACGCTCACCGCCGACCCCAAGCTGATCACCAAGATCCTGCTGGGCCTGAACGTCGCGGTCTTCGTCGCGGTGCTGGCGTCCAAGCAGTACGGCTTCGACCTGGTCAACCGGCTCGACCTGATCGGCCTGGCCGTCGATCCCAGCCGCTACCAGCTGGTCGGGGTCGCGCACGGCGAGTGGTACCGCCTGCTGACCGCGGTCTTCCTGCACGAGGAGATCGCGCACATCGGCTTCAACATGCTCTCGCTGTGGTGGCTGGGCCCGCCGCTGGAGGCGGCGCTCGGCCGGCTCCGCTTCACCGCCCTGTACCTGCTCGCCGGTCTGGGCGGCAGCGCCCTGTCCTTCCTGCTCAGCGCGCAGAACCAGCCCTCGTTGGGCGCGTCCGGCGCGATCTTCGGCCTGCTGGGTGCCACGGCCGTGCTGATGCGCCGGCTGCGGTACGACATGAAGCCGGTGCTGATCCTGCTCGCCCTCAACCTGGCCTTCACGTTCCTGTGGCCGAACATCGCCTGGCAGGCGCACGTCGGCGGGCTGATCGTGGGCGCCGCGGTGGCGTTCGGCATGGTGCACGCACCGCGGGAGCGCCGGACGCTGGTGCACGTCGGCACATGCGTGCTGGTGCTGCTCGCGATCGTCGCGGTGGTGTGGGTACGCAGCCTTCAACTGGTGGGTTGAGGCCCCGCGGGGCCATGTTGTCCACAGTCAGTGAAGGATCTTGTGCATGCTGTGCAGAGGCCGGCCCCGCTGCCCCGCTGCGCGGTGTTTCCGCAGGAAGGGGCAGGGATGGAGGCCGGCTTCCAGGGGGGCCGCCGGTCACACCGGCGTCAACCCCACGAGGGTTATCCACAGATCTTCTGAAGTTTTCCCCGGCTGTGGATAACTGTGTGGATGGCCTTGGGCAGGGCTTGCGCTAGCCCTGGGGGAGGGCGCGGGCTACTTCCACTGGGTGGAGACGCCGAACCCCACCGCGATGAAGCCGAAGCCGCACACGATGTTCCAGTTGCCCATCGCCTTGATCGGCAGGTCGCCCTCGGAGACGTAGTACAGCACGATCCACGCGAGCCCGATGACGAACATCGCCAGCATCAGCGGCGCGACCCACCCGCGGCCTGCGTTCATCTTCAGATTGGTGGTCTTCGCCGGCGGCGGCGTGAAGTCGTCCTTCTTGCGGATCCGTGACTTCGGCACGAGGAACTCTCCTGTCGATGTGCTGCTCCCCCGCTCTCCACGGTGAGCGGGCGGTTCCCTCCGCACGGATGCGGTACGAGAGCCAGGGTACGGACACGAGGGGAACGGAATTCCTTCCCGGGCGTCCGTTAGCGTAGTGCTTCCGCGGCGTCGTAAGGAGTAAGGGTACGTTGAGCACTTCCGACGGCTCCCCCGGGCGCCCCCTTCGAGCCCGACTGCGGCCCGTTCGGCTCCTCACCCTCCTCGTCTTCGCCCTCGCCGGCCTGATGTTCTGGCTCAGCTTCGACACCGCCCGCGGCACCAACCTCCGTTCGGACGACTCGATGCTCCGGCTGTCCGACCTCATCCAGGAACGCAGCCACAAGAACGGCGCCCAGGACGAGCGCAACGCCGGTCTGCGCTCCGAGGTCGACGCCCTCGCCCGCCGCGACACCGCCCCGTCCGCCTCGCAGGAGGCCGCGCTCCAGGGCCTGGAGAAGAGCGCCGGCACCAAGCCGGTCTCCGGTCAGGGACTGACGGTCACGCTCACCGACGCCCCGCCGAACGCCACCGCCAAGATCCCCGGCATCCCCGAGCCGCAGCCCAACGACCTGGTCATCCACCAGCAGGACCTCCAGGCCGTGGTGAACGCGCTCTGGCACGGTGGCGCCAAGGGCATCAAGGTCATGGACCAGCGGCTGATCTCCACCAGCGCGGTCCGCTGCGTCGGCAACACCCTGATCCTCCAGGGCCGGGTCTACTCCCCGCCCTACAAGATCACCGCAGTCGGCGACCGGGACGCCCTCAACGGCGCCCTGACCGCGTCCCCCGCCATCCAGAACTACCTCCAGTACGTCAACGCCTACGGCCTCGGTTGGAAAGTCGACCAGGACGAGGCGGTGACTCTTCCCGGCTACTCCGGCACAGTGGATCTCCACTACGCACAGCCTGTGAAGCCGTAGCCCGCATCCCGCGGGCCGGCAGGGAGGGGCGGTCGGATGACGGTGCGGTGGATCGTGCGGACGGCCAGCGAAATCTGTCTCACCGTCGGCACGCTGATCGTCCTCTTCGTCGTCTACCTCCTTTACTGGACCGGCGTCCGGGCGGACAGCGCGATGGACGGCGAGATCGGCAGGCTCCAGGACCAGTGGTCCACCGGCCCGGTCGCCGCCGCCGGCACCCCCGCCCCCACACCCACCGCCCCGCCCCGCCGTTACGCCCCGGGCGCGTCCTTCGCCGTGATGTACATCCCCCGCTTCGGGCCGGACTGGGCCAAGCCCGTCCTGGAGGGCACCGGGACCGACGTCCTTCAGCGCGGCCTGGGCCACTACGACGGGACCGCCCGGCTCGGCGCGACCGGAAACTTCGCCGTCGCCGGCCACCGCCGCACCTACGGCGACCCGTTCAAGGACTTCCCGCAACTGCGCCCCGGGGACGCCGTGGTCCTGACCGACGGCACCACGTGGTTCACCTACCGCATCGACAACCACCCCTACACGACGCTGCCCACCGACATCGGCGTGATCGACCCGGTCCCCCGGAAGTCCGGCTTCACCGGCCCCGGCCGCTACCTCACGCTGACCACCTGCGAACCGGAGTGGGGCCACAGCCACCGCCTGATCGCCTGGGCACACCTCGATTCGACCCAATCCGTCACCCAGGGAAGGCCGTCGGCTTTGACCGGCTGACCCACCCGAGCACAGCCTCTCCCCTTACTCTGGTGTCGCAATCGACATCGTCAAACGGCATCGGCAAGGGGACAGCGACAGCATGTACGGCTGGATCTGGCGGCATCTGCCGGGCACCACGTGGGTGAAGGCGCTGATTTCCGTGGTGCTCGTCCTGGCGGTGGTCTTCGTGCTCTTCCAGTGGGTCTTTCCGTGGGCGGAGCCACTGCTCCCCTTCAATGACGTCACTGTCGACCAAGGGATGGCAGCCACCCGATGACCGCACGGATTCTCGTCGTCGACAACTACGACAGCTTCGTCTTCAACCTGGTCCAGTACCTCTACCAGCTCGGTGCCGAATGCGAGGTACTGCGCAACGACGAGGTGGCCCCGCGCCATGCCCAGGACGGTTTCGACGGTGTGCTGCTCTCCCCGGGCCCCGGTACCCCCGAGCAGGCCGGGATCTGCGTCGACATGGTCCGGCACTGCGCGGACACCGGCGTCCCGGTGTTCGGCGTGTGCCTGGGCCTGCAGTCGATGGCGGTCGCCTACGGCGGGGTGGTGGACCGGGCCCCCGAGCTGCTGCACGGCAAGACCTCGCCCGTCCTCCACGAGGGCGCCGGCGTCTTCGCCGGGCTGCCCTCGCCCTTCACCGCCACCCGCTACCACTCGCTGGCCGTCGAACCGGACACCGTCCCCGACGAGCTGGCGGTCACGGCCTGGACGGAGGCGGACGACGCCCCCGGCGGCCGGATCATCATGGGGCTGCGGCACCGTGAACTCCCCGTGGAGGGCGTGCAGTTCCACCCCGAGTCGGTACTGACGGAATGGGGACACCGGATGCTGGCCAACTGGCTGGTGGAGTGCGGCGACGAGGGAGCGGTGGAGCGTTCGGCGGGGCTTGCCCCGGTGGTCGGCAAGGCCGGCGCGTGACCGCGCTGCGCCCCGAGCACGAAGGACGGTCCTACGAGCCGCACGAGGACCCGCCGCAGGCACCGCAGGACCCGTACGCGCCCACCGACCCGCACGGCCGGTCCGACGCGTTCGAGGCGGCGGTGGGACGGCTCGACGACCCGCTGAACGACCCCCTGCCCGGCCGGTCGGCGACCTCGCGCCCCCATCCCGACCCGTACCCGACCCCGTACGCACAGGACGCGCCCTCCGTCCGCCCCGGCGGGGGAGCCGCGGCCGAGGGCTCCCCCTGGTTCCGGCCCCGCCAGGACCCGCCGGCACCGTCCCGGCCCGAGGCAGCGGACCCTCCGCGGCGTTCGGCCCGGCACCGCAGACCCGGCCCCGGCGACACCCCGCCGGTGCCCCGCACCGCCCCGCCGCACGGCCCCGAAGCCGATCTCTACGGCCAGGTGAACGGCGGCTTCGGCCGCGGCAGTTACGCACCGCCCCCCACCGAGCCGATACCCGGCCCGCACGGCCCGCACGGGGTCGCGGAGGCCCTCACCGCGCCTCTTCCCACGATCCCCCCGCTGGTTCCGTCACGGCCCGGTCGGTCCGTGCGCCCCACACCTGCCGCTGCTCCGCCACGGCCGGACGACGAGACCATGGCGCTGCGCCAGGCCGAACAGCCCGCCCGCGGCGACGTTTCACGTGAAACCAGCGCGACGGTTTCACGTGAAACCGACTCCACCACCGCCGTTTCACGTGAAACCACGACCGCTTCGGAGACGGGAGGCCGCGCGGCCCGTCGCAAGGCTGCCCAGGCGGCGGTCAAGCGGGGCGGCCGCCACGGTCGGCGCGGCGCCGTGGCTGCTGCTGCGTCCCCCTCCGCCGCCGCGACCGCAGCCGAGGCGCCCAAACCACCCATGACGCGCGTCGAGGCCCGCCGGGCCCAGCGCGCCGCCAAGGACAGCCCCGGCCTGATCGCCAGCCGCGCGCTGGGCGAGGTGTTCATCACGCTCGGCGTGCTGATGCTTCTCTTCGTCACCTACCAGCTGTGGTGGACGAACGTGATGGCCGGCGAGGAGGCCGGCGGCGCCGCCAACAACCTCCAGCACGAGTGGGACCAGGGCGGCGGGGAGAAGAAGAACCTCGCGGACGGCGAGCGCTTCGGCATCATGTACATCCCCAAGCTCGACGTGAAGGCCCCGATCGCCGAGGGCATCGACAAGCACTCCGTCCTCGACCACGGCATGATCGGCCACTACGACGCCGCCAGCGGCATCAAGACCGCCATGCCCTGGGACAAGACCGGCAACTTCTCCGTCGCCGCCCACCGCAACACCCACGGCGAGCCGTTCCGCTACATCAACCGCCTGACCAAGGGCGACAAGATCGTGGTCGAGACGCAGAGCGCCTACTACACCTACGAGATGGAGAGCGTCCTCCCGCAGACCTCTCCCAGCAACACCAGCGTGATCACGCCGGTGCCGCCCGGGTCGGGATTCACCGGCCCCGGCCGGTACATCACCTTGACCACCTGCACCCCGGAATTCACCAGTACCTATCGGTTGATCGTCTGGGGCAAGATGGTCGACGAGCGGCCGCGGAGCAAGGGCAAACCAGCAGCGCTCGCCGGCTGAGCGGACGACTGAAGGGGAGCGACGCGGTGACTGCCAGCGGAATCGACGAGGACCACGACCGGCCCGCGACGCCACCGGAACCGCGCCGGAGGTGGCAGACCTTCGCCTCCGTTGTCAGCGTCATCGGTGAACTGCTCATCACGGCCGGGCTGGTCCTCGGTCTGTTCGTCGTCTACTCGCTGTGGTGGACCAACGTCCTCGCCGACCGCGCATCGCACCAGCAGGGCGACAAGGTCCGCCAGCACTGGGCCACCGCGGCCCCCGGCCCCAAGGGCCCGGGAGAGTTGGACACCAAGGACGGCATCGGCTTCCTGCACGTCCCGGCGATGAACAACGGCGACGTGCTGGTCAAGAAGGGCACCGGCAGCGACATCCTCAACGAGGGCGTGGCCGGCTACTACACCAAGCCCGTCAAGTCCGCCCTGCCGCAGGACAAGGAAGGCAACTTCACCCTCGCCGCCCACCGCGACGGCCACGGCGCGAAGTTCCACAACATCGACAAGCTCAAGGACGGCGACCCGATCGTCTTCGAGACCAAGGACACCTGGTACGTCTACAAGGTCTTCGCGACGCTGCCGCAGACCTCGAAGTACAACGTGAAGGTCCTCGACAAGGTCCCCGCCGAGTCCGGCAAGCACAAGGCCGGCCGCTACATCACGCTCACCACCTGCACCCCCGTCTACACCTCGGACTACCGCTACGTCGTCTGGGGCGAGCTGGTCCGCACCCAGAAGGTCGACGGGGACCGCACGCCGCCCGCCGAACTCCGCTGAGCCCCGCACCGCACGACGGAGCCCCGGCCGCCCTCCAAGGGCCGCCGGGGCTCCGTCGTCGTACGGTGCCGTGCGGGCGCTAGTGCTTCTTGCCCCAGCCGAACGGGCCGCCGAAGATGCCGCCGTCGTTGTTGCCGTCGTTGTTGCCACCCATGGTGGTCAGGGTGACGGTGGTCGACGCGGGGTCACCGCCGGTTCCCGGCTGCGGGTCCTGGCTGATGACCATGGCGTTGTCGTCCTGCGAACTGCCGCCCGCGAACTGGATGTTGTTGAAGCCCGCCTGCTGGAGCATCTGCTTGGCGTCCTTCACCTTCTTGCCCGTCACGCCCGGCACCTGCGCCTGCGCCGCCTTGCCCACGGTCAGCGTGACCGTGGAGCTCTGCGCCGCCTGCTGGTTGCCGGTCGGGGACTGGGAGATGACCTTGCCGTTCTGCCCCGGGTCGGACACGTCCTGGTCGGTCCGGTTGACGGTGAAGCCCAGGTCCTGCAGCTGCTTCTGCGCCGCGTTGAAGTCCTGGCCGGTGACGTCCGGAACGGTCGACTTCGGCGCCGCCTTGGCCACCGTCAGCGTGATCTGGGTGTCCTTGGTCGTCTCGGCCTGCCCCTTGGGGTCCTGCTTCGTGACGACGCCCGGCGTCCGGTCGGAGACCTCTTCGGTCTTGGTGATGTTCTGGAAGCCCTTGCTCTTGAGCTCCTGCTCCGCTGCGTCGAAGGGCATGCCCTGCACGTCCGGAACGGTCACCTTGACCGCGCCCGAGCACATCGTCACCTTGACCGTGGTGCCCTTGTCGATCTTCTCGTCGGCCGCCGGGTCCTGCTCGGTGATCTGGCCCTTCTTGGCGTTGTCGCACTGCTTGCTGCCCTGCTTGGCGACCTTGAAGGAGCTGTTCTCGCCGTAGGACTTCGCCTCCGCCAGCGTCTTGCCGACGAGGTTGGGCACCGAGATGGTGTTGTTCTTGGTCCCGCCGCTGAACATGGCCTTGCCGATGAAGATCGCACCGACCAGGACCAGGACCGCCGCCAGGACCAGCAGGATCGTGGAGAGGTTGCTCTTCTTCTGGCCACCGCCCCGCCGCCGGTCCGCGCGGTCCTCGTAGCCGTAGCCCCCGTCGTCGGGGTTCATCGGCGGCAGCATCGACGTCTTCGGACCGCCCGGGTCCTGCGCCCGCAGCAGCGTCGTCGGCTGGTCCTGCTCGCCGTAGCCGACCGCACCCAGCGCGGCGGTCGCCGCGACCGGCTGGCCGTCCAGCGCCGCCTCGATGTCGGCCCGCATCTCGTCCGCCGACTGATAGCGGTAGTCCGGATCCTTGACCAGCGCCTTCAGGACGATCGCGTCCATCTCCGGGGAGATCTCCGGATCGAAGGTGCTCGGCGGCTGCGGCTCCTCCCGCACGTGCTGGTAGGCCACCGCGACCGGGGAGTCCCCCACGAACGGCGGCCGCACCGTCAGCAGCTCGTAGAGCAGGCAGCCCGTCGAATACAGGTCGGAGCGGGCGTCGACCTGCTCGCCCTTGGCCTGTTCCGGCGACAGGTACTGCGCGGTGCCGATCACCGCCGCGGTCTGCGTCATGGTCATCCCGGCGTCGCCCATGGCCCGGGCGATGCCGAAGTCCATCACCTTGACCTGGCCGGTACGGGTCAGCATCACGTTGGCCGGCTTGATGTCACGGTGCACGATGCCGGCACGGTGCGAGTACTCCAGCGCCTGCAGCACACCGGTGGTCATCTCCAGCGACCGCTCGGGCAGCAGCTTCCGCCCGGAGTGCAGCAGCTCGCGCAGCGTCGACCCGTCCACGTACTCCATGACGATGTACGGGATCGACACCCCGTCGACGTAGTCCTCGCCGGTGTCGTAGACCGCGACGATCGACGGGTGGTTCAGCGAGGCGGCCGACTGGGCCTCACGGCGGAACCGGGCCTGGAAGGACGGATCGCGGGCGAGGTCCACCCGCAGCGTCTTCACCGCCACGGTGCGGCCGAGGCGGGTGTCATGCGCGAGGTAGACCTCCGCCATGCCACCACGACCGAGCACCGAGCCCAGCTCGTACCGGCCGCCGAGGCGACGCGGCTCTTCCATAAGCTTCTCCAGCCCTCTCCGTCAGTCCCGACCGCACCCGTGTGTGGTCCGGCGGTGTGCTGTCCGGGCATACCGTACCCGGCACGCCGTCCCGGACCGGACCGGAGCCGCAACCTGATATGTGACCGGTATCGCCATGACCGCCGTCACCGCTCGCCGGCGATGACCGCCTCCATCACGTTCTTCGCGATCGGAGCGGCGAGCTTGCCGCCGGCGATGTCGCCACGCAGGGTGTCTGACCCCTCGATGACGACCGCCACCGCCACCGGGGTGCCCTTGGCGGTCTTCGCGTACGAGATGAACCAGGCGTACGGGTTGTCCTTGTTGTTCTCGCCGTGCTGCGCGGTACCCGTCTTGCCACCGACCGTGACGCCGGGGATCTGCGCGGTGGTGCCCGTGCCCTCCTTGACCACGGTCTCCATCATGCTCTGCAGCTTCTGCGCGTTCTCCGGCTTCAGCGGCCGGCTCATCTCCTGCGGCGTGTGCTGCTGCACGACGTTGAGGTTGGGGGCCACGAGCTGGTCGACCATGTACGGCCTCATCAGCTTGCCGCCGTTGGCGACCGCCGACGCGACCATCGCCATCTGCAGCGGCGTGGCGCGGTTCGACGCCTGGCCGATGCCCGCCATCGCGTTCTGCGGCCGGTTGTCCTTCGGGTAGACGCTCTCCGCGGCCCGCACCGGAGTGTCGATCTTCGCGTCGTTGAAGCCGAACTTCTCCGCCTCGGACTTCATCTTCGCGTTGCCGAGGTCCGCGCTGATCTTGCCGAAGACGGTGTTGCAGGAGTACTGCAGCGCCACCCGCATCGTCGCGTTCTCGCAGGGGATGTTGCCCTCGTTGTTCAGGGGCTGGTGCGCGGTGTCCGGCAGGATGTACGGCACCGGCGAGTCGGTCTTGGCGTCGACGTCGGTGTACAGGCCGCTCTCCAGCGCCGCGGCGGCCGTCACGACCTTGAACGTGGAGCCGGGCGGGTACGTCTGCCGCAGCGCCCGGTTCAGCATCGGGTCGTCGGGGTCGTTCTGCTTCAGCAGCCCGTTGTACGCCTTGGCGTCCTTGTCGCTCATCCCCGCGAACGTCGACGGGTCGTACGACGGGGTGCTGGCCAGCGCCAGGATCGCCCCGGTCTCCGGGTTGAGCGCCACCACGGCGCCCTTCTTGTCCCCGAGCCCGTCGAAGGCCGCCTGCTGCGCCTTGGCGTCGAGGGTGGTCACCACGTTGCCGCCCTTCTGCTTGCCGCCGGTGAACATGTCGACCGTGCGGCTGAAGAAGAGTCGGTCATCGGTGCCGGTGAGGATCGCGTCGTTCAGCTTCTCCAACTGGTTGGAGTCGAAGGCCTGCGAGGCGTAGCCGGTCACCGGCGCCCACATCTTGCCGTTCTTGTAGGTGCGCTTGTACTTGAAGTCGCCGATGTCCGTGGTCGTCGAGCCGGTGATGGCCTTGCCGTCCACGATGATGTTGCCGCGCGGGGTGCTGTAGCGCTCGATCGCCACCCGGCGGTTGTTCGGATCGTTCTTGAGCTGGTCGCTCTGGACGAACTGCACCCAGTTCACGCGGACGAGCAGGGCGAGGACGAGCAGGCCGCAGAAGACCGCGACCCGTCGCAGGGGCTTGTTCACGGGCGGACCACCTGGGTCATCTCGGCGTCGGTGGACGGGGCGGGGGCGGGTGCGGGACGGCGCGCGGTGTCACTGATCCGGAGCAGGATGCCCACCAGCGCCCAGTTGGCGATGACGGACGAACCACCCTGCGCCAGGAACGGCATCGTCATGCCGGTCAGCGGGATGAGACCCGTCACACCGCCGGCGACGACGAAGACCTGGAGGGCGAAGGCACCGGAGAGACCGACCGCCAGCAGCTTGCCGAACGGGTCGCGGGCGGCCAGCGCCGTGCGGATGCCGCGCTCGATGAGCAGGCCGTACAGCAGCAGTATCGCCATCAGACCGGCCAGGCCGGTCTCCTCGCCGACGGTGGCGAGGATGTAGTCGCTCTTCGGGGCGATGCCGCCGATGAGGCGGGAGTAGCCCTGTCCGAGGCCGGACCCGAGGATGCCGCCGGAGCCGAAGGAGTACATCGCCTGCGCGGTCTCCGTCACGCCGCCGTTCAGCAGCTCCAGCGGGTTGAGCCAGTTGTGGACGCGGACCTGCACGTGGGACTCGAAGGTGGCCACGGCGACCGCACCACCGGCGCTCAGCAGCAGACCGAACACGATCCAGCTGGTCCGCTCGGTCGCGACGTACAGCATGATCACGAAGAGGCCGAAGAAGAGCAGCGAGGTGCCCAGGTCGGTCTCGAAGACCAGGATCATCAGGCTGAGCGCCCAGATGACCAGGATCGGGCCGAGGTCCCGGCCGCGCGGCAGGTACATGCCCATGAAGCGGCGGCTGGCCAGTGCCAGTGCGTCCCGCTTCACCATGAGGTAGCCGGCGAAGAAGATCGCGATGACGATCTTCGCGAACTCACCGGGCTGCAGCGAACCCACACCCGGGATCGTGATCCAGATGCGCGCGCCGAACCGTGCTGGGAAGAAGATCGGTGCGACCAGCAGGACCAGCGCGACCACCATCGAGATGTAGGTGTAGCGCTGCAGGACGCGGTGGTCCTTGAGGAAGATCAGTACGCCGAGGAAGAGCGCGACGCCCAGCGTCGACCACATCATCTGGCCCGGTGCCATGGCGCCGCCCAGCTGCGGGGTGCTGATCTTCGGCTCCTGGTCGAGCCGCCAGATGAACACCAGCCCCAGGCCGTTCAACAGCGTCGCGATGGGCAGCATCAGCGGATCCGCGTACGGCGCCCACTTGCGGACGACGAGGTGCGCGACGCCGGCCAACAGGCCCAGCCCCAGGGTGTAACCCAGCGCCCCGGCGGGCACCGAACCGTCCTTCGCCAGGCCGACGTTGACGTAGGCGAAGACCGGGATCAGCACCGCGAAGACCAGCAGGGCCAGCTCGGTGTTGCGACGGCTGGGCGCGGCGAACGTGCCCACGGTGGTCGTGGTCGTTGTACTGCTCATGAAATCTCCGGCCCCCTACGCCCTCACTGCTGGGTGCTGCAATTCTTCTCCAGCTTCTGCTGCTCCTCGGAGGGAGTCTGAGTGGGGGTGGGGGTGGGGTCTGCAGTGGTGGACAGGGCTCCGGTCACGCCGTTTCCGGCGGGGGTGCCCGTCTTGCTGCCGGGCTTCTGGCCGTTCTTGCCCTTGGCAGCCGCGGCCTCCCGCTCGGCGGCCTCCCGCTGCTCCTTGGCCTGGCAGGCGTTGGCCTGCTTGCCGAGCTCGGTCACCTTGTCGCTGGCCTGGTTGCGGTTGTCGACCGCGATGGTCTCCTTGACCTGGTTGCGCTGGTAGACCGGCAGGTACTTGAGTTCGATCTCGGGGTGGTCCTCGTCGACCGAGTTGAGCTTGATCCAGGCGAGGTCCTGGCTGATGCCCCGGTACAGCGCGACGTGGTCGTCCTTGGCGCCGACGAAGTACTGCGTCTGCGTCCACTGGTAGCCGGCGTACAGCCCGCCGCCGAGCACTCCCAGCGCGAGCACGGTGAACAGCGACGCCTTGAGCCACTTGCCGCGCCGGCGCGGCTTGAGGAAGTCCTCGTCGGTGAACGCGCCGAACGAGCCGTGCGGCACCCCGCCGACCTCGGGCTCCCCGCTTCCGGGCGGCCCGAAGGCGCCTCCCGGAGCCGGCGGGGCGTCCCGGCGGCCCAGCTCGGCGGCGCGGGCGGCCGGCGTCTGGAGCGTGCTGGGGTCGTTCAGCTGGTGCTGGTTCTCGGCGACCGCGCCGACCACCACCGGGGTGTCGTTGAGCTGCCCGGCGGCGGTCTCGGTGCCGTCCACGTCCAGCACGTCGGCGACGATGCAGGTGATGTTGTCCGGCCCGCCGCCGCGCAGTGCGAGCTGGATCAGCTCCTGCACCGTCTCGTGCGGCCCCTGGTAGCCGGCCAGGGTCTCTTCGAGGGTCTGGTGGCTGACCACTCCGGACAGCCCGTCCGAGCAGATCAGGTACCGGTCCCCGGCCCGCACCTCGCGGATCGACAGGTCCGGTTCGACGTGGTCGCCACTGCCCAGCGCCCGCATCAGCAGCGACCGCTGCGGGTGGGTGGTGGCCTCCTCCTCGGTGATCCGGCCCTCGTCGACCAGCCGCTGCACCCAGGTGTGGTCCTGCGTGATCTGGGTCAGCACCCCGTCGCGCAGCAGGTAGGCGCGGGAGTCGCCGACGTGCACCAGGCCGAGCCGCTGGCCCGTCCACAGCAGGGCGGTCAGGGTCGTCCCCATGCCCTCCAGCTGCGGGTCCTCCTCGACCATCACCCGCAACTGGTCGTTGGCGCGCTGCACGGCGGTGCCCAGCGAGGTGAGGATGTCGGAGCCGGGGACATCGTCGTCGAGCTGGACGAGCGTGGAGATCACCTCGGAGGAGGCAACCTCACCGGCGGCCTGGCCGCCCATGCCGTCCGCGATGGCGAGCAGTCGGGGCCCGGCGTAGCCGGAGTCCTCGTTGCCCTCGCGGATCATGCCCTTGTGCGATCCGGCGGCGAAGCGCAGCGACAGACTCATGCGCACCTCACCCGTCGGCTCGGGGTACAGCCGGTCTCGTCGAGCCACACTGCCCACCCTCCGGTCGGGAGCACGCCCGGGTCCGCCGAGTGGACCGTTACGGCTCGCTCGCTCCGCTCGCTCATTGTCGTACTACTTCCGCAGCTCGATGACGGTCTTGCCGATGCGGATCGGGGCTCCCAGAGGAATCGGAGTCGCGGTCGTCAGTCGGGTCCGGTCAAGGTACGTGCCGTTGGTGGAACCGAGGTCCTCGACGATCCACTGGCCGTCACGGTCCGGGTAGATCCTGGCATGCCTGCTGGACGCGTAGTCGTCGTCCAGCACGATGGTGGAGTCGTGCGCCCGGCCCAGGCTGATCGTCTGGCCCTGGAGGGCGACGGTCGTACCGGCCAGGGTGCCTTCGGAGACCACCAGCTTGGTGGGGGCTCCGCGCCGCTGCCGGCCCCCGCCGCGGCCGCCGCTCTCCTGGCGGCGCTGCTGCTGCTGGGGCGCGGCCTGGCGCTGGGTGCGCGGTTCGGGTCCGCCGCGTCGGGCGGCGCCGCGCTGTGTGACGCGCGTGCCGAACAGATCGCTGCGGATGACCTGTACGGCCACGATGACGAACAGCCACAGTACGGCGAGGAAACCCAACCGCATGACCGTCAGGGTCAGCTCTGACATTGGCCCCGCTTCACCCTTCGGCTTGCCGGTAAACGATGGTGGTACTGCCCACGACGATCCGCGAGCCGTCGCGGAGACTAGCGTGGGTGGTGTGTTGCCCGTCCACCACGATCCCGTTGGTGGACCCCAGATCCTGGATCGTGGGGGGCGGTCCGACGCGGATCTCGCAGTGGCGCCGGGAGACTCCCGGGTCGTCGATCCGCACGTCGGCGTCGGTGCTGCGACCCAGCACCAGGGTGGACCGCGAGATCTGGTGGCGGGTGCCGTTGATCTCGACCCAGCGTCGGGTCTGGGCGTACGGCTGCGGTCCCGCGCCGGGCGCTGTCGACCGGGGCACGGGCGGCGCACCGGGCGGCGGCGAGGTCGGCATGGGCGGGGCCACGTGGCCGCCGGGCTGGCTCGGCGCTCCGGTGGCGCGGGCCGCCGCGGCCTGGCCGGGCCGGTCCTGGGACGTGCTGGAGGCGAGGGTGCGGCTGCGGACGCGGTACAGGCCGGTGTCGAGATCCTCGGCCTTCTCCAGATGGACCTTGATCGGGCCCATGAAGGTGTAGCGCTGCTGCTTGGCGTAGTCGCGGACCATGCCCGCCAACTCGTCCCCGAGCTGCCCGCTGTACGGACTCAGCCGCTCGTAGTCCGGAGTGCTCAGCTCGACGATGAAGTCGTTGGGGACGACCGTGCGGTCGCGGTTCCAGATGCTGGCGTTGTTGTCGCACTCGCGCTGCAGAGCGCCGGCGATCTCAACGGGCTGCACTTCGGACTTGAACACCTTGGCGAAGGTGCCGTTGACGAGACCTTCGAGACGCTGCTCGAAGCGCTTCAGTACTCCCACGGGGCACCTCCTTCCTCAGTCTTCCTCAGGGTCGTCCTGATACTGCTTACTGATCGTATCCACGCGCCGGGAAATCGGCTGGTTCCCCTTTCCTGCCTGGAGGACGAGTGTCGCCCACCACAGGGTTGCCCGGTGTCCGTCGTCCTCCTGCCGCTCTCCTTCGGCCGCTTGCAGTGCACTGCGATCGTAGATGTGCCCCGATACCAGTGTCCCGCAACCGCCCATCCGCCCGAGGGGGCGGGGGCCGACTCCGGCCAGTGTCCCGGGAGCCCCTCCGAGGAACGCGCGCGGCCGTCCGTGAGTGCCGCCCCGCCCCTCGCAGGCCCGTGGCCGGGGGAAAGGCGTGTGAAGTCACCCCCGACACCGTGCTAATGTTCTCGATGTCGGAAGGCGCTCCCGCAAGACCCGGACCGAACGGCCCGGATCGCGTGAGAGAATAAACCGGCAGCACCCATGCGCGGGTGGCGGAATAGGCAGACGCGCTGGATTCAGGTTCCAGTGCCCGAAAGGGCGTGGGGGTTCAACTCCCCCCTCGCGCACAGATGAGACCCCCGGTCTCCGGAGAAATCCGGAGACCGGGGGTCTTGCGTTGTGTCCGCAGTTCCGCGGGTCGACCGCCGTGCGGTGCGGGCGCGAAGTGGGCCCGGTCACGTGAGCACCGCGACGTGAGTCCTACGTCACATCGCCCGCCGCGCTTGCCCGTTCGGGGTGTCCTGCGGGTGGTGAAGTGACTGCCGTCACAGCTTGCACGGCGGCGGTGAAGGCGCGGACCCGGGCGGTTTCCCGTGCCGCGTGGTGCACCACCCCCAGCACCGACTCCCGGAGCCCGGTGATCGGAACGAAGACGACGTCACGGCGCCCGTGGTAGTCCGCCGTCGGTCGGCACAGCAGCATCCCGCCCCGGTCCGCCGCGGTCAGCGTCAGGCCCTCTTGGAGCGTGCTGACCCGGGGGCCGGCCGGGATGGGCAGGCCGCCGGGCGTGGTGGTGGGCGCCTGCGCGGTGCGCCAGTACGGTGGCGCCGGCTCGTCGGGGGAGATCAGGGGCAACGCGGTCAGCTCCTCGGCGTCGACGGCCGTGCGGGATGCCAGGGGGTGCCGCACGGACAGTGCCACGGTGAGCGGCTGCGACGAGAACACCGGGCCCAGCACGAGGTCCGGTTCGGTGACCGGGAGCAGCAGCACCGCCACGTCCACCGCCCCGCTCCGCAGCGCGCTGAACGGGTCGCAGAGCGGGATCTCCACGATCTCCGTGGTGCACCGCGGGTGCTGGGTGTGGAAGGTGCCGATGGCCTGCATGATCTGGTCGTCCGCGGTGCCCTGGAATCCGACGGCGAGCCGGCCCTCGACGCCGCGGGCGGCGGACCGGGCGCTCTCCACCGTGGCGCGCAGGGCGTCGTAGGCGGGGCGCAGGGAGGCGAGGAACTCCTCGCCCAGGGGCGTCAGGCGGACCCGGCGGCACGTGCGGTCCACCAGGCGCGCCCCGATCCGGGACTCCAGGGAGCGCAGCAGCTGACTGACCCGGCTCTGGGAGACGTAGAGGCGGGTGCCGGTGCGGCCGAAGTGCAGTTCCTCGGACAGCACGAGGAAGCACTCCAGCTCGCGGAGTTCGAGGCCGCCGGCGCCGATCGGGCCGCTGCGGGTGGTCGGGCCGCTCATGACTCCCTTCCCGGTGCGGTCGATCGATGAGTCCTGCTCATAGAAGGGTGAGGGGTTCACTGTTGTTCCCGGGCGCTGCGGGGCGTTGGGTGGGCGCCATGGCGAAGAGCGAGAGTGCGGAGCGCGTCGCGGGCGCCGCGGACACGGCTGCGGACCGGCAAGCGGCGGCGGCTGCGGGGGAGTTGCGGCGGCCGTGGGGCGGTGGGTGGCCCGCGGTAGCGGCGTCGGCGGCGGCGACGTTCACGGTGGTGACGTCGGAGCTGCTGCCGGTGGGACTGCTGACGCCGATCGGTCGGGACCTGGGGGTGACGGACGGGACGGCCGGGCTGACGGTGAGCGTCACCGGCATGGTCGCCGCGGTCGCCGCCCCGGTGTTGACGCTGCTGATCGGACGCCGGGACCGGCGTGCCGTCCTCGCCGTCCTGATGGGCACGTTGGCGGTGGCGAACCTCCTGGCGGCGTACGCGCCGAATGTTGTGGTGCTGTTGGTGGCCCGGGTGCTGGTGGGGCTTGGGATGGGCGGGGTGTGGGCGATCGCCTCGGGGCTGGCGGTGCGGCTGGTCCCGGAGCGGCGGGTGGCGGCGGCCACGGCCCTGATATTCAGCGGGGTCGCGGCGGCGTCCGTCCTGGGCGTGCCGGCCGGTGCCCTGGTGGGCGAACTGGCGGGCTGGCGCACGGCGTTCGTGGCGATGGCCGGGGTCTGCGCGGTGGTGGCGGGTGCCCTGGCCGTCCTGCTGCCACGGCTGGAGGCGAGCGGCGCGGTACGGCTGGGCGGGGTACTGGAGCTGTTGCGCCGGCCCCCGGTGTGCACCGGGTTGGCCCTGGTCGCGCTCCTGGTGACGGGGCACTTCGCCGCGTACACGTACGTGCGTCCGGTCCTGGAGGAGGTGGCGGGCGCGCAGCCCGGCCAGATCGGCAGCGTGCTGTTGGCCTTCGGGGTCGCCGGGCTGGCGGGGAACTTCGCTTGCGGCGCCGCCGCGGCGCGTGTCCCGCGGGCCGCACTGCTGGCCATCTGCGCGGTGCTGGCCACCGCGGTCCTGTTGGTGCCCCCGATGGGGCACGCCGCGGGCGTGCCGGGCGCCGCGGTCATGGTGGCCCTCTGGGGCCTGGCCTACGGGGGTGTGTCGGTCGGCACCCAGACCT
Organism: Streptomyces sp. VTCC 41912; assembly: GCF_045799175.1. NCBI lineage: Bacteria > Bacillati > Actinomycetota > Actinomycetes > Kitasatosporales > Streptomycetaceae > Streptomyces > Streptomyces sp. VTCC 41912. The sequence continues at coordinate 264,654 of NZ_JBJMAB010000003.1, forward strand.
GGCTGATGGCGGCCGCGCCGGATGCGCGGGAGGCGGTCTCCGCGCTGTTCGTGGCGGTGTTCAACGCGGCCATCGCCCTGGGGGCGTTGGTCGGCGGGCGGGCCGCGGACGGCTGGGGGGCCGGTGGCGTCATCTGGTTGGGCGGCGCGCTCGTGGTGGGTGCGCTGCTGACCGTGGTGCTGGGCCGGGCCCCGTCCAGGGGAGCGGCGAGCACCGGGTGAGGCGTACGGGACGTGCCGCCCGGGGGCGGGCAACTACGGGCCGCGGGGCGCGTGGTCGCTGCCCCGGGCGGCGCGTCCCGGTGTGCCCGACGGGGGCGGTGTGCCGGCGTGCGCGTCGGAGTCGGCGGTGTGGTGCCGGTCTCCGGGCCGGGCTCCCGTCGGGCGGTGCGCCGTCCGCTCAGGCGGAGAGGCGCGCGACCAGTTCCTTGGCCTTGGTCTCGGCCTGCTCGTGGGCCTTGGCGCGGGAGGTCTCGAAGAGCGGGACCAGCTCGGACATGGCGGGGTTGGCGGGGGCCATGGTCAGCTCCGGCACGATGAACTCCACGTCGAGGCCGAAGGCGCCGTTGAGGACGGCCTCCAGGTAGTTCTGGACGTACTCGAAGGACTCGCGCGGGGTGCCCGGCGCGTAGGAGCCGCCGCGGCTGGCGACGACGACGGCCGGCTTGCCCTTCACCGACGCGTTCTCGCCGGCGGTGCGGCCCATGATGATCGCCTGGTCGAGCCACGCCTTGAGGGTCGAGGGGATCGTGAAGTTGTACATGGGCGCGCCTATGACGATGGCGTCGGCCTGCTCCAACTCCTCGGCCAGCTGGGTGCGCAGGGCGAACGCGGCCTGCTGCTCCGGGGAGTGGGTGGCCGGGTCGGAGAAGCCGGCGGAGGCGCCGACGGCATCCAGGTGGGGCAGCGGGTCGGCGGCCAGGTCGCGGTGGATGACGGTGCCGTCGGGGTGCTGCTCCTCCCAGGTCTTGCGGAACGCGGCGGTCACCGAACGGGACGCGGAGCCGTCCTCGGGGAAGAGGGACGAGTCGATGAGCAGGAGCGTGGCCATGGGATCGGTCCTTCGCTACGGGGCCGGGCGGGACCGGCCGTTAGTTGAATTCCGTATGTCACTATTCATAGCACAGGAACTTACTTTTCCGCAGTAGCCAACGGGAAGACGGTACTCTGGAGGCATGGCGGACCACGACGAAGCGGTGTGTAGGCAGGTCGACGGCGGTATGACGCGCGTCTTCGAGCTGTTCGGTAAGCGCTGGACGGGTCTGATCGTGGCCACCCTGATGCCCGGGCCCGTTCACTTCGCCGACCTGAGGCGCGCCATCACCGGCATCAGCGAGCGGATGCTCTCCGACCGCCTGATGGAGCTGGCGGCGACCGGCCTGGTCGTCCGCGAGGTCGACGCCGGTCCGCCGCTGCGCGTCTCCTACCGGCTCACCGAGGCCGGCCGCGCCATGGAGCCCGCCCTCGTGGAACTGGGGCGCTGGGCCGAGACCTACCTCGTCGAGGGCGGGCAGTGTCCGGAGCGGTTCCGGAAGTAGCGGCGGGGCGGCCCGGGGGCTGGCGGGGGCCGTAGGGCGCGGCTCTTGTGGGGCTGAGGGGCAGTGCCGTCGCCCCGTTGGGCGCACCCCTGCTCCCGGGGCGTCGGTCGTTCGCGGTGCGTCAGCCGAGTCGTTCCTGGGCGGCGTTGTAGCGGACCAGGTACGAGGCGAAGCGGTCGAGGTCCTCCTCGCGCCAGTCGGCGAGCCGCTCGTGGAACGCCTTGCGTCGGCTGGCGGTCACGTTCGCGAGCACCTGGGCGCCCTCGGCGGTGGGGTGCAGGACCTGGACGCGGTGGTCGTCCGGATCGATGCGCCGCTCGACGAAGCCGAGCCTCTCCAGCGCTGCGATCTGTCGGCTGACCGTGGACTTGTCCAGGTAGTAGTGCGCCGCGAGGTCGGTGGCGCGGCATCCCTGCTGGTCGTCGAGGTGGGCGAGCAGGGTGTAGGAGACCAGGGACAGCTCGGGGTGCATGCGGGCGGCGGTCGCGCGGGCGCGCCGGGCGAACGCGGTCATCTCCTGCTGGATGGTCTCTACGGAGTCGTCGCGGTGGGTCACGGAGTTGCCTTTCGGTGAACTAGTTGTATAGTACAACGTGGCGCGAGGGTTGTAATTGCCAACTACTGAGTGCCCCACCCACCGGAGCCACCACCCCTGGCCACAGCTGAACGACGACGACCGGACCGCCCCACGACCGGCCCCGGACGACCACGAAGAAGGCTTGCCCATGACCGCGGACCGACGACGTCCCGACCACCACAGCGACCGGCACCCCACCCGCGCCGCCGACCTGCGCCACGTGGTGACCCACCTGCTCACCCCGCTCCTGATGTGCATCGGGATGGGCCTCGCCTACCTGGGCGCCTTCGCCAACCCCGCACCGCACCACCTGCCCGTCGCCATCGTCGGAACCGGCACCCACGCACAGGTCCTCGCCCAGACACTCAACGACGAGACGCACGGCACCCTCGAAGCACGCACCGTCCCCGACCGCGCCACCGCCATCGAGCAACTCAAGGACCAGGACGTCTTCGGCGCCTACCTGGCCGGCGCCAAGGCCACCGGCACCGGTGCACCGCGCACCCCCGAACTCCTGGTGGCCACCGCCGGATCCGACACCAGCGCCACCGTCGTCCAGAAGGTCTTCACCCCGCTCGCCGCCCAACAAGGCGCCCCGCTGAAGGTCACCGACATCGCACCGACCGCCGAGAACGACCCCACCGGGCAGGGCATCTTCTTCCTGCTGGTCGCCATCAGCATCGGTTCCTACGCCTCGGTCGCCGTGATCGGCGGCGCCGGCGCCGTCCTCCCGATGCGCCTGCGCGCCGCCCTCGCGATCGGCACCTCCTTCGTCGTCAGCATCATCGGCACGCTCTTCGCCGGCCCCGTCTTCCACCTCGTCGACCACGGCCTGTGGGCCCTGTGGAGCCTGGCCTGGCTCTACTCGGCCGGCATCCTCCTCATCGGCACCGGCCTGCACACCTTCCTCAAGCGATGGACCACGCTCGGCGTCATGACGCTGTTCGTGATGCTCAACTTCACCTCCTCCGGCGGCATCTTCCGGCCCGAGATGCAGAACGGCTTCTTCGCCGCCCTGCACTCCTTCTGGAACGGCGCCGGCTTCGTGGAAGGCACCCGCAGCCACGTCTACTTCGCCGACCACGGCCTCGCCGGACACGTCTGGACCCTCGTCGGCTGGCTGGTCGTCGGCCTGCTGACCGTCGGCGTGGCGGCACTCGCCGAAAACCGCCGACGCACCGCCGAAGCCGAAGCGATCGCCCACGCCGGAGCCGTGGCCGCCGCCGCAGTGGCGGCCACGGTGCCCGAACGGGCCCCCGCCCCCGGACGGGCCCCGGCACACTCCGCAGCAGGAGGGGAGACGGACGCGGAGGAGGAGATGGAAGAGGCGGTCGGGGTGTAGGCGGGCGGCCGCCGCGCGGGGCCTTCAGCAGCCGCCCGCCGCCCGCCGCCGCCCGCCGCCGCCCGCGCGGTCCCCGCTCTCCGCTCCCGCTCCCCGGCAACTGCTCCCCCGCATCCGAAAGTTATCCACAGGCCCGGCGGACACCCGCCGAACATCGGTAACGTCATCGACCAGCAAGCCGGAAACACCCGGCGAGCCGGACGGATGCGGGGGATCCCGGTGCACCGACACGCACCGCGGATGCCGCGCGAAACCAGGGGCGTGAAGGGGGAGGTGGCCCGCCATGTCGCGTGTGCCATACGTACCGGGGTTCGCAAGGGCGGACGAAGAAGGGCCGTCGGCCAAGGCCGTGGGCCGAGAACTGCGGGCACGGCTGCCCCGGGCCGAACAGGCCGCCCTGCGGCTCACGACCGCCCGGCCCGACGCGGTCGCCTCGGTCGAAGAATCCAACGCCGGGCGACTGCCCGAACTGACGCCGATACGCGTCGGGCGCATGGCCGCCAGCCCCTTCGCGTTCCTCCGCGGCTCAGCCGGACTCATGGCCCACGACCTCGCGGAAAGCCCCGTCACCGGCATCGGCGCCCAACTCTGCGGCGACGCGCACGCCGCGAACTTCGGCATCTACGCCGACGCCCGCGGCGGCCTGGTCATCGACCTCAACGACTTCGACGAAACCGTCCACGGCCCCTGGGAATGGGACGTCAAACGGCTCGCGACCTCGATAGTCCTGGCCGGCCGAGAAGCGGGCGCCAACGACGACGCCTGCCGGGCCGCCGCCCAGGACGCCGCCGGCGCCTACCGACGCACCATGCGGCTGCTCGCCAAGCTCCCGGTGACCGAGGCGTGGAACGCCATCGCCGACGAAGAACTCGTCTCGCACACCGACGCCCGCGACCTCCTGGGCACGCTGGAACGGGTCGAAGCCAAGGCCCGCAAGAACACCAGCGCGCGCTTCGCCGCGAAATCCACCGAGCGCGGACCCGACGGCGGACTCCGCTTCGTGGACGCACCACCCGTCCTGCGCCGGATACCCGACGCCGAAGCGACGGCCGTCGCGGCCTCGCTCGCCGGCTACCTGGAAACCCTCCCCGACGACCGACTGCCGCTGCTCGCCAGGTACGCCGTGCACGACGTCGCCTTCCGCATCGTGGGGACCGGCAGCGTCGGACTGCGCTCCTACGTGGTGCTGCTGCTCGACCACCGCGGCGAGCCCCTGGTCCTCCAGGTGAAAGAGGCCCGCCGCTCCGTACTCGCGCCCTACGTCACCAAAGCCGGCTTCCCCTCACCCCCGGCGGAACACGAAGGACGACGCGTGGTGCTCGGCCAGCGACGCATGCAAGTCGTCAGCGACCTGCTGCTGGGCTGGACCACGGTGCGCCAGAACACGGCACACGGCATACCCGGCCAGGCCGACGACACCTCACACACGGCTGCGGCGACACCGGACGGTGCGGGCGCGGGACTGCCGTTCCAGGTGCGGCAGTTCCGCAACCGCAAGGGCAGCGTCGACCCCGCCCAACTGACCGACGGGCAGCTCGACGACTACGCCCGCATGACCGGCGCCCTCCTGGCCCGCGCCCACGCACACAGCGCCGACCCGCGCGTCATAGCCGGCTACTGCGGCAAGGGCGAGGCACTCGACGAAGCGATGGCGGCCTTCGCGGTGACCTACGCGAACCGCACCGAAGCAGACCACGCGGACCTCGTCGCGGCGATCCGCAGCGGGCGGGTGGCGGCGGAGAGCGGGGTGTGAGCGGGCTGTAGGAGGGGCCGAGGGGGCGAGGGGGCGAGGGGCGAGGGGGTTTTGGCGGGAGCGGTGGGGGTGGGTGGGCGAGGGGAGGGGGGGAGGGGGCCCCACCCGGATGCTTCAGGTGCGGCCCGGTGCCCAGTTCCCGCAGGGCCGTACGCTGACCGGGTGACGAACTCGCACGCGGAGAACGCGCAGGACGGCCAGGACCGACCGGATGTACCGGGGGCACCCGGTGCCCCGGCCGAACCGGGGGCGGCGGACGCCCGCGGGGAGGTGCCGGGCGCGGAGCGGAGCGGGGGGTCGGCCGCTGCCGGTGGGGGGCCGGAGGGCGCGGCCGGTGCCGCGGATGCGCAGGACGAGGCGACGCGGCGGTTGGCGAAGGCCGTGGAGGCGGCTGAGCGGGCCTTGATCGAGTTCGAGATCGCGGTGGAGACCTTCCGGGTGGAGGTGGAGAACTTCTCCCGGCTGCACCACCAGCGGCTCGGCCCCATGTACGCGCGGTTGGACGAGCTGGATGCGCAGATCGCGGAGGCCGTGGCGGCGCGCACCGGCGACCCGGAGGACATCCGCAAGGCCCGTGAGGCCCGTGCGTCGGTGCTGCCGATGCCGCAGGTGGAGGAGTTGTTCCACGGCTGGCTCGGTTCGGAGGGGCTGTTCCCCGAGGCGCAGGCGATGCTGACCGACCAGCCGGTCCAGCCGCCGCCGAAGGTGCGGCCCGGCGAGGAGGCCCGCAAGATCTACCGGGATCTGGTGCGTCGGGCGCACCCGGACCTGGCGCGCGACGATGCGGAGCGGGCCCGGCGGGACGGCTTCATCGCGCGGGTCAACGCCGCGTACGGGCGGGGCGACGAGAAGTTGCTGCGGGAGCTGGTGCGGGAGTGGGAGGCCGGGCCGGCGCCCGTGGAGCGGCGGCCGAGCGCGAGCGAGGAGCTCTACGCCCGGCTGGAGTGGCTGGCCGAGCGCAAGGAACTGCTGTCGTCCGTGGCCGCGGAGCTGGAGACCAGTGCGATCGGCGCGATGATCAAGATGGCGCCGGACGACCCGGACGCGTTGTTGGACGAGATCGCCGAGAAGCTGTTGGCCGACCTCCGGGAACGCGAGGCGTACCTCGCTCAGCTGGTCGGGTAGCGTCGGGAGCATGCATTTCGGTTCTGTGCCCACGGTCGGTGTCGACGCCCTCACGCCCGAGGACTTTCTTCTGGACGTCCGCGAGGACGACGAGTGGGAGGCGGGGCATGCCGAGGGGGCGTTGCATATCCCGATGAGCGCATTCGTCGCCCGTTACGGAGAGTTGACGGAGGCCGCGCCCGCGGACGGGAAGATCTACGTGCTGTGCCGGGTCGGCGGGCGGTCGGCCCAGGTCGCGCAGTACCTGATCCAGCAGGGCGTCGACGCGGTGAACGTCGCGGGCGGCATGCAGGCGTGGGAGGCCGCCGGGCGTCCGGTGTCGGACGGCAAGGGCGGCGCGGGCGCGGTCATCTAGACCCGCTGGTCGAGACGTCCTTCTGGCTCCGCTGCCCGGTGGCGGGTGGGGCGTGGGCGCGTCAGCTCAGCGGGTGCGCGGCGAGGAGTTCGCCGAGGGCCTCTTCGTGGGCTGCCGCGGGGCCCAGCGCGAGTTCGAGCTGTTTGGCCCAGGCGTGGTAGCGGTGCAGCGGGTAGTCGGTGTCGGCGCCGAAGCCGCCGTGGAGGTGCTGGGCGGTCTGGACGACGCGGCGGACACCTTCGGCGGCCCAGATCTTGGCGACCGCGATGTCCCCGGTGGGCGGGAGGGGTCCGGTGGCTCCGGTGGTGAGGCGCCAGGCCGCCTGCCAGAGGGTGGCCTCCATCGCGCGGAGGTCGATGAAGCGGTCGGCGGTCTGGACGGCGACGGCCTGGAAGGTGGCCAGGGGGAAGCCGAACTGTTCGCGTGTGCTGGTGTAGTCGCTGGTCATGGCGAGGACGCGTTCGCCCAGGCCCAGGGCGAGTGCGCAGGTGCCGGTGGTGAGCAGGTTGCGCAGGGTCTCCCAGGCGTCCGGGTCGGTGAGGGTGTTCCGGGCGTCGATGCGTACGGAGTCCAGGTGGGTTTCGGCGTGCGGTTCGCCGTTGGTGGAGGTCTGGCCGTGGAGGCTGAGGCCGGGGCTGTCGCGGGGGACGAGCGCGAGGACGGTGCGGCCGTCGGTGGTGTGGGCGGGGAGCAGGATCCGGTCGGCGGTGGGTGCCCAGGGGACGGCGGTGTGGGTGCCGTCGAGGGTCCAGGTGGTGTCGTCCTGGCGTGCGGTGACGGCGAGTTCGGCCGGGTCGTGGCCGGTGTGGCCGTTGGTGGCGGCGGTGATGACGAGGTTGCCGCTGGCGATCTGTGGCAGGACCTCGGTCCGTAGGGCGTCGGTCGCGTGGTGCTGGAGGGTGTGCGCGGTGGCGTAGGACTCCAGGAGGGGGACGCGGGCGAGGACCTTGGCGGATTCGCGGAGGACGAGGCAGAGGGCGATCGGGTCGAGGCCGGCGCCGCCGTGCTCGGGGGCGAGGGGGAGGCCGAGGAGGTCGGCGTCGGCGAGTGTGCGCCAGAGGGTGCGGTCGAAGTCGTCGGCGACGGGGCCGCGGGTGAGTGCCGGGCTGGGGACGTCGTCCGGGGTGACTCCGGAGAAGACGGCTTGTGCCGCTTCGACGGCGGCCTGTTGTTCTTCGGTGAAGGTGAAGTCCACTGGTCCGTCCTCCCGCGTCGCGCCGTCGGCGTCCGACCTCCGACGTGTCAGATCTGACGAGGCGTCAAGGTAGAACATGTTGCAGGAATTGGGAATGGCGCGGACGCGGACGGTGGTGGCGGTTCCTCAGCGGTCGAAGTCCAACTCGACCTTTTCCGTGGCCGGGTGGGACTGGCAGGCCAGCACGTACCCGGCGTCGACCTCGTCGGACTCCAGGGCGAAGTTGCGGTCCATCCGGACGTCGCCGGACACGAGGAAGGCGCGGCAGGTGCCGCATACGCCGCCCTTGCAGGCGTAGGGGGCGTCGGGGCGGTTGCGGAGGACGGCTTCCAGCAGGGATTCGCCGTCGTGGACCGGCCAGGTGCCGGAGCGGCTGTCGAGGGTGGCGGTCACCGTGCTGTGTGCGGGCGCGGTGGCGGCGGGAACGGGGGCCGCGGCGCCGTTGTCTATGTGGAAGATCTCTTCGTGGATGCGGGTGCGCGGTACGTCGAGGGCGCGCAGTGCCCGCTCGGCGCCTTGGACGAGGCCGAAGGGGCCGCACAGGAACCAGCCGTCGACGGCGTCGGTCCGCAGCAGCGCGGGGAGCAGGGCGTGCAGGCGTTCCTCGTCGAGGCGGCCGGAGGGGAGGCCGGCCTGCCGCTCTTCGCGGGAGAGGACGTGGACCAGTTGGAACCGGTCGGGGTAGCGGTCCTTGAGGTCGGCCACCTCCTCCAGGAACATCGTGGAGGCCGTGGTGCGGTCGCTGCGGATCAGGCAGAAGCGGGCATGCGGTTCGCGGGCGAGCAGGGTGGTGACGATGGACAGCACCGGGGTGATGCCGCTGCCGCCGACGATGCCGACGAACTGGCCGGGGCGGGGGGCCAGGGTGAAGCGGCCGGCCGGGGCCATCACGTCGACGGTGTCGCCGACGGCGAGTTCCTTCAGGGCGTGGGTGGAGAAGGCGCCGTCTTCGACCAGGCGGATGCCGACCCGTAGGACGGGGTCATCGGTGGCGGGGGTGCACAGGGAGTAGGTGCGGCGGATCTCCTGGCCGTGGAGGGTCGCGCGCAGTGCGATGTGTTGCCCGGGGGTGTGTCGGAAGGTCGAGCGGAGTTCGGGCGGGACCGTGAAGGTGACGGCCACCGCGTCGTCCGTGAGCCGCTCGATCTCCCGCACCTGGAGCGGGTGGAACATCACAACTCCTTGAAGTGGTCGAAGGGTTCGCGGCAGGACTCGCAGCGGCGCAGCGCCTTGCAGGCCGTGGCGGAGAACCGGCTGAGCAGCGTGGTGTCGGTGGATCCGCAGTGCGGGCAGCGGAGGGTGAGGTCGACGGTGACCGGTCCGCTGGTCGGGCGGGTGGGCCGTGGTGGGGCGATGCCGAACGCGGCCAGTTTCCGGCGGCCTTCGTCGGTGATCGCGTCGGTGGTCCACGGTGGGCTGAGGACGGTGCGGACGTCGACCCTGGGTATGCCGTGGTCGTGCAGGACGCGTTCCACGTCGGCGGACATCGCTTCGATGGCGGGGCAGCCGGTGTAGGTGGGGGTGAGGGTCACCTCGACGTGGTCGGGGGCGGTGAGCCGCACGCCGCGCAGGACGCCGAGTTCGGCGAGGGTGAGGACGGGCAGCTCGGGGTCGGGAACGGCGCCGGCGAGGGCGAGGAGTTCCGCTTCCAGGGCCGTGGTGGTCACCATGTCGCCCCCGGGTGGCTGCGGTGGAGGTGCTGCATTTCGGCGAGGAGCCGGCCGAAGGGTTCGGTGTGCAGTCCCTGGCGTCCGCCGCCGGCGGTCCAGGCGCCGTGCTGGGGGCCGTCGGGGACGGTGAGGGTGGCGCGCGCGAGGGTGGTGGTGATGCGGGTGGTCCACTCGGTGCGGAGGGCGGTCCAGGGGACGTCGTCCAACCCTTCGACGGGGTCGAAGGGTTCGCCGGTGAAGCGCCAGAGGGCGTCCAGGGCGCGTTGCATCCGGGTGTGGCTCTCTTCGGTGCCGTCGCCGAGGCGCAGGGTCCACTGCTCGGCGTGGTCGCGGTGGTAGGCGGTCTCCTTGACGGCCTTTGCGGCGAGCGGTGCCACGGTGGTGTCGGTGGTGGCGAGGTGGTCGTAGAGCAGCTCTTGGTAGGTGGAGAAGTAGAGCTGGCGGGCGAGGGTGTGGGCGAAGTCGCCGTTGGGCTGCTCGACGAGTTGGATGTTGCGGAACTGGCGTTCCTCGCGGAGGTAGGCGAGTTCGTCCTCGTCGCCGACGAGGGAGAGCAGGATCCGGGCCTGGCCGAGGAGGTCGAGGGCGATGTTGGCCAGTGCGACTTCCTCTTCGAGGACGGGGGCGTGGCCGGCCCATTCGCCGAGGCGGTGGGAGAGGATCAGGGCGTCGTCGCCGAGGGGGAGGGCGGGGGTGGGCGTCATAGGTGGTGCACCCCCTCCGGGATCTCGTAGAAGGTCGGGTGGCGGTAGGGCTTGTCGCCGGCCGGTTCGAAGAAAGAGTCCTTCTCGTCCGGGGAGGAGGCGGTGATCTGGGCGGAGGGCACCACCCAGAGGGAGACGCCTTCGGAGCGCCGGGTGTAGAGGTCGCGGGCGTTGCGCAGCGCCATCTGGGCGTCGGGGGCGTGGAGGCTGCCGGCGTGGGTGTGGGAGAGGCCGCGGCGGCTGCGGACGAAGACCTCCCACAGGGGCCAGTCGGCGGGGCCTGCGGTGGGTGCGGCGTCCGCCGTGCCGGTGGGCTGGGGCGTGCCGGCGGGCGGGGCCGGGGTGTTGGCGGGGCGTGGTGTGGTCATCGGGCCGCCTCCTCCTGGTCGGTGCCGGTGTGCGGCGTGGGGGCCGGGTGCTTGGCGGCGTGTGCGGCGGCGGCCTCGCGTACCCAGGCGCCGTCGGCGTGGGCGCGGCGGCGGCGGCCGATCCGTTCGTCGTTGCAGGGGCCGTTGCCCTTGAGGACTTCGCGGAATTCGGTCCAGTCGATGGCGCCGAAGTCCCAGTGGCCGCGGTCTTCGTTCCACCGCAGGTCGGGGTCGGGGAGGGTGAGACCGAGGGCTTCGGCCTGGGGGACGCAGATGTCCACGAAGCGTTGGCGGAGTTCGTCGTTGGAGTGCCGCTTGATCTTCCAGGCCATGGACTGCGCGGAGTGGGCCGATTCGTCGTCGGGCGGGCCGAACATCATCAGCGACGGCCACCACCAGCGGTCGACGGCGTCCTGGGCCATGGCGTGCTGGGCTTCGGTGCCGCGGCTGAGGGTGAGCAGGAGCTCGTACCCCTGGCGCTGGTGGAAGGACTCCTCCTTGCAGATGCGGACCATGGCCCGTGCGTAGGGGCCGTAGGAGCAGCGGCACAGCGGGACCTGGTTGGTGATGGCGGCGCCGTCCACGAGCCAGCCGATGGCGCCGACGTCGGCCCAGGTCAGGGTGGGGTAGTTGAAGATCGAGGAGTACTTCTGGCGGCCGGTGTGGAGCTTGTCGAGGAGTTCGTCGCGGCCGGTGCCGAGGGTTTCGGCGGCGCTGTAGAGGTACAGGCCGTGGCCGGCCTCGTCCTGCACTTTGGCCATGAGGATCGCTTTGCGGCGCAGGGACGGTGCCCTGGTGATCCAGTTGGCTTCCGGCTGCATGCCGATGATCTCGGAGTGGGCGTGCTGGGCGATCTGGCGCACCAGTGAGGCGCGGTAGTCGTCCGGCATCCAGTCGCGTGGTTCGATCCGCTCTTCCGCGGCGATGGTGGCGTCGAACAGGGCTTCGTGTCCCGTGTCCTGCGGCGCGATCGTCGTCATGTGGTGCCCCCTCCTCCCGACCGACCGATCGTTCGGTTCAATGGTGGGTGGGGCGGCGGCGGGTGTCAAGCCTGTGGATAACCCGGGGAAGGTGTGCCGGGAGCGGCCGCATAGGTACGGTTCCGGGGCGGAGACACCCGCATGAGGACTGGGAACGGGGCGGGAATGCAGTCATACGGGGACGAAACGCGGCCGTTGGCCGCGCTGTCGCTGCCCTCGCGCATCGTCATAGGAACGGCGGCCAGCGCCATCGCGGTCGCCGCCCTGATCCATCTCGCGATGATGTTCTTGCACGTCGCACCGTCGAACACGCTCAGCAAGCAGCAGTCCGGCCTGATCAGCGACTACGTCTATCCCGAGTACGAGCAGAACTGGAAGCTGTTCGCCCCCAACCCCCTCCAGCAGAACACCGACGTCCAGGTCCGTGCGCAGCTGCGCACCCCGGACGGCACGTCGCGCACCACCGACTGGACCGACCTGACCGCCCGCGACGGGCAGGCCATCCTCCACAACCCGCTGCCCAGCCACACCCAGCAGAACCAGCTGCGCCGCGGCTGGGAGCTGCTCTCCAGCACCCTCGACGCGCAGAACCGCCCGAGCGGCGACCGCGGCGAGATGTTCGCCCGCTACCTCCGCCGGATCGCGATGCTCCGGATGTCCGGCGAGTGGACCAGGGACGGCGACCGGGTCGCCGAGATCCAGTTCCGCTCGCGGACCACGGCGGTGCTCCCGCCGCCGTGGAGCGCCGAGAAGGTCAGCGACAAGCCCGTCTACCGCGTGCTGCCCTGGTGGCAGATCACCGCCTCCGATCTGCCCGAGGGGGCGACGAACAAGTGACGTCACCGACGCCGCAGCCGCCCACCACCCCGCCGAGCACCGGCACCGTGCAGACCACCAACGACGCCCCGCCGGCCGCCGACGCTCCTGGTGCCTATCAGGAGACCCGCATCGAGCGCCTCATCGGCCGTGGTCTCGCCCGGGTCACCGCCCGCGCCCTGGCCCCGTACCAGACCGCCGTCATCCGGATCGGCTTCGCCGGCACCTGGTTGCTGTTCCTGCTGCGGGAATGGCCGCACCGGCAGCAGCTCTACGGCCCCGCCGGCCCGTTCGACTCCGGCATGGCGCGCCAACTGCTCGACGGCAACCACGCCCTGTCCGTCCTGGTGTGGTCCGACGGCCGCGGCTGGTTCGAGTGCGTCTACTTCCTCGCCATCGCGGCCAGCGCGCTGCTGATGCTCGGCTGGCGCACCCGCACCATGTCGGTGCTGTTCATGATCGGCGTGCTCTCGCTGCAGAACCGCAGCGTCTTCATCGGTGACGGCGGCGACAACGTCATCCACCTGATGTCGATGTACCTCGTGCTGACCCGGTGCGGGCAGGTGTGGTCCCTGGACGCGCGCCGCGCCCGGCGGGCGGCCGCCCGCCCGGCGGAGGACGGCGCGGCCCCGCCCCGGGACGTGACCGGCATCGTGCTGTGGGCGGTGCTGGGCCTCGCCCTCGCCGTCGCCCAGCTGCAGGGCGCCGCCGGCCTCACCTGGTTCGGACACGGGCCCTTCCCGCACTTCGGCTGGAGCCTGGCCCTGTGGGGACTGTGGGCGGCGCACGGCCTGTGGTGGGCGGCGCAGCGGTACGCCCCCGGGGAGCCCCGGACGGTCCTCGACACCCTCGCCACCCTGGCGCACAACGCCGTCCTGCTGGTGATCATGGTCGAGGTCTGCCTCGTCTACGCCACCGCCGGCTGGTACAAGATCCAGGGCTCGCGCTGGCAGGACGGCACCGCCGTCTTCTACCCGATGCACCTGGACTACTTCTCCCCCTGGCCGGGGCTGTCCCACTTGCTCGGCAGCAACGGCCTGATGGTCATGCTGATCACCTACGGCACCGTGATCGTCCAGGTCGCGTTCCCGTTCACCCTGTTCAACCGGCGCCTGAAGAACGTGCTGCTGGTCGCCATGATCTGCGAGCACCTGTCGATCGCGGTGCTGCTCGGGCTGCCGTTCTTCTCGCTGGCGATGATCACCGCCGACGCGGTCTTCCTGCCGACGAACTTCCTGACCTGGCTCGGCGGCCGCCTCTCCCACCTGCGCGGACGGCTGTTCCCGGGCACCGGCGCCGCCGGCTCCGAAGTGGCGGCCGGCGAGGGGCCACCGGAGGGCGCTGCCCGCTCCGGTGGCGATGGCCATACGCTCGTGGGGTGAGCAGCGAAACCACCGCCCCCGCCGAGCCCCTCCAGTACGACGACGGGTACGGGCCCAAGATCGGCGTCGGCCCGCACCCGGAGCCCTGGCCCGAGGACGGCCGCTACGACCCCGAGCTGCTCGCCCACGGCGACCGTCGCAACGTCGTCGACGGCTACCGCTACTGGACCCGTGAGGCGATCGTCGCCGACCTCGACACCCGCCGTCACGACTTCCACGTGGCCGTCGAGAACTGGAGCCACGACTTCAACATCGGCTCGGTCGTCCGGACCGCCAACGCCTTCCTGGCCAAGGAGATCCACATCGTGGGGCAGCGCCGCTGGAACCGCCGCGGTGCGATGGTCACCGACCGCTACCAGCACGTCCGCCACCACCCCGACACCGAGGCCCTGACCTCCTGGGCCGCCACCGAGGAACTGCCGATCATCGGGATCGACAACCTCCCCGGCTCCGTGCCGCTGGAGACCACCGTGCTGCCGCGCCGCTGCGTGCTCCTCTTCGGACAGGAGGGGCCGGGGCTGACCGAAGAGGCCCGCCGGCACGCCTCCCGGGTCTGCTCGATCGCGCAGTTCGGCTCGACCCGCTCCATCAACGCCGGAGCCGCCGCGGCCATCGCCATGCACGCCTGGATCTCCCGCCACGCCCGGATCGAGGACGTCTGACGCGACCCTGACCGCCGGGACTCCACCCGGACCGGCTGCTCCGGGCCGCGCATGACGGCGGCCGTGCGCGGGGACGGCCGGACCGGCTCACTCCCCGGTGCGGCCGCGGGCTGGTCGCCGGGTCCCCACGGAACACGGGGACCCGGGCCCGGGCAGCCGCTCGGCCCCGGGCCCGCCCGCGATCTCACGCCTCCCGACGGACCTCCACCGTCCGGAACCGGTTCGCCACGAAGGCGCCGTCGCACAGCGCCGCGTTCGCCGCCGGATTGCCGCCCGAGCCGTGGAAGTCGGAGAACGCCGCGGTCTGGTTCACGTACACCCCACCGGTCAGGTTCAGCGACAGCTGGGCGCATTCCTCCAGGCAGACCTCCTCCACCTGGCGCTCCACCTCGGCAGAGGTGGTGTACGCCCCGACCGTCATGGCGCCCTTCTCGTGGACCGTGCGGCGCAGCAGCGCCACCGCGTCGGTGGCGGAATCGACCGCCACGGCGAACGCCACCGGGCCGAAGCACTCCGACAGGTACGCCGCCTCGGAGTCCGGCTTGGCGCCGTCCAGCTTCACGATGACCGGCGTGCGGACCGTGGCTCCCGGGAACTCCGGGTTCGCCACCTCGCGGGAGGCCAGCGCCACCTCGCCGAGCCCGGACGCCTCCCCGATTCGCGCCGTGACCTGCGGATTGACGATCGCGCCGAGCAGTGCGTTGGCCCGTGCGTCATCGCCCAGCAGACCGCTGACCGCGCCCGCCAGATCGCTGACGACCTCGTCGTACGACTTCGGGCCCGCGTCGGTGTCGATGCCGTCCCGGGGGATCAGCAGGTTCTGCGGGGTGGTGCACATCTGGCCGCTGTAGAGCGACAACGAGAAGGCGAGGTTGCTCAGCATGCCCTTGTAGTTGTCCGTGGACTCGATGACCACGGTGTTGACGCCGGCCTTCTCGGTGTAGACCTGCGCCTGGCGGGCGTGCGTCTCCAGCCAGTCGCCGAAGGCGGTGGAGCCGGTGTAGTCGATGATCCGGACCTCGGGCCGGACCGCCAGCGTCTTGGCCAGCCCCTCGCCGGGCTTGTCCACCGCCAGGCACACCAGATTGGCCGGCAAACCTGCCTCGGCGAGCACCTCGCGGGCCACCTGGACCGTCAGCGCCAGCGGCAGCACGGCGCGCGGGTGCGGCTTGACCAGCACCGGGTTGCCGGTCGCCAGCGAGGCGAACAGGCCGGGGTAGCCGTTCCACGTAGGGAAGGTGTTGCAGCCGATCACCAGGGCCACGCCGCGCGGCACCGCCCGGAAGGACTTGGTCAGCTCCAGCGGGTCCCGTTTGCCCTGCGGCTTGCTCCACGCCGCCTTCTGCGGGGTGCGGGTCTGCTCCTCGTAGGCGTACGCCACCGCCTCCAGGCCGCGGTCCTGCGCGTGCGGCCCGCCCGCCTGGAACGCCATCATGAACGCCTGGCCGCTGGTGTGCATCACGGCCTGGGCGAACTCGTGGGTGCGCGCGCTGATCCGGGCGAGGATCTCCAGGCACACCGCGGCGCGGGCCTCCGGGCCGGCGTCCCGCCACTCGGGGATCGCGGCCTGCATGGCCGGCAGCAGCACCGAGACGTCCGGGTGCGGATAGGTGATGCCCAACTCCGGCCCGTAGGGCGAGACTTCCTCGCCCGTCCAGGCGTCCGTGCCGGGCTGGTCGAGCGCGAAACGGGTGCCACGCAGCGCCTCGAAGGCAGCCAGGCCGTCCGGTGCGGCGGTCTCGCCGTATGCCTTGGGGTGCTCGGGGTGCGGGGACCAGTACGCGCGGGTCCGGATTGCTTCCAGCGCCTTGTCGAGGGTCGGGCGGTGCTTCTCGATCAACTGCGCTGCGGTCATTTCGGCGGCCATCGATGACCAACTCCTCGTCGACTGCGCGGAAAGTGGATGGGGACTGGGAGTGACACAGCAACGGAGTTAGAGTAACCGAACGATCGGTCGGGGCAAGAGTGCTCGACCAACCTGTGGAAAACTCGCTCGGGGAGGATCAGCTGCCATGACGGCAATCGGCACCGACACCACCGTGGCAGTGGTGGGCACCGGCACCATGGGTCAGGGGATCGCGCAGGTGGCGCTGGTCGCCGGGCACCCCGTGCGGCTCTACGACAGCGCACCGGGCCGTGCCGCGCAGGCCGCCGAGGCCGTCGTGCGGCGGTTGGACCGACTGGTGGAGAAAGGCCGGATCCCGGCGGTCGAACGGGACGCCGCCCGCGCCCGTCTCTCCCCCGCCGAGACCCTCGCCGAACTCGCCGACGCCGCACTCGTCGTCGAGGCGATCCTGGAGCAACTCCCCGCCAAACAGGAGCTGTTCCGCGCCCTTGAGGACGTCGTCCCGGCGGACTGCCTGCTGGCCACCAACACCTCCTCCCTCGCGGTGACCGCGGTCGCCGGCGGGCTCCGGCACCCCGGGCGCTGCGTGGGCATGCACTTCTTCAACCCCGCGCCCCTGCTCCCGCTCGTCGAGATCGTCAGCGGCTTCGCCACCGACGACGACGCCGCGACCACCGCCTACGACACCGCCGCGACCTGGGGGAAGACCCCCGTGCGCTGCGCCGACACCCCCGGCTTCATCGTCAACCGCATCGCCCGCCCCTTCTACGCCGAGGCCCTGCGCGTCCACGAGGAACGGGGTGCCGACCCCGCCACCATCGACGCCGTCCTCCGCGAGGGCAGCGGCTTCCGGATGGGCCCGTTCGAACTCACCGACCTCATCGGACAGGACGTGAACGAGGCGGTCACCCACTCGGTGTGGACCGCGTTCTTCCAGGACCCGAAGTTCACCCCCTCGCTGGCCCAGCGCCGCCTGGTGGAGTCCGGCCTGCACGGCCGCAAATCGGGGCGCGGCTGGTTCGACTACGCCGAGGGCGCCCGCCGGCCCGAGCCGCACACCGCAGGGCCCTGCCCCGCGCCGTCCTCGGTCACCGTGCTCGGGGAGCTCCCCGGGCCCGCCGCGGTGCTGCGCGAGGCGATCGAGGAGGCCGGCATCAAGGTCACCGGCGACCGCACCGCACGGGAGCCGGAGTCCGCGGGTGCCGTCCGGCTGCCCGGTGGCGCCCTGCTGGCCCTGACCAGCGGCGCTCCGGCCACCCGCCGGGGCCCAGGCGCCACCATCAGCTTCGACCTCTCGCTCGACTACCGGGCCGCGACCCGGGTCGCCCTCGCCCCCTCGGCGACCGCCTCCGAGGGGGACCTCGCCGAGGCCGTCGGACTCTTCCAGGCGCTCGGCAAGCAGGTCAGCGTCATCGACGACGTTCCGGGCATGATCGTCGCCCGCACGGTCGCGATGATCATCGACTTCGCGGTGGACGCCGCGGCCCGCGGCGTCGCCACCCCCCAGGACATCGACACCGCGATGCGGCTCGGGGTGAACTACCCCGGCGGTCCCATGGAGTGGGTCGACCGGCTGGGCGCCCCCTGGGCGTGGCGCCTGCTGGACTCCCTGCACCGCCAGAATGCGCAGGGACGCTACGTACCGTCCTGGGCGCTCCGGCGCCGTGCGGACCTCGAGGAATGGGTGCTCTAATCATGACCATGGCCAAGCGCGACGCCTACACGCCCGATTCGCTGCTCGCGGTCTCCGTCGAGGTGTTCATCGAGCGCGGCTACGACGGCACCTCCATGGAGCACCTCTCCAAGGCGGCCGGCATCTCCAAGTCGTCGATCTACCACCATGTGCGCAGCAAGGAAGAGCTCCTGCGCCGCGCGATAAGCCGTGCCCTGGACGGGCTCTTCGGTGTTCTCGCGGAAGCCGACGCCCAGGAGGGGCGGGCGATCGAGCGGCTGGAGCACGTCACCCGGCGGGTGGCCGAGGTGCTGATGGACGAACTCCCCTACGTGACGCTGCTGTTGCGGGTGCGGGGGAACACCGACACCGAGCGGTGGGCCATGGAGCGCCGCCGCGAGTTCGACCACCGGGTCGCCGACCTCCTCAAGGAGGCCGCCGCCGACGGTGACCTGCGGGACGACGTGGACGTCCGGCTGGCCACCCGCCTGCTCTTCGGCATGATCAATTCGATCGTGGAGTGGTACCGGCCCGGACGGGGCGGCGCCGCCAGCCGTGACGAGGTCGCCGAGGCCGTGGTGCGGACGGCGTTCTCGGGGCTGCGCAAGGTCTGAGCGGGCGGGTTCGCGCGTGCGGTTCGCGGCGGGGCGGACAGGGGCCGGGAAGGCCCCACACGGCCCCGTCGGCGCCGCCCCCGGCCTCGCCCGCGGCCCCGGCGCTACCCCTCCTCCACCCCGAGGTCCGTCTCCTCGAACACCAGCAACGTGCGGGTGCTGAGCACCTCCGGTATCGCCTGGATCCGGGTCAGGACCAGTTCGCGCAGCTCCCGGTTGTCCTTGGTGTGCACCAGCAGCAGTACGTCGAAATCCCCGCTGACCAGCGCGATGTGCGCGGCACCGGGGAGCGTGGTGAGTTGTTTGCGCACGGTCCGCCAGGAGTTCTGCACGATCTTCAACGTGATGTAGGCGGAGGCGCCCTGACCTGCCCTTTCCTGGTCCACGAGGGCGCTGAAGCCGCGTATGACGCCGTCGTCGAGCAGCCGATTGATCCGCGCGTAGGCGTTGGCGCGCGAGACGTGCACCTGCTCGGCGACGGAGCGTATCGACGCCCGGCCGTCGGTCCGCAGCAGCCGCAGGATGGCGCGGTCGATCTGGTCGAGGGGGCGTGCGGCCGGAGGTGCGGGGGCGGGCGCCGCCGACGGCTGCCCGCCCGGATTGGCCATCTGTTCCTCCGGCATGTGCTCCCGCCTCCCCTTTGTGGACTCCCTGCCTTCATCACAAGCTGTGGAGAACCGTTTGTCCACAGGCTGAACCCGCCTGTAGCCAAAATGCATCAGCGACCGAACAATCGGTAGGGAAGGGGTCACCGGCCCCGACCGTTCGCGTTCTGCCCGACCCCCAGCGACCGCTGGGAGGCACCACCGGCTCGCCCACCACCCATGAGGCGCATCGCGCCACCCCTTCGATGACGAGGAGGTGCCCGACATGACGGTTCTCGAGCAGCCCGGCAGCAGCAGGCACACCAGTGACCTTGCCGGCCCGCCGCCCGCCTGGCGGCCGCGCGTCGATCCCGCGCCCCTTCTGCCCGACGCCGAGCCGTACCGCCTCCTGGGCACCGACGCCGCCGGCCGGCTCGACCCCGGACTGCTGAAGCGGCTCTACACCGAGCTGGTGCGCGGTCGCCGGTACAACACCCAGGCCACCGCCCTCACCCGCCAGGGCCGGCTGGCGGTCTACCCCTCGTCCACGGGCCAGGAAGCCTGCCAGGTCGCCGCCGCGCTCGCCCTCCAGGAGCAGGACTGGCTCTTCCCCAGTTACCGCGACACCCTCGCCGCCGTCGCCCGCGGCCTCGATCCGGTGCAGGCCCTGACCCTCCTGCGGGGCGACTGGCACACCGGCTACGACCCTTACGAGCACCGCATCGCCCCCCTGTGCACCCCGCTCGCCACCCAGCTCCCGCACGCCGTGGGCCTGGCGCACGCCGCCCGCCTCAAGGGTGACGACGTGGTCGCCCTGGCCATGGTCGGCGACGGCGGCACGAGCGAGGGCGACTTCCACGAGGCGCTCAACTTCGCCGCCGTCTGGCAGGCGCCGGTCGTCTTCCTCGTGCAGAACAACGGCTTCGCGATCTCCGTGCCGCTCGCCAAGCAGAGCGCCGCGCCGACCCTCGCCCACAAGGCGGTCGGCTACGGCATGCCCGGTCGCCTGGTGGACGGCAACGACGCCCCCGCCCTGCACGAGGTCCTCACCGACGCGGTGCGCCGGGCCCGTGAGGGCGGCGGCCCCACCCTCGTCGAGGCCGTCACCTACCGCCTTGAGGCCCACACCAACGCCGACGACGCCACCCGCTACCGCACCGACGCCGAGGTCGAGAGCTGGCGGGCCCACGACCCGATAGCCCTGCTGGAGCGCGCGCTGACCGACCGCGCCCTGCTCGACGACGCGTTCGCCACCGCCACTCGCGACGGCGCCGAGCGCCTCGCCGCCGACCTCCGGGAGCGGATGCACGCCGAAGCGTCGCTGGCGCCGATGGACCTCTTCGACCACGTCTTCACCCAGCAGACCAGCCAATTGCGCTCCCAGGCCGCCCAGTTGCGCGCCGAGCTGGACGCCGAGGCCGAAGGGGCCGAAGCACCCGAGTCCGCCACGGGCACCGTGGCGCCCGCCCAGGAGGCCAGGCCATGACGACCACCGCCGCGCCGACCGCGCGCAAACCGGCCACCATGGCGCAGGCGCTCACCCGCGCCCTGCGCGATGCCATGGCCGACGACCCGACCGTCCACGTGATGGGCGAGGACGTCGGCGCCCTGGGCGGCGTCTTCCGGATCACCGACGGCCTGGCCGAGGAGTTCGGCGAGGACCGCTGCAGCGACACCCCGCTCGCCGAGGCCGGCATCCTCGGGACCGCCGTCGGCATGGCGATGTACGGGCTGCGGCCGGTCGTGGAGATGCAGTTCGACGCGTTCGCCTACCCGGCCTTCGAGCAACTGGTCAGCCACGTCGCCCGGATGCGCAACCGCACCCGGGGCGCGGTCGCCATGCCGCTGACCATCCGCATCCCCTACGGCGGCGGCATCGGCGGCGTCGAGCACCACAGCGACTCCTCCGAGGCGTACTACCTCGCCACCCCCGGCCTCCAGGTCGTCACCCCGGCGACCGTCGAGGACGCCTACGGGCTGCTGCGCGCCGCCATCGCCTCCGACGACCCGGTCGTCTTCCTCGAACCCAAGCGGCTCTACTGGTCCAAGGCCGACTGGTCGCCGGACGCGCCCACTGCGGTCGCCCCCATAGGCCGTGCAGAGGTCCGCCGCCGCGGCAGCAGCGCCACGCTCCTGACCTACGGCCCGTCCCTGCCCGTCTGCCTGGAGGCCGCCGAGGCCGCCCGCGTCGAGGGCTGGGACCTGGAAGTCGTCGATCTGCGCACCCTGGTGCCGTTCGACGACGACACGGTGTGCGCATCGGTGCGGCGCACCGGGCGGGCCGTGGTCGTCCACGAGTCCAGCGGGTTCGGCGGTCCCGGCGGCGAGATCGCCGCGCGGATCACCGAGCGCTGCTTCCACCACCTGGAGGCGCCGGTGCTGCGCGTGGCCGGCTTCGACGTCCCCTACCCGCCGCCCATGCTGGAGCGTCACCACCTCCCGAGCGTGGACCGGATCCTGGACACCGTCGCCCGCCTCCAGTGGGAGTCGCGCTGGACCGAAGGACGTGGTGCGTGATGGCCGTGGTGCGCGAGTTCACCCTGCCCGACCTGGGGGAGGGCCTCACCGAGGCGGTGATCGTGCAGTGGCTGGTCGAGGTCGGCGAGGTGGTGGCCGTCGACCAGCCGGTGGTGGAGGTCGAGACCGCCAAGGCGATGGTCGAGGTGCCGTGCCCGTACGGCGGGGTGGTCACCGCCCGCTTCGGCGCGGCGGGCACCGAAGTCCCGGTGGGGGCGCCCCTGGTGACGGTCGCGGTCGGCGCGGCACCGGAGGACTCGGCCGGTCGCGGGTCGGCCCCCGGCAGTGCCAACGGATCGGCCTCGGTCGCCGCGCCGGCGGACCCGGCCCCCGGCGCCGAGGGCGCGGGAACGGACGCTGCCGGTTCGGGAAACGTCCTGGTCGGCTACGGGACGAGCGGTGCCGCGGCGCGCCGCCGGCGGATCCTCCCGAGCGCCGCGGAGGCCCCCGCGCGCCGCTCCGCCACGCCCGCACCCCCCGCCACCACGAACGGCACGGCCACCAACGGCACCGCGACCGGGGACGCCCCCGGCACCGCGGCGGCCGACGGCCCCCGCACGGTGGCCGTCATCTCCCCGCTGGTGCGCCGCATCGCCCGGGAGCACGACCTGGACCTGCGGGAGGTACGAGGCAGCGGGCGCGACGGCCTGATCCTGCGGACGGACGTCGAATCCGCGGTGCGGGCCCTGGGCGAACGGCAGTCCGCCGCGGCCCGCACCGCCGGCACCGCCGACGCCGCCGGGCCCGTCCCCGGTGAGGAACGGATCCCGCTCAAGGGCCTGCGCGGCGCCGCGGCCGAGAAGTTCAGCCGCAGCCGCCGTGAGATCCCGGACGCGACGTGCTGGGTGGACGCCGACGCAACCGACCTCCTCGCCACCCGCCGGGCGATGAACGTCCCCGGTGCCCCCAAGGTGTCACTGCTGGCCCTCCTCGCCCGCATCTGCACCGCCGCGCTCGCCCGCTACCCCGAGCTGAACGCCACCGTGGACACCACGGCCCAGGAGATCGTCCGGCTGCCCGCCGTCCACCTGGGCTTCGCGGCGCAGACCGACCGCGGCCTGGTGGTGCCGGTCGTCCGGGACGCCCAGGGCCGCACGGTCGAGCAGCTGTCCGCCGAGATCGCCCGGCTCACCGACGCCGCGCGGGCCGGGAAGCTCTCCCCGGCCGAGCTGTCCCGCGGCACCTTCACGCTCAACAACTACGGCGTCTTCGGCGTCGACGGCTCCACCCCGATCCTCAACCACCCCGAGGCGGCGATGCTCGGCGTCGGCCGGATAGCCGCCAAACCCTGGGTCCACGACGGTGAGTTGGCGGTGCGGGAGGTGGTCCAGCTCTCGTTCACCTTCGACCACCGGGTGTGCGACGGCGGCATCGCCGGCGGATTCCTGCGCTACGTGGCCGACTGCGTGGAGCAGCCCGCGCTGCTGCTGCGCTCGTTGTGACGGCCGGGCGGCGGCAGACGGTGTGAGCGTGGCGCGCCCGGCGATACTCAAGGGGTGAGCGACGACACCGACTACGACGCGATCGTGCTGGCGGGAGGGGCGGCCCGACGGCTCGGCGGGGCGGACAAGCCCGCCCTGGCGGTCGGCGGCCGCGCCCTCCTGGACCGGGTCCTGGCCGTCTGCCGCGACGCCGCGGCCACCGTCGTCGTCGGCCCCGCCCGCCCGACCGCCCGCCCGGTGGTCCAGACCCGCGAAGACCCGCCCGGCGGTGGGCCGCTCGCCGCGCTCGACGCCGGACTGCGCCACACCACCGCCCCCACGGTGCTGGTCCTCTCCGCCGACCTGCCGTTCCTGACGGCCGCGACCGTACGCGCCCTCCTCGACGCGGCGACCGCCAGTGCCGCCTCGCCCCGGGACGGGGCGCTGTTGCGCGATGCGGACGGGCGCGACCAGCCGCTGGTGGCCGCCTACCGTTCCGTCCCGCTGCGCCGCGCCCTGGACCGGCTGCGGGTCGAACGCGGCACCCTGACCGACCTGCCGCTGCGCCCCCTGCTGTCCGCGCTGGCGCTCGCCCGGGTCCCGGACGCCTCGGCCACGGCGTCCTTCGACTGCGACACCTGGGAGGACCTCGGCACGGCGCGCGCCCGGATCAGGGAGCATGGACACGTGTTGGACGAATGGATCACCGCAGTCAAGGCCGAACTGGGCATCGACCTCGATGTCGACACGGCGGCTCTCCTCGACCTCGCGCGGGACGCGGCACACGGTGTGGCCCGCCCGGCCGCGCCGCTGACCACCTTCCTGATCGGTTACGCGGCGGGACAGCAGGGCCGCGACGTGGCGGAGTTGGCGCAGCGGGCCGCCGCCCTCGCCGAGCGCTGGGCGGCGGAAGCGGCCACCGAGGAGGCCGCGGCGGCGCGGACGACCGGCGGTGCCCCGGCGGGCGAAACGAAGCCCGCGGAATGACCGACGGGGAACACGGCGACCCGTTCGGTGACGAGTTCGCCGACGCGCTCGCGCTGGTCAACGGCACCGCGTCCACCCGCGGGCGGTCAGGGAGCACCGACCGGCCGGGCGCGTCCGGCGGGGCGCCCGCCGAGCATGCCGCCGGCTGCGTGGGACCGCCCCCGACCGGCGGCGCCCCCGGGTCCGGCCACGTCGAGGAGGACTGCTCCGCCACCTGCGGCGACGCTCGCGGCGCCGGGTCCGCCCGCCCCGCGACGCGGTCCTCCGGCCACGCCGTCACACCTTGGCGCACCGCCCGTGACCTCGCCGAACGCGCGGTGCCCGGGCCCGTGGGGCCGGGTACCGCAGAGCTCGCCGACGCGCTCGGCCGCACGCTCGCCGCTGCGCTGAAGGCCCTCACCGACCTGCCGTCGTTCGACACCTCGGCGATGGACGGCTGGGCGGTCGCCGGCCCCGGTCCCTGGCGCGTCGACCGCGCCGCCGACGACACCGGGCCCGGCCCGGACGCCGGCATCCTCGCCGGCCACGCCACCACCGCGGTGCTTCCCGACGGCCACGCGCTGCCCATCGCCACCGGCGCCCGCATCCCGACCGGCGCCACCGCGGTGCTGCGCAGCGAGCACGGCGAGGTCCTCGAACTCCCCGACGGCCGCGCCCGGCTGTACGCGCCGCGTCCGGTGCCGCCCGGCCAGGACATCCGCCCGCGCGGTCAGGAGTGCCGGTGCGGTGACCAACTCCTGCCCGCCGGCACGCTGGTGACCCCCGCGGTCCTCGGCCTGGCCGCGGCGGCCGGCTACGACGAGCTCGCCGTCCACCCCCGCCCCCGCGTCGAGGTGCTCGTCCTCGGCGACGAGTTGCTGCGCGACGGGCTCCCCGAGGGCGGTCGGATCCGCGACGCGCTCGGCCCGATGCTGGTGCCCTGGCTGCGCGCCCTGGGCGCCGAGGCGGCACCCCCGCGACACCTCGGCGATGACGCCGAAGCACTGCACGAGGCCCTCGCCGGATCCACCGCCGACCTGGTCATCACCACCGGCGGCACTGCGTCGGGCCCCGTCGACCACGTGCACCCGACCCTCCAACGGCTCGGCGCGGAGCTGCTGGTGGACGGCGTGGCGGTGCGCCCCGGCCACCCGATGCTGCTGGCCCGCCTGGCACCGCGCCGGCACCTCGTCGGTCTTCCGGGGAACCCCCTGGCCGCGGTGTCCGGTCTGCTCACGCTCGCCGAACCCCTGCTCCGCACGCTCGCCGCCCGCCATCCCGCCGCGCCGTACCGGGTGCCGCTGGCCGCCGCCGTCCCCGGGCACCCGCGCGACACCCGGCTCGTCCCGGTGGCCTACCGCGACGACGACCGGCACGGGCTGGTGGCCGGGCCGCTGCACTTCCACGGACCCGCGATGCTGCGCGGGATCGCTGCCGCGGACGCGATGGCGGTCATCCCGTCCGGCGGCGCGGAGCGCGGCACCGAGGTCGAACTCCTCGAACTTCCCTGGCCGACGGGCTGGTCGGCGGGCTGGCCGACCCCCGACACCTGCTACGACCCCGCAGCTCCCACCGGAGGCACCGCGTGAAGCTCCCGTCCCACGATGCCGCGGCGCGCGAGACCCCGGAGGACCGTTCGCACCGGGTGATACTGCCCCGCCGCAGCCCGAAGGCGCCCATACGACAGGTCGCCCGGCGGCTGCTGATGGCGCTGCTGGTGCTCGTCGCGACGGTCTTCATCGTGTGGATCGACCGCGAGGGCTACCACGACAACGCCGGTGGCCAGCTCGACCTGCTCGACTGCGTCTACTACGCCACCGTCACGCTCTCCACCACGGGTTACGGCGACATCGTCCCCTACAGCGCCAGCGCACGGCTGTTGAACATCCTCCTGGTCACACCCCTGCGCGTGCTGTTCCTGATCATCCTGGTCGGCACCACGCTGGAGGTGCTGACCGAACGCACCCGTGAGCAGTGGCAACTGAAACGCTGGAGAAACGCCTTGCGCGACCACACCGTCATCGTCGGCTTCGGAACGAAGGGCCGCTCGGCCGTGCAGACCCTGCGGGCCACGGGCCTGCCCCGGGAGCGGATCGTCATCGTCGACCCCAGCACCAAGGTCGTCGAATCGGCGGTGGCCGAGGGCTACGCGGGCGTGGTCGGCGACGCGACGCGCAGCGACGTCCTGCTGCGGGCCGAGATCCAGCGGGCGCACCAGATCGTCATCGCCACCCAGCGCGACGACACCGCGGTGCTGGTCTCCTTGACCGCACGTCAGCTCAACAAGCGGGCCAACATCGTCGCCGCCGTGCGCGAGGAGGAGAACGCGCCGCTGCTGCGGCAGTCGGGCGCGGACGCGGTGATCACCTCGGCCAGTGC
The DNA here is from genome assembly GCF_045799175.1 of Streptomyces sp. VTCC 41912. NCBI lineage: Bacteria > Bacillati > Actinomycetota > Actinomycetes > Kitasatosporales > Streptomycetaceae > Streptomyces > Streptomyces sp. VTCC 41912. The sequence goes on from NZ_JBJMAB010000003.1 coordinate 291,119, forward strand.
GGCCGGCCGGCTCCTGGGCCTGTCGGTGCACAGCCCCAGTGCGGGTGCGGTCATGGAAGACCTGATCCAGCAGGGCAGCGGCCTGGACCTGGTGGAGCGTCCGGTGGTCAAGGCCGAGGTCGGCAAGTCCGTCCGGGAGACGAACGACCTGGTCGTCTCCGTGCTGCGCGGACACCGGCTCCTGGGCTACGACGACCCGCGGGCGAGCCCCTTGCAGACCGCGGACCGTCTGATCACCATCGTCCGCGCCGCCCCGGCGGAGGAGACCGCCGTCCCCGGGAAGCCGCCCGCCAAGCCGACGTTGCCCGGCACCGCGGTCTCCCCGATGCGCCCGGCGGACGACTGACGGACCGTGGCACGGGGCGCCGGCGACCGGTACGCGGGGCGGTGACCTGTGGCGGGGCCGCGCCCCGCCCTTTCGCCCCGTGGCCGGTCGGCGAGTAGCCTCGCGCCCATGCGAGCGATCACCATCCCCGAGCCCGGTGGCCCCGAAGCCCTCGTCTGGGCCGAAGTGCCCGATCCGCAGCCCGCCGAGGGCGAGGTCCTGATCGAGGTCGCGGCCAGCGCCGTGAACCGCGCCGACCTGCTCCAGCGCCAGGGCTTCTACGACCCGCCGCCCGGGGCCTCCCCGTACCCGGGCCTGGAGTGCTCGGGACGGATCGCGGCGGTCGGCCCCGGCGTGCACGGCTGGGCGGTCGGCGACGAGGTGTGCGCGCTGCTGTCGGGCGGCGGGTACGCCGAGAAGGTCGCCGTCCCGGCCGGTCAGGTGCTGCCGCTGCCGCCTGGCGTCGACCTCGTGACGGCCGCCGCGCTTCCCGAAGTCGCCTGCACCGTCTGGTCGAACGTCTTCATGATCGCGCACCTGCGGCCCGGCGAGACCCTGTTGGTCCACGGCGGTGCCAGCGGCATCGGCACCATGGCCATCCAACTCGCCAAGGCGGTCGGTGCGCGGGTCGCGGTCACCGCGGGCGGACCGGAGAAGCTGGCCCGTTGCGCCGAGTTGGGCGCCGACGTCCTCATCGACTACCGCGAGCAGGACTTCGTCCAGGAGATCCGCAAGGCCACCGAGGGCAAGGGCGCGGACGTCATCCTCGACATCATCGGCGCCAAGTACCTCCAGAAGAACGTCAAGGCGCTGGCCGTCGCCGGCCGGCTGGCGATCATCGGGCTACAGGGCGGGGTGAAGGCCGAGCTCAACCTCGCCGCGCTGATCGCCAAGCGCGCCGCGATCACGGGCACGGGTCTGCGGGCCCGCCCGGTCAGTGAGAAGTCCGCCATCGTCGCCGCTGTCCGGGAGCACGTCTGGCCGCTGATCGGCAACGGTCAGGTCCGCCCGATCGTGGACCGGGCCCTGCCGATGGCGGAGGCCGCCGAGGCGCACCGCATCCTGGACGCCAGCGGTCACGTCGGCAAGGTCGTCCTGACGGTCTGAGCCGGCCGCGGCCCCCGCCCCCGGGCCCTGAACGCCCCTCGCCCCTCCCCGTGCCGGCAGGTCACCCGGCCGATCTGCCCGAGATGCCGCGGTCCACCCGCTGTGTGACGCTGGGCACGTCACTCGACGGCTCGGCACGGGAGGGGCACCGTGGTCGCTCCAGGGTTCCGTACGCGCATGGCCTCCAGTCTCTTGGTGCTCGCCGCCGCCCTACCCGTCTCCCTGACAGCCGGTCCCGCGCTGGCCGCGGACCGGCAGGCCACTCCGGCCGCGCGTCCCGACGCGACGTTGGACGACTTCGCGGCGGTCCCCGTGCTGACCGGGGAGTTCTCGACGGAGCAGTACCCAGGGCGTTCTGGCGGGCTGCCGGACTTCCCCGGCGCCTACGACTTCCGCGACTTCCCGGATGCCTTCCTGGGCCTTTCCGGCGCGCTGCCGGGTTTCCCGGACCACCCCGGCGGTCCGTTCCGTCACGAACCGCGGCAACACCACCACGCCGACCCGTTCGGCCTTGGCTTCCCCTGGCGCTCGGACCCCGTGCCGGGGCTCGACGAGGGCGCCCCGGACGACTCCGCGGACGCGGATGCGGATGTCTCCGAGCCGCCCCTGCCGTCCGCCCCGCCGCATGCTCCGGCCCCCGAGCCCACACCGCCGCCGACTCATCGGCCGAAGCCGCACGAACGCACCCCCTCGGCCTCGGCGGACCCCAGCCCGCACACGAGCCCTGCGCCACGGCCGCACCCCGCACGCCCGCATGACCTGGCCGTCCCGCCCACCCCGACCCCCGATTGGCAGGCGCCCACACCCGCTCCCGAAGAGGACGGGGACTCGACCATGGCCGGCCCGGATCCGGTCGCAAGCCCCTACCCCCTCGATGCCCCGGGCGCCCGGGTCGAACGGGTCCTGCCGATGGGCGCCGGGATGGCCCTCACCGGCCTGGGGCTGGCCTTTCTCGGACTGCGACTGCGTCGCCGCTGAGGTCCCGTTTCACGTGAAACGGTCCGCGGTGCTGAGCGGTTGCTCCCCGTGGTTTCACGCTCCGTGGTTTCACGCTCCGTGGTTTCACGTGAAACAGCCGAGAATCCGTGGTTTCACGTGAAACGTACGGCCAGGGACGGGGGTGCATAACGGGCGGGTCCGACGGGCAATTCGTCGTGTCGGCAAGGGTGGATCACCTTCTGCCAGGGGCACCACCGTTCTGGACCTGTCGTACGAGAGAATGGCGGCATGGATATGCCGATGAACGAACGGTCGCAGGAGAACCAGCACGTCCTGGTCGTCGGCCCGGACGGCATGGCGCTCGGCAGCGCCGCCTCCGGTGACGGGGACGAGGGCGGGGAGCCCCGTGAGACTCCGGTGACGGACATGGTCGAGCAGCCTGCGAAGGTCATGCGCATCGGCAGCATGATCAAGCAGCTGCTGGAAGAGGTGAAGGCCGCTCCCCTCGACGAGGCGAGCCGGGTGCGCCTCAAGGAGATCCACGCCAGCTCGGTCAAGGAGCTGGAGGACGGCCTGGCCCCCGAGCTGGTCGAAGAGCTGGAGCGGCTGTCGCTGCCCTTCACCGACGAGTCGGTGCCGACCGAGGCCGAGCTGCGGATCGCCCAGGCCCAGCTGGTCGGTTGGCTGGAGGGCCTCTTCCACGGCATCCAGACCGCGCTCTTCGCCCAGCAGATGGCGGCCCGCGCCCAACTGGAGCAGATGCGTCGTGCCCTGCCGCCCGGTCTCACCGCCGAGGGCCACCTTGAGCATCCCGGTCACGATGGCGCCCGCTCGGGCCCCTACCTCTGATCGAGGCGCCCGACACCCACAACGGCCGGAGGGGCCGGCACGCAGTTCGCGTGCCGGCCCCTCCGGCTGTCAGATGCCGCTGTTCTCAGTTGTGTCCCGTCGAGATGGTCAGCTCGACGGTGTCGTTGCTGCGGGGGTCCCACCAGCTGATGGCCGCCGGAGTCTGGTCCGTGACGGTGTTCTTGCCCCAGATCGCGTCGTTCTCTTCCTTGACGATCTTGTACTTCCAGCCGGCGGCCTTGATGCACGCCTCGACCGACTCCAGGTTCTTGAACTTGAACGAGGGGAAGAGGACCTTGCCCTTCTGGCTGTAGCTCGGCGTCGGATTGGTGCACTGGCTGGCCTGGATCGTCGCCGTCTTGTCCTCGGGACGGACGCTGGCGGTGGGCGACGGGGAGAAGGCGAACGTCGGGCTGTCGCTTCCGCCGGTGCTGCTGCCGCCGGACCCTGCGCTCAAGCCGATGCCGATGGCGATCGCGGTGACCACGACCACGCCCACCACCGCCGCGACGATGATCACCCCGCTGTTGTTCTTCCGGGGGCGTGCCGGCGGCATGGCGCCCGTCACCGGCGCGGGCGGACCGGGGAACGGCGGCGGGGCCTGGAAGCCGCCGGTGAACGGCGGGGGCGTCGGGGCCGGGGCCGGGGCCGGCGTCGGGTAGGGGCTGTTCACCGGCGGCGGAGTCGAGGGGCCGAAGGCGGCCTGCGTCGGCTGGTACGGCTGCTGGACGCTCGGCGGCACCGGGGTGTGCGGGTTGCCGGAGGCGGTGGGGAACACCGCGGAGGAGACCGAGGCGCCGCTGGTGCGGGCCCGCGGGCCTTCGCTGATGATCAGTGGCGTCGCGCCGGACTGCCCGGAGCCGGCGATCCGCAGGCACTCGTCCCGCATCGCCTCGGCGGTCGGGAACCGCTCGTTGGGGTTCTTCCTCAGCGCCCGGGCCACCAGCGCGTCCACCGCCGGCGGCAGCGAGCGGTTGATGGTCGACGGGACCGGCGGTTCTTCCTGCACGTGGGCGTAGGCGATGGCCAGCGGGGAGTCCGCGTCGAACGGCAAGTGTCCGGTCAGCAGCTCGAAGAGCATGATGCCGACCGAGTACAGGTCGGAGCGGGCGTCCACGCCGCGGCCCAGGGCCTGCTCGGGCGAGAGGTACTGCGGGGTGCCGACGACCATGCCGGTCTGGGTCATCGAGGTCACGCCGGACTGCATGGCGCGGGCGATGCCGAAGTCCATGACCTTGACGACGTTGCGCTTGGTCATCATGACGTTGCCCGGCTTGATGTCCCGGTGGACCAGGCCCATCTCGTGGCTCGCCTCCAGGGCGGCGAGCACGTCGGCGGTGATTTTCAGCGCCTTTTCCGTCGGCATCGCGCCGTGCTGCGCGATGTCGGAGTCCAGCACGGAACGCAACGGCTGGCCGGCGACGTACTCCATGATGATGTACGGCACCATGCCGCCGTCGAGCTGGTCCTCGCCGGAGTCGAAGACCGAGACGATGTTGGTGTGCGTGAGCTTCGCCACGGACTGGGCCTCGCGCCGGAAGCGCTCGCGGAACGCCTGCTCGCGGCCGAGCTCGGTGTGCAGGGTCTTGATCGCGACCTCGCGGTCCAGCACGCTGTCATAGGCGAGGTGCACGGAGGCCATGCCGCCGGCGCCAAGAAGATCACGGAGCTGGTAACGTCCACCGCCGACCGAACGGCCCTCGAATTGGCCTTGAGCGCCGTCCTGGCTCATCGTTCCGCTTCCCCCTAGGCGCACTGCCCGTATGTCTAGCGATCAAAATCTAGAATTCCGCAGCCAAGTCTGCCCCAGGGCACGGACACGTCAAGCTGTGTGCCCGTTCCGTGACCAGATGTGCAAGATCCGGGCACGGTCATGAAGGGGCTCGGACTTCCGGTCACCCCTGGTGAACTTGCGACACTTGGGATGCGGAGGGTTTGATGGCCGGTCCACGACGGACCGGTGGGTGCCGCGGAACCTGTAGCGTGCTCTAGCGAAGACCGAGACCTTACCGCTGCAATGCGGATCGATTCGACGGCGAGGACCGATGGCACCGACGCAGCGCCCCCAAGGGCCGTCCGATCCTGACGCCACCGGCTCCAACGTCTCCGACGCGCCGGAGCTGTGGGGCAACGGCGGGCTGGTCGGTGACGGCCGCTACCGCCTGACGCGTCGGCTGGGCCGCGGCGGCATGGCAGAGGTGTTCGCCGCCGAGGACGTGCGCCTGGGCCGGACCGTCGCCGTGAAGCTGCTGCGCGCGGACCTCGCCGAGGACCCGGTGTCCAAGGCCCGCTTCACGCGCGAGGCGCAGTCCGTCGCCGGTCTGAACCACCACGCGGTCGTCGCCGTCTACGACTCCGGTGAGGACTTCGTCAGCGGCAACACCGTGCCGTACATCGTGATGGAGCTGGTCGAGGGCCACACCATCCGGGACCTGCTGCTCAACGCCGAGGCGCCGCCGCCGGACCAGGCACTGATCATCGTCTCCGGGGTGCTGGAGGCGCTGGCCTACAGCCACCAGCACGGCATCGTGCACCGCGACATCAAGCCCGCGAACGTGATCATCACCAACAGCGGCGCCGTGAAGGTGATGGACTTCGGCATCGCCCGCGCCCTGCACGGTGCGCAGTCGACCATGACCCAGACCGGCATGGTCATGGGCACCCCGCAGTACCTCTCCCCGGAGCAGGCGCTCGGCAAGACCGTCGACACCCGCTCCGACCTCTACGCCACCGGCTGCCTGCTGTACGAACTCCTCGCGCAGCGGCCGCCGTTCACCGGTGAGACCCCGCTCTCGGTCGTCTACCAGCACGTCCAGGACATGCCGGTGCCGCCCTCCCAGGTCGCCGACGCGGTGCCGCCGGAGCTGGACGGCCTGGTCATGCGGTCGCTGGCCAAGGACCCCGACGACCGGTTCCAGAGCGCCGAGGAGATGCGCGGTCTGGTCCAGTACTCGCTGCAGATGCTGCACGAGCAGGGCGGCCACACCGGCACCTGGAACACCGGCCCGGTCGCGCTGCACGAGGGCGGCCACACCATGGCGCTGCGCGGCGGAGCGGCCGAGACCTCCGTCATGTCGCACGCCGACGCCGGGAAGACCACGGCCCAGCCGATCCTGACGCCCGGCATGCGGGACGACGACGGCGGTTTCGAGGGCGGCTACCGCCAGGCCAAGGGCGGCCGCGGCAAGATCTGGCTGATCGCGGTGCTGGCACTGATCGCCATCGCGGTGGGCGTGGCCTTCGCGCTGCAGAACAGCAACGCCAACGAGCACAAGACCAAGACGCCGGTCACCCAGTCCCCGCAGCCGTCCCAGTCGGACGAGACCACCCAGCCGCCGACGGACGAGCCGTCCACCACGGACACCTACCCGGGCAGCACCAGCGGCGGCGGGAACCCCTACACCCACCGCCCGACCCACCAGCCGAGCACCCAGCCGTCGTCCGAGCCGACGCCGTCGAGCCAGCCGAGCTCGGAGCCGCCGACCAGCACCACCGGCGGGACGACCGACGGCGGCACCACCGACGGTGGCACCACCAACGGCGGGACGACGGACGGTGGCACCACCAACGGCGGGACGACGGACGGCGGGACCACCAACGGCGGCACGTCGAACGGCGGGACCACCAACGGCGGCACCACCAACGGCGGGACCAACAACGGCGGCACCACCAACGGTGGCACGACGCCCCTCGGTGGGGCGACCGGCGGCTGACCGGGACGGACGGACGGGCTGGCGCCGTGCGCGTCAGCCCGTGAACGCCCTTCGCACGGCGGGGAATTCGCGGGTCCACCACACGGCCAGCGCGGCCGCCGCGGGGAACTGCGGATCGGTGCGCAGGTCGCCGAGCCGGTAGCGCCAGGTCAGCATCCAGAAGTCGTTCAGCCGCTCCCACCACACCCGGTGCACGGCCGCGGCCAGCTCGTCGGCCCCGGCCCCGCACACGCTGCGGTAGGCGGCGGCGTACGCAGCGACCTTCGACAGGTCCAGCGTGCCGCAGGGACGGACGAAGAAGATCACGGCGGCGCGCACCGCCTCCTCCGCGCGCGGGTGGACGCCCAACCGGTCCCAGTCGACGATCGCGCCCGGTTCGGTCCCGCGGTAGAGCACGTTCAGCGGGTGGAAGTCGCCGTGCACCCAGCCCGCCGGGGGCTCCGCACCGGGCGCCGGCCGGCGGTGCGCCTGCCGCTCCAGGAGGGCCCGGCGCTCCAGGAGGCGGTGCTCGGCGAGCTCGTCGAAGCTGGTCCGCGGCCGGGCACCGCGGGCGAGCGCCAGCAACTCGTCGATCGTCTCGAAGGTCCGCTGCGGGTCGGCGGCGGCGTCCGTGCCCGGCGGCCGCGGCGGCGCCGGTTCGTCGGCCATCACCTGCTCCAGCGTCGTGTGGACCAGCCCGAGCAGCCCGCCGAGCCGGCGCGACTGGCCGACGGTCAGTGCCGTGCCGCTCAGGTGCCGGCCCGTCCTCCAGGGGTGCAGGGCGTAGTGGCGGCCGTCCAGGACGGTGAAGGTCCGCCCGTCCGTGCCCGTCACGGGCGGGACGACGGGCAGGCCGCACCCGGCCAGCCTGCGGGTGGCGCGGTGCTGGCGGGTGAGCGCGGCCCGGTCGCCGTCGAGGTGGTGTTTGAGGAAGTAGCGGCCGCGGGTGGTGGCGAGGAAGTAGCCGTGGTTGAGCAGGCCCTCGGCGACGGGTTCGCAGGACAGCGGTGCGCCGGCTCCGTCGTAGTGGCGCAGCAGGGATCCGAGGGTGTCGCGGTCGGGCGTGGCCGCCGACCGGACTACAGATGAGCGCAGCACGCGCCAGATGTTAGATCAACTTCGCCCAGTGGAGTGGGTGTCCCGGAAAGCCTCACAGAGGGTGTGCGTATCCGAAGACCGGGACGTCCGTGAGGTGATGCAGCGTCACGAATTCCGGCTCGATCCGCAGGAAGACCGCGTCGTACGGGACGCCGTCGGCCAACCGCGGGGTGCGGCCGAACAGTTGCCGCTCGACCGGGGTGGGTTCGATGACCCGGGCGGTGCCGGTGAACTGCACGGACCAGGTGTCGCGGGCGCCGCTGTTGACGTTGTCGGCCTCGTAGGCGACGACGCTGCCGTCCAGCGCCCGGTGGTACTCGTAGCCGCGGTGCAGGCGCAGGAGCACGCGACCGTCGACGACGACGTGCCGGGTGACGGTGGTGAAGGGGAGCGCCCGCCGGCTGGCCGACACCCGGCCGTAGGGGGTGCTGCTCAACAGCTCGATGGCGCGGAAGACGTCGGTGGGCATGGTGTCACCCTGCCCGTCCGGTGCGGCGTCGGGTAGGGGCGGCAGCCCCCGCGAGGCGGGACGTTGGTCCCTTCCGCCGGTCCCGGAACCGCCGGCTCCGGGGTCGTGGCCTTGGTGTCGTTCCTGCTCAGCGCCGTTCGGCCTGCATGCGGGCGACATAGGCGGCGGCCTGGGAACGGCGTTCCATGCCGAGCTTGGAAAGCAGGCTGGAAACGTAATTCTTGATCGTTTTCTCGGCGAGGTGGAGCCGTTCGCCGATTGCGCGATTGGTCAATCCCTCGCCGATCAAATCGAGGATCTTGCGCTCCTGCTCGGTGAGGTTCGCCAGTCGGTCGTCGCCCTTCGCGGCGTCGCCGTCGCGGAGCCGCTGTAGGACGCGGGCGGTGGCCACCGGGTCGAGCAGTGATTTCCCGGCCGCCACGTCGCGGACCGCGGAGAGGAGTTCACTGCCGCGGATGGCCTTGAGGACATAACCGGACGCACCGGCCATGATCGCATCGAACAGGGCCTCGTCGTCGGCGAACGAGGTGAGCATCAGGCACTTGATCTCTTCGTCCTGGGCGCGAATCTCGCGACAGACCTCGACGCCGCTGCCGTCCGGGAGGCGGACGTCGAGCACGGCCACGTCCGGACGCGTCGCCGGGATCCTGACCAGGGCATCCGCCGCGGTGCCGGCCTCGCCGACCACCTCGATGTCGTCCTCGACCGACAACATTTCGTGGACGCCCCGCCGGACCACTTCGTGGTCATCGAGCAGGAAAACCGTGATTTTTCCGTCTTCACGCACCTTCCTAGTCTCACACACCAACTCTTCCCGTGCTCCAGGTCACCGATATAACGTGCCGTTGTCCCGGCGGCCTGCAACGCTGTGACCAGGAGTTGTTCCCAGCCTTCGCGATTTACTTGGAAATCCAAGCAAAATCGCAGGTCAGCGCCATTTCCACTTCGGCTTTGACAATGGGTAACGTGCAATGAGCAGGCCACTCCGGGGCGCTTTGTTCCACCCGGATCCGGCCGCGTTCGCACACACCCCGTGCGCCGTATCGGATACCGGGTGAGCCGCAAACGGCCACCGGCGGACCCCGGGGGCCGGACAGACGGAGGAGCAGCACGTGACCGTGGAAGGCACTGCCGAGCGGAAAACCGCCCGCGGCGGCAGCAAGCGCACCACCGCCAAAAAGACGACGCCGGCGAAGAAGGCGACGCAGTCCAAGGCCGGGAACAGCGCCGGGCCGGACCAGGCGGAGCAGGACCAGCTCGTACAACTGCTGACCCCGGAAGGGACGCGGGTCGAGCACCCGGACTACTCGATCGACCTCTCTCCCGAGGAACTGCGCGGTCTCTACCGCGACATGGTGCTGACCCGGCGGTTCGACGCCGAGGCGACCACCCTCCAGCGCCAGGGCGAACTGGGTCTGTGGGCCTCGCTGCTGGGCCAGGAAGCCGCGCAGATCGGTTCCGGCCGCGCGCTGCGCGACGACGACTACGTCTTTCCCACCTACCGGGAGCACGGCGTGGCCTGGTGCCGCGGCGTCGACCCGACGAACCTGCTGGGGATGTTCCGCGGCGTCAACCACGGCGGCTGGGACCCCAACAGCAACAACTTCCACCTCTACACCATCGTCATCGGATCGCAGACGCTGCACGCGACCGGTTACGCGATGGGCGTGCAGAAGGACGGCGCGGATTCCGCGGTCATCGCGTATTTCGGTGACGGCGCGTCCAGCCAGGGCGACGTCGCCGAATCCTTCACCTTCTCCGCGGTCTACAACGCCCCGGTCGTCTTCTTCTGCCAGAACAACCAGTGGGCGATTTCCGAGCCCACCGAGAAGCAGACCCGCGTCCCCCTCTACCAGCGCGCCCAGGGGTACGGATTCCCCGGCGTCCGGGTGGACGGCAACGACGTGCTGGCCTGCCTGGCGGTGACCAAGGCGGCGCTGGACCGCGCGCGCACCGGCCAGGGCCCCATGCTGATCGAGGCGTTCACCTACCGCATGGGCGCCCACACCACCTCCGACGACCCGACGCGGTACCGCCCGGACGAGGAGACGCTGGCCTGGGAGGCCAAGGACCCGATCCTGCGGCTGCGGAAGTACCTGGAGGCCGAGGGCCTCGTGGACGACGCCTACCTCGCCGCGATCGACGAGGAGAGCGACGTCCTGGGCAAGCGGGTCCGCGACGTCGTACGGGCCATGCCCGACCCGGATCACCTGGCGATCTTCGAGAACGTCTATGCCGACGGGCACGCGCTCGTCGATGAGGAGCGCGCGCAGTTCGCCGCCTACCAGGCGTCGTTCGCGGACGCCGACGCCGCCGCGGAGGGGAACTGACCATGGCTGTCCACGAGAAGATCACCATCGCGAAGGCGATCAACGCGTCGCTGCGAGCCTCCATGGAGGCCGACCCCAAGGTCCTCATCATGGGCGAGGACGTCGGCAAGCTCGGCGGCGTCTTCCGGGTCACCGACGGGCTCCAGAAGGACTTCGGCGAGGACCGGGTGATCGACACCCCGCTCGCCGAGTCCGGCATCGTCGGCACCGCGATCGGCCTGGCCCTGCGCGGCTATCGACCGGTCGTGGAGATCCAGTTCGACGGCTTCGTCTTCCCCGCCTACGACCAGATCGTCACCCAGCTCGCGAAGATGCACGCGCGGGCGCTGGGCAAGGTCAAGGTGCCGGTCGTCATCCGCATCCCGTACGCGGGCGGCATCGGCGCCGTCGAGCACCACTCCGAGTCGCCCGAGGCGCTCTTCGCGCACGTCGCCGGACTCAAGATCGTCTCCCCGTCGAACTCCTCCGATGCCTACTGGATGCTCCAGCAGGCCATCGCCGGGGACGACCCGGTCATCTACTTCGAGCCCAAGCGCCGCTACCACGACAAGTCGCGCCTGGACACCGAGTCGATCCCGGACCCGCTGCACAAGGCCCGGGTGACCCGGGCCGGCTCCGACCTCACCCTGGTCGCCTACGGCCCGATGGTGAAGGTCTGCGAGGACGTCGCCAAGGTCGCGGCCGAGGAGGGCAGGTCGGTCGAGGTGGTCGACCTGCGCTCGATCTCCCCGATCGACTTCGACACCGTCCAGTCCTCGGTCGAGAAGACCGGCCGGCTGGTCGTGGTCCACGAGGCGCCCGTCTTCTTCGGCTCGGGTGCGGAGATCGCCGCCCGGATCACCGAGCGCTGCTTCTACCACCTGGAGGCACCGGTGCTGCGGGTCGGCGGTTTCCACGCCCCGTATCCGCCGTCCAGGCTGGAGGACGAGTACCTTCCGGGGCTGGACCGGGTGCTCGACGCCGTTGACCGTGCGTTGGCGTACTGAGGGCTGAGGAGAGTCGTGACCATGACTGCAGGGACCGCCGGCGCCGCGCACACGCAGCGCATCCGCGAGTTCAAGATGCCCGACGTGGGCGAGGGCCTGACCGAGGCCGAGATCCTCAAGTGGTACGTCAAGGCCGGTGACACCGTTGCCGACGGCCAGGTCGTGTGCGAGGTCGAGACCGCCAAGGCCGCCGTGGAACTGCCCATCCCCTACGACGGGGTGGTGCACGCGCTCCACTTCGACGAGGGCACCACCGTCGACGTCGGCACCGTGATCATCGCGGTCGACACCGACCCGGGCGCCGGCCCCGTCGGGGAGGCCCTCGGTGAGGCCGCGGCGCCCGCCGAGGAGGACGACGCCGAACCGCAGGGTCGGCAGGCGGTGCTGGTCGGCTACGGCGCCGCGCCGTCCTCGACCAAGCGCCGGGCGCGCAAGCAGCAGCCAGGGGTGCCGGCCCAGTCGGAGCCGGTGACCGCCGGGCTCCAGGCCGAGCTCAACGGGCACAGCGCGCCGGCGCCGGCCGCCACTCCGGCGGCCGTGCCCGTGGCGCCGGCGGCGCCCGCCGCCGTCGTTCCGGTCGCCGAGCGTCCGCTGGCCAAGCCGCCGGTCCGCAAGCTCGCCAAGGACCTCGGCATCGACCTGGCGACGGTCGTCCCGACCGGGCCGGGCGGCGTCGTCACCCGCGACGACGTCTACGCGGCCGCCGCACCGGCCGAGGCGGCGGCGCCGGCCGCCCCCGAGGTGGCCGTCCCGACGGCGGTGGCCCCGGTCGCCGCCTTCGACGCCGCGCGCGAGCGTCGGGTGCCGGTCAAGGGCGTGCGCAAGGCCACCGCCCAGGCGATGGTCGCCAGTGCCTTCACCGCGCCGCACGTCACGGAGTTCATCACCGTCGACGTGACCCGCACGATGAAGCTCGTCCAGGAGCTCAAGCAGGACCCGGATCTGGCCGGGCTGCGGGTCAATCCGCTGCTGTTGGTGGCCAAGGCGTTCCTGGTCGCCATCAAGCGGCACCCGGAGGTCAACGCCGCCTGGGACGAGGCGACTCAGGAGATCGTCTACAAGGACTACGTCAACCTCGGGATTGCCGCGGCCACTCCGCGCGGCCTTCTCGTCCCGAACATCAAGGACGCGGGGGCCAAGACGCTTCCCCAGCTCGCCTCGGAGCTGGGCGAGCTGGTGGCCACCGCCCGCGAGGGCAAGACCTCACCGGCGGCGATGTCCGGCGGTACGGTCACCATCACCAACGTCGGCGTCTTCGGCGTCGACACCGGCACTCCGATCCTCAACCCGGGGGAGTCGGCGATCCTCGCGGTCGGTGCGATCAAGCTCCAGCCGTGGGTCCACAAGGGCAAGGTCAAGCCGCGCCAGGTCACGACCCTCGCCCTCTCCTTCGACCACCGGTTGATCGACGGCGAGTTGGGCTCCAAGCTGCTCGCGGACATCGCGGCGATCCTGGAGCGGCCCAAGCGGCTGATCACCTGGGGCTGAGTTGGCCGGACTGATCGTCCTGGGCGGGAGTCCGGGACGACGGTGGGGCGGTGTTTCACGTGAAACGGTCGGTGCGTTTCACGTGAAACACCGCCCTTGGTCGTTGCTCAGCCGCGGATGAGGTCGACCACGCGGCTGAGGTGCGCCACCGGGCCGGTTGGGGCGGACGGGTCGACCGGCGCCGCGCTGCGGGCCAGTGCGGCGCCGGCCCACACGGTGGCGACGATCAGGGCCAGTGCGACGGCGTTGCGCGCACGGTGGCCGGTGTGCGTCCTGGACTGCATGGTCAACTCCCCTTGTACGGGTGCCTTATCGGTTCCGTGTCTCCATTCACCCATGGGAATGCGGCCGTTCCGTACGCGTCAGGTACGGACTCGCGTACGCCTTGAGTCGGACCGTGGGTCCCCCTCGGGTCCCCCTTTCGAGCGGGGCGGACCGCGACCGGAAAGGGTTTGCTGCCGGCCGTCCGGCTCCTTACGGTCGGCGAAATGAGCAGTCACACGGTCATTCGGCGCTATCGGGACGCGGATCAGTACGCGGTCTGCGACCTGTGGTCCAGGGCGTCGAAGCAGGCGCATCCGTTCATCGAGGGAGAAGGAGAGGGGGAGCGGGCCCGGATCCTCCGCGAGGTGCATCTCGTCCGGGCGGAGAACTGGGTCGCCGAGCGCGACGGGGTCGTCATCGGCGTGCTGGGACTCCGGTTCGGGGACGACGCCGGGGCGGAGATCGGCGGGTTGTTCGTGGCGCCGGAGGCACAGGGCGCCGGGACCGGCCGGGAGCTGGTGGAGCATGCGGCCGCGCGGTACGGCGCGCTGACCCTGGAGGTCTTCGAGGAGAACGCCCGGGCCCGGCGGTTCTCCGCCCACCTGGGCTTCACCGAGCGCGGGCGGCGGATCGACGACCGGACCGGCCACCCGCTGATCGCCGCGGAGCGGGAGGCGCCGCTGCGGTCGGTGTCGTGGCTCCACGTGCGGGACGGCCGGCTGCTGAGCGTGCGGACGCGGGGGAACGACACCTTCTACCTCCCGGGTGGCAAGTACGAACCGGGGGAGACGGCACGCGAGGCGCTCTCCCGGGAGCTCTCGGAGGAACTCGGCCTGCGCATCCCGGCCGCGGAGCTCTCCGAGGCGTTCGTCGTCCACGACGTGGCGCACGGCAAGAACGGTCGGCGGCTGCACATGACCTGCTTCACCGGCGGCCCCCAGGACATCGCGCCGGCCCCTGGCCGGGAGATCGCCGAGTACGCGTGGTTCGATCGCCACGAGTCCTCCGCGCGCTGCGCACCGGCCCACCGGCAGGTGGTGGACCGCCTGGTCGCGCAGGGGCGGATGTCGGCCTGAGGAGACGGTCGGCCGGCGCTCCGAAACGGGCCCGGCCGACCCCGCATAACGCCTCCTACCAGGGCAAATATCGCGTTGATCGTCCGCATCGCGGAATGCCGTACCGGTCGCATACTTGTTGTATCTATCCTGTGCGCATGCCATCAGCGTCCCTGTCCACCGTCCCCACGAGGGAGACCGGTCCCGTTCCCGCCAAACAGCCACCCGCTGCCGAGCGGGTTTACACCCACATCAAGGACGCCGTCCTGGAGCGCCGCTACGAGGGCGGGATGCTGCTCACCGAAGGGGAGCTCGCCGACGCGGTGGGCGTCTCCCGCACCCCGGTGCGGGAGGCGCTGCTGCGACTGGAGGTGGAAGGGCTGATCAAGCTCTACCCGAAGAAGGGCGCGCTGGTCCTTCCGGTCTCCGCGCAGGAGATCGCCGATGTCGTCGAGACCAGGCTGCTGGTGGAGAAGCACGCCGCGGCCAAGGCCGTGCCCGCCGGCGCGGCCCTGATCAACGAGTTGACCGAACTGGTCGAGACGATGCGGGAGCAGGCCGCGGCGGGCGACCTGGCCGCCGTGTCGATCACCGACCGGGCCTTCCACGCCGCCATCGTGCGCAGCGCCGGCAACCAGATCCTGGACCGGCTCTACGAGCAGCTGCGCGACCGGCAACTGCGGATGGGCGTCGCGGTGATGCACGCCCACCCCGACCGGATCGCCAAGAACATCACCGAGCACACCGAGATCCTGGAGGCCCTGCGGGCCGGCGACGCCGAAGCCGCCACCGACGCCGTACAGCGGCACGTCAGCTGGGTCCGCAACCTCGCGCAGGGGAACGAGCGATGAGCGGGCGTACCGACGGTGCTGCCGGCAGCGACAGTTCCACCGGTGGTGGCATAGGCGGCATAGGCGGGGGCGGCGTCCGGCTGCTTCCCTCGGACCCGCCCGGCGGCCGGAAGGCCGTGGCCGTATGGGGCATCGGCGTCGCCGTCTACTTCGTCGCGATCACCTACCGCACCAGCCTCGGCGTGGCCGGCCTGGACGCCGCCCACCGTTTCCACATCAACGCCTCCGCGCTGTCCACCTTCTCGATCCTTCAGCTGCTGGTCTACGCGGGCATGCAGATACCCGTCGGCCTGCTGGTCGACCGGCTGGGCGCGAAGAAGGTCCTGACCATCGGCGTGGTGCTCTACACCGCGGGCCAGTTCGGCTTCGCGTTCTCGGACTCGTACGGCATGGCGCTCGGCTCGCGGGCGCTGCTGGGCTGCGGTGACGCGATGACCTTCATCAGCGTGCTGCGGCTCGGCTCCCGCTGGTTCCCGGCCCGTCGCGGCCCGATGATCGCGCAGATCGCCGCCCTGGTCGGCATGGCGGGCAACCTGATCTCCACCCTCGTCCTGGCCCGCCTGCTGCACACCTTCGGCTGGACGACGACCTTCGCCGCCAGCGCCCTGGGCGGCATCGTCGTGCTGGCCCTGCTGCTGCTCTTCCTCAAGGACCACCCCGAGGGCTTCGCCCCGCCGCCGGCGTCCCGCGAGCACAGCGGCGCCGCGTTCGTCCGCGGCCAGATCGCGGCCGCCTGGCGCGAGCCCGGCACCCGGCTGGGCATGTGGGTGCACTTCACCACCCAGTTCCCGGCGATGGTCTTCCTGCTGCTGTGGGGCCTGCCGTTCCTCGTGGAGGCGCAGGGCCTCTCCCGCGGCACGGCCGGTGAACTGCTGACCCTCGTGGTGCTCTCCAACATGGCCGTCGGCCTGGTCTACGGCCAGGTCATCGCGCGCCACCACGCGGCGCGGATGCCGCTGGCGCTGGGCACCGTCGCGGCCACCGCCCTGCTGTGGGCGCTCACCCTGTGCTGGCCGGCCGCGCACGCGCCCATGGCGCTGCTGGTCGTGCTCTGTACGGTGCTGGGTGCCTGTGGCCCCGCGTCGATGATCGGTTTCGACTTCGCCCGGCCGGCGAATCCGCCGGAGCGCCAGGGCACCGCGTCCGGCATCGTCAACATGGGCGGCTTCACCGCCTCGATGACCACGCTGCTCGCGGTCGGCGTCCTGCTCGACGCCACCGGCGACAACTACCGGATCGCCTTCGCCTCGGTCTTCGTCCTGGAGGCGCTCGGCATCTCGCAGATCCTCCGGCTGCGTCGGCGTGCGGCACGGCGCGAACGGGAACGGTTGGTGGTCAGCAGGGTCGAGGCCGTTCACGTCCCGGCCTGAGGACGGTCGCCGGTCTCCCCGGCTGACACCTCGTCCGGGCCGCCCGCCCCCCTTCCCGTCCTCGTCGTCGGCATCCCCGTCCACCACCTCCCGGTGGCGGGGGTGCTGCAACGCCCGGTGCTCCTTCAGCCGGCCGTGCCGGAACTGGTGCAGCGTGCCGGCCACCGGACCGAGCGGGCGAGGACGAAGAGCAACACGGTCAGGCTCAACAGCGCGTCAGAGCTCGTGCCAGGGGCTGGCCTCGAACACGGCCAGGGTCGTCTTCCCTGCGCCCGGTGCGCCGAGCAGCACCATGCGTGGGGTGCCCATCTCCCTTAATCGGTCCGGGAGTTGCCGGAGGGATCGGTGGAGAGCGTTGTTTCACGTGAAACGGCAAATCCCTTGCGGATCGCCCAGTCGACGGGCAGCGGTGTGGGCAGATGGAGGCCGCGCTTACGGGTTTCCTCGCGCCACTGCTTGTGCACTGCCTGCTTCAGCGCTTCTGCCGCGGAACCGGTCGGGGTGGGCGTGACTGCCTGCGGCGGGTGGATGGTGACGGTGTGGCCTTGGTGGACGCTGTCCGCCGCGATGTGCTGCGCGGTGTTCCACATCCCGCCGCTCCCCCGGCCCTCTTCGGCCCCGGGTCGGCCGTCCCCCGCCTTCACCGCTCCCTCCACCACGTCGCGCCCCTCGCAGCCGAAGCCTGCCGAGCCACGCTGCCCCAGCGAGCCCAGCGGCCCCTGAGTTCCTCGTGGGACGCCCCGCCCGGGTCACTGGTTCCCCTCGGGAGTGCCTGAGCGGCCCGGGCGTTACGGCGTGACGGCGAAGTTGTCGAGGATGGCGTGGGCGAGGTCCTGGTCGCCGTCGATCTTGATCTGCTCGACCAGGGTCGCCGGCCGGACCCGTCCGCACGCCAGTTGGTGGAAGGCGTCCCAGTCCATGGTCAGCGTCACCGTCGGACCGAGCGAGACGCTGCCGTCGATGGTGGCCTTCCCCTCGGCGTCGACCCGGACGGTCCGCATGAACTCCACCGGACCGCTGATGTCGAAGACCACCGTCGAACGGGCCGGCGCCTTGGCCCGTTTGGTGACGATCCCGGGCAGCGCCCGCACCAGCAGGTCGCGGGCCACCAGCGCACCCGCCGAGTCGAGGTTGCCGGGCTTGCCGAACACCCGGCGGAGGTCCTGCTCGTGCGCCCAGACATCGAACGCCCGCTGCTCCAGGACGATTTCCAGGGTGCGCTCCTCGCCGAGCGGGCTGCGCACCACGGTGTCCGGCTGACGGGTCTCGTTCCGCAACTGCCGAGAGCGCCGGATGATGGTGTATTCGAGCTCGCTGAGCATCTCCGGCGCGGTGTGGTGCCGGCGGACGTCCACCTGGACCTCCATCCGGCGGGCCGACTCGCTGCGCACGTGGTACAGGTCGCGGGGCAGCGTGTGGATCGGCCGGGGGTCGCCCAACATCTCGCATTCCAGGCCGATGACGTGGGAGACGATGTCGCGCACGGACCAACCTGGCAGGTCCGTCGCCCTGTTCCACTCGCCTTCGACGAGCGGCGTCACCAGCTCGGTTATCGCTTCTATGGAGTGCGTCCAGGCATCGATGGAGGACTGAAGGCTGGGATGGACGGTCACGGGACCCCTCGAACGGTTCGTACGCGGGCTGCTGTCTGGCAGTTAAGTTACGCTGCGCACGGGCACCCCGGCAGTGCTTTCGGGTGACCATCGTAGGCGGATGTTTGACGGTCGGGCCGTTCGAAAGCGTTGCCGGTGGTACTGTGCGCGATTCGCCGCTCCCGATTGGTGCGGAGTCGGCGCGACCGGTCAATTACCGCCCGGTAAGAGGGTTTTGGCCGGTACGTCCGGCGCGTCCTCAGTCGTCCTCCCGCTCCCGCTCGGCCATCCGGATCACGGAGACCGCGACGGCGATCAGCAGCGCCGGGTCCGCGTCCTCCCGCACGACGTTGACCGCGTAGGTGTCACGGACGGTCAGCCACCGCCGTGAGATCTCGGCGAGCAGTTCGCCGTCGTACTCGACCGCGAACTCCCGGTCGAGGATCTTGCCGCTCACGTCCAGCTCGGTGCCGTCGACCAGCTCGACGCGGAAGTGATGGCGCAGCAACGAAAGGCGCTTGCGCTTGATGGTGGCCAACGGCTCGTCGTCCCGCTCGATGGTCATCGCGTCGCGCAGGCTGAACATCTTCTTGCGGATGGTGATCAGGACCCGCCGCTCGGTGTCCTTGAGCTCGAAGGTCTCCCGCAGCCGAAGCGCCTTCCCGTCCACGAGGAACGCGTGCCGTCCGTGATCGTCGTCGACCCAGTAGTCATCGCCGATGCCGAAGATCCGGTCGTGCACGAAGTACTTGCGGGAGCGAGGGTGGTGCGCCTCGTGGGATTGCAGCATGGGTGACGTGTTCCCCGTGGCCCCTGCGGAATGCCTGGACACCGGAGTGACGTTGAATGTCCACATGGCTTCACGTGCGCGCGTCCGGGCCCCCGAGCTGATCGGCAAGGGCGGCTGGCTCAACACCGGCGGAAACGACCTCACCCTCACTGACCTGCGAGGGCGCATTGTCATCCTCGATTTCTGGACGTTCTGCTGTGTGAACTGCCTGCACGTCCTGGACGAGCTGCGGGAGCTGGAGGAGCGCCACCGCGACTCGGTCGTGATCATCGGTGTGCACTCCCCGAAGTTCGTGCATGAGGCCGACCACCAGGCCGTCGTCGACGCCGTCGAGCGGTACGGCGTCGAGCACCCCGTCCTCGACGACCCCGAGCTCGCGACCTGGAAGCAGTACGCGGTGCGGGCCTGGCCGACGCTGGTGGTGATCGACCCCGAGGGCTACGTCGTGGCCCAGCACGCGGGCGAGGGCCATGCGCACGCCATCGAGACGCTCGTCGAGGAGCTGATCGCCGAGCACGGCGCCAAGGGCACGCTGCGGCGCGGGGACGGCCCCTACGTGCCGCCGGAGCCGGTCGCCACCGACCTCCGTTTCCCCGGCAAGGCCGTGCGGCTGCCCGGCGGCACCTTCCTGGTCTCCGACACCACCCGGCACCAACTGGTCGAGCTGGCCGCCGACGGCGAAGAGGTGCTGCGCCGGATCGGGAGCGGGGAGCGCGGGCTGGGCCCGGACTCCTTCAACGAGCCGCAGGGACTGGCGCTGCTGCCCGACGGCACGGTCGCCGTCGCGGACACCGTCAACCACGCGGTCCGGGTCTTCGACCCCGCTACCGGCACGCTGGAGACGGTGGCCGGTACCGGCAAGCAGTGGTGGCAGGGCTCGCCGACCGCGGGCGCGGCCCGCGAGGTGGACCTCTCCTCGCCGTGGGACCTCGCCTGGTGGCAGGACCGGCTGTGGATCGCGATGGCCGGCGTCCACCAGATCTGGGCCTACGACCCGGCCGACGGCACGGTGGCGGTGGCGGCCGGCACCACCAACGAGGGCCTGGTGGACGGTCCCGCGGCGGAGGCGTGGTTCGCCCAGCCCTCCGGGCTCGCGGCGGCCGGCGACCGGCTGTGGATCGCCGACTCGGAGACCAGCGCGGTGCGCTGGATCGAGCGGGCGGCCGACGACGCCGCGGACGGTTACGTGGTCCGCACGGCCGTCGGCACCGGCCTCTTCGACTTCGGGCACCGGGACGGCGCCGCCGAGCAGGCCCTGCTCCAGCACCCGCTGGGCGTCACCGCGCTCCCCGACGGTTCGGTCGCCGTCGCGGACACCTACAACCACGCGCTGCGCCGCTACGACCCGGCCAGCGGTGAGGTGACCACCCTCGCCACCGATCTGCGGGAGCCCTCCGCGGCGGTCCTCGCCGACGACGACATCGTGGTGGTGGAGTCCGCGCGGCACCGGCTGACCCGGCTCCGGCTCCCCGAGGAGGCGGTGCGCGTCGAGTCGGTGGCCCACCGCACCCAGCGGGCCGCGACCGACATCGCCCCCGGCACCCTGCGGCTCGATGTGGTCTTCCAGGCCCCGGCCGGCCAGAAGCTCGACACCCGCTACGGTCCCTCCACGCGGCTGCTGGTCAGTGCCACGCCGCCGGAGCTGCTCGCCGACGGGGCGGGTGCGGGCAAGGACCTGGCGCGGGACCTGGTCCTCGCGGACGGCGTGAGCGAGGGCGTGCTGCACGTCTCGGCGATGGCCGCGTCCTGCGACGACGCCCCGGACGTCGAGTACCCGGCCTGTCACGTGCACCAGCAGGACTGGGGCGTGCCGGTCCGGATCACCGGGGACGGCACGGCCCGGCTGGGCCTCGTGCTGGCGGGGCTGGACGCGGAGTAGCTCCGACCCCCAGGCCGGCCCCCAGCCGAGGCTACGTGTGCCGGCCTGGGGGTCGGCGGCCGCGGGACGTCACCCGACGCCGGCCTCCAGCTTGGCCGCGGAGAGGGTGCTGTACCAGTTGGTGACCTTGCTCTGGCCGACGGAGACCGTCGTGTACTTCTCGGCGAAGTTGTACGTCACGGGCGGGCCGGTGGTCCGGGAATCCTCCGAGCGGCCCATGAACTGGACGGCCACGTCCTTCTGCTTCGTGCCCAGGGCGGCGGCGCTGGTGGTCGGGATGACCGCGTAGGCGGTGGAGTGCGGCCGCAGGGTCACCAGGTGGCCCGAGTCGGGCTTCACCCTCGGCAGCGGCGTCTTCGCCTGGTTGAACGACAGCAGCGGTGCGTTGTACAGCGTGCAGCTCAGCGAGCCGGAGGAGTTCCGGTACCGCACGGTCACATACCCCTTGGGCCCCGTCACCTGGCCGAACTGGAGCCGGGCAGTGGTGAGGTAGCAGTTCGACACGTGACGGTTGGCCGCCGCGCCGGCGCCGGCCCCTGCCGCGGCGGCGCCACCGCCGATGATCTTGCGCTTCTTGCTCTTGGAGGACGAGCTCGTCTTCGACTTCGAGGAGCTGCTGTTGCAGCCGGTCAGCGCGAGCGAGCCGGCCAGGCCGAGGGCCAGCGCGGCGTACACGGCGGAGCGGCGACGGGTGCGGCGTGCGGTCATGGAAGGTCCCCCGGTGAGGTACTGCGGACGGCGAGGCGGCTATGTCATGGCACGGCCACGATAGCGACTGCCCCTCGAAGGGCCGGGGCGGGTGCGTTCCGCCCGGCCTCCGGCTGCTCTTTCCCCGGTGTGGACGGCTCAACCCGGGCGCGGTCAGTTCGGGCACCGGGGCAGCTCGTCGTCGAGCTGCTGCGGCCGGACGCGGATGCCCGGCATCCAGGCCCTGCCACCGTCGTGGTCGACCCGGAACCAGATGCTGCTGTGCCCGCCGGCCTCGTCGGTGACGCTGATCCCGTCGGCGATCTTGCAGATGGCCTGCAGGACGTCGCCGTGCCAGACGCGGCCCACGACGTTGGGCCGCAGGTACGGCGCATAGGGGTCGCGGGCCAGGCCGAGCGCGCAGTAGTCGGTACGGCTGTGCCGGCAGGCCCGTTCGATGTTGTTCACGGTGATCCGGGCCGAGCCGGCGGCCGGTCCCGCGCCCGCCGCGGCCGATGCCCGTCCGTCGCCCGCCACCCGGCCGTCCGCGTCCGAACCGGTCAGCGCCATGACGGCGAAGGCGGCCCCGGCGAGGACGGCGGCGGTGCCGAGCCCGGCCAGCACCAGCCGCAACCGCCGCCGCCCCGGCGCCGCCTCCCGTGGATCCGCACCCGCCACCTCCTCCGCGATCTCGCGGTCCGTCGGTGCCGCCGCGTCCGGTTCGGCCGCTGCGGGCGGTTCGGTAGCCGGCGGCGCCGCCTCGTCCGCCGCCTCCTGGGCGTGGTGGAGCAGCTCCACCAGCGCCGGCAGCCGGTCCTCACCCGTGAAGGAGAGCTTGCACCACTGCACCAGCAGTCGTTCATCGGGCAGGCTCTGACCGCGTAGATAGCGTGACAGGGACGAGCGGCTGGCCGGCAGGCGGGCCGCTAACTCCTGGAGGCTGTACCCCAGTTCGCCGTGCATGCGGCGCAGTGCGGAGACGAAGTCCCGGGCGGGACCGGAGAGCTCAGCCGGGAGTGGGGCCAGTGGTTTGCGTCGGACATTCGTGGCGTCGTTCTCATGGCCAGGCACGCCTCGCATTCCAGCACAGTGGCCATGCGCGTGCGAGGGGCACTTCCGCTCCCCTGTGGCGGAAGTACCCCTCGTTACGCGATCCGGAACGAACCCGGACCGTTCGGTGACGTTTCACGTGAAACAGCGCGCTGCGGCCCGGTCGATCGTGAGCCAGCTCGGCCGTACGTGCCTCGCCCCCCGTTCGCTGCCGCCGTTCAGTCGCCGAACACCACGGGCCGGTACGGCGTGAACTCCGGGTCACCGCCCGGCAGGCCGTAGGTCAGGCTCCGGTGGTCGGTGCCGTGGTCACCTCGCTGCTCGAAGGCGGTGTACGAGGAGTGCGCGGCGTCGTTCCACTTCTCGAAGATGACGACGTGACGGTTGTTGTTGTCCCCCGACGCGTCGATGAGGAGGTCGCCGCCCTTCAACGCGCCGAGCGAGATCGGCCGGGTGAGACCGCGATCGGTCGCCAGTCCCACGGTGTTGGTGCCGGGTGTCGGCAGCCGGAGCGCCATCGACACGTAGCCCGAGCAGTCCTGCCGGTAGCCGTCCTTCCAGACCTGGGACTGGCTGTACGGGATCTGGGACCCGTTGTCGGCGGTCAGCCAGGTGGCGGCGCGCGCCAGCATCTCCCGGCGTGCGGCACCGGGGCTGGGCGGCGGACCGCCCTGCACGGGTATGCCCGGCAACCGGTCCTGCGGTATGTCCACCGCGACCACGGTGAGGAAGCCGCTGACCGGCCCGGTGAGGTGCGCCATGTAGGTCGAGCAGGCGTTGCCCTCGCACACGCGCCGGCCGGTGTTCACCTGGTAGTCGGCGGTGATCCGGTCCTTCCCCGGCGCCGAGGCATTGATCATTCCGACGGCGGGGGAGCCGGTGTCGGCGCTGGCGTGCACCACCCAACGGGTCCCCCAGGTCGGGAAGTCGGCGGCGGCCCGCTGCGTCGAACCGACGGCGCCGTGCGCGACCCCGGTGATCCCGGTGATCCCGAGACCCGCCGCGGCGGCCGTCGGAAGGACCCGGCGCAGCAGGGTCCGGCGGAGCCCGGATGCCGTGCCCGCCACCGGGGTTGTGCCGTCCCCCGGTGGCGTGGTGCCGTGTTCCTCCATGCCGGTGCCCCTCCGCCTCGTCGGTCCGTGGTGCCGTCCGCGGGGTCCCCCCGCGACGACGGAGACCATGGTGGGCCGGGACGGCCCCCGTACACCGCCGCTGCGCGGCCTGTGGGACGTCGCTCTCGTCTCACAGGGCTGTGACCTGCGGTGACGTGGCGCGCGATGGCGGCTTTCGGGACGCCGAGGGGTGCCTGCTGGGACATGACGGGACAGCCGCGGGCAGGTCCGGAGGCCGTGCCGCACGCGGCTGCGGAGGACCGACGGGAAGCGGGCAAGAGGAAAGGGCGCCCGCCGGGGGAATCGCGGGCGCCCTGCTTCGGGGGCCGTCGTCGGCCCTACGCGGTCCGGACTACCAGGAGGCCGCGGTGTTGGGGTCCGACTGCCAGTACGTCACCTGCGCACTGTCGTCGAGGTACGCCGAGCCGCCCGGCAGCGCGACCTTCACCGACCCGCCGACGCTCCCGTCGCCGTCACGACCGGCGAGGCTGACGGAGAGCGAGGTCGCCGTGCGGCCGCCCTGGGCGTCACCGTCGGCCCGGGACAGCAGCACACCGGCGTAGCCCGACTCCCCCGGTGCCAGGGTGACCACGGCCTGCGGCTTGCTGTCCGGAAGGTCGGCAACCGGCGACTGTGCCTCGTCGAACTGGAGGTAGGGGTAGGCGTGGAGGTCGCAGGTGGCGCCGGAGGTGTTGGTGGCCTGCAGCAGCAGGTGGTTGATCGGGCGGGTCAGCGGCTGTGCCACGATGCGGACCTTGGAGGGGTCACAGGTGGTGCGCCGGGCACTCGACCCGCGGCCGCCACCGTTGGCGGCCTGTCCCGAACCGGCCGTGGGACCGTGCTTCCCGCCGGCGGTCGTGCTGTCCGCCACGGTGGTGTCGCCCGTGCCGCTCTTCCCGGTCGCACCGCCGTTGCCCTTGGCGCCGCCGTTCTCCTTCTGCGCCGGGGCGGGGGAGCCCTGGTCGTGGTGCATGCCGTTGGCCGCGGGGTCCTTGGCGTCCTGGGGCGCGGGGTCGAACGGCTTGGCGTCGCTGGTCTTGAGCGGGTTGTCCTGGCTTCCGCAGGCGGTGAGGGTCAGCGCGGCCACCGCGGTCAGCCCGGCCGCGGCGATCCGCAGCGTACGGCGCCGGGCCGAACGGGTCGTACGGGCCGTGGTGGCGGCATCGGTGCGTGGCATGTCCGGTCTCCCCCCGGGCGGCGGAGCGGGGCGAGGCGCTCCGCTGTCTGGCCCGGCGTGGTCGGCCGGCCCTGGTCCTGCGGTCTGTCCACAAGACTGCCGACCGCCGCTGCCGTACCGCTAACGCCTGCCTAACGCCCGTGTCCCCCGTCGCGGCCGTGGCTCAGCCGGCCCCGCCTCCCGGGCGTCCGCCCGACCCGTCGGGCTCCGTTCCCTCGCCGCCGTCCGGTCGCCGGCCGCCCTCCGCACCCCCGTCCCGGGCGAACAGCTGCGTCAGGGCGCTGATCGTGTAGACGTCGGTGGCCTCTTCGTCCACCAGGTGCATTTCCGCGAGCCGTTCGAGTCCGTCCTGCGTGCGCTCCTGGTCGGACCCGGCGAGGGCAGCCGCGGCTGAGGCGTTGAGATGCCCGTCGGGGCTGTTGGCCAAGGCCCGCAGCAGCCGGGCGTCGTCTGCGGACAGCCGGGCGACCGACACGCGCAGCGCCGCCGCTATTCCGGTGTCCTCCGCCGACAGCAGCGCCAGCCGACGCCGCTCGTCGCGCAGCGCGGAGGCCAGCCGGGCCAGTCGCCAGCGCGGCCGCGCGGTCAGCTGTGCCGCCGCGGCGCGGAGCGCCAGCGGCAACCCGTCGCACAGATCCACCAGTTCGCGGGCCGCCGCCGGGTCTTCCGCGACCCGGTCCGACCCCAGCATGGCGCCGAGCAGCGCGGCGCCCTCGTCGTGGCCGAGGGCCTGGAGGCCCACCGGCCGGGCGCAGTCCGTGGCGACCAGTCCGTCGAGCCGGCTGCGGCTGGTGACGACCGTGACGCAGTGCGGACCACCGGGCAGCAGCGGTCGCACCTGTGCCGAACTGCGCGCATTGTCCAGGACGACCAGCACCCGGCGCTCGGCGACCAGCGAGCGGAACAGCGCCGAGGCGGCCTGCGCGGAGCTCGGTACCCGTTCCGGCGGGGTGCCGAGCGCCTGGAGGAAGTCGCGCAGGACCTCGGCCGGAGCCGTCTCGTCGCCCTCGCCGAAGCCGCGCAGGTCGGCGAAGAGCTGGCCGTCGGGGAAGGAGCCGGCGTGCAGGTGCGCCCACTGCACGGCGCATGCCGTCTTGCCCACCCCGGCCGGGCCGGCGACCACGGCGAGCGGGCTCTCCCCGGTCGTACGGTCCGTCAACACGTCCGTCAGGGCGTGCAGTTCGGCCTGTCGTCCCAGGAAGCGGGCAGGCGGCCGGGGAAGCAGGCGAGGTGCCCCGCCGGAACCGCTCCGGCCGGTCTGTGCCGGGTCGCCGGCCCCGCCCGTGCCCCCGTCACGGGGAGCCGGTGCGTCAGCGTCGTGTTTCACGTGAAACGCTCGCCCCTCGGCCGGAGCGCCCGCGGCCCCGCGCGTCGGCTCCGCGGCCTTCCGGGGATCGTCCGCGGTCTCCGCCCGAAGGATCTCCTCGTACGCCGACCGCAGCCGCTCGCCCGGATCGACGCCCAGCTCCTCGCTGAGCAGTCGTCGGGTGCGGTGGTACCACTCCAGCGCATCGGACTGCCGGCCGGTCCGGAACAGCGCCCGCATCAGCGCGGCGATCAACCCCTCCCGCAAAGGGTGGTTGACGGCCGCGGAGTACAGGACGGCCGCGGCCTGTTCGTTCTCGCCGAGCGCGCCGTACGCCCGGGCGAGCGCCTCGACGGCCGACAGCCTGCGCTCTTCGAGGGCGTGCGCGGCGGCCGCGAACGGCGGGCTGGTGACCGTGCCGGTGAGCGCCGGCCCGCGCCACAGCCCCAGTGCCTCGCGCAGCAGCGGGACCGCATCGGCCGGCGCCGCCTCGGGGCGGGCCAGCGCGACCAGTTCACCGAACCGGTGGGCGTCGATCAGTTCTTCCGGCAGCCGGAGCAGGTAGGCCGAGCCGTGGGTGGCCAGCTCGATGCCGAACGCTTCGGCACCGCCCGCCGCCAGCGTGGCGCGCAACCGCGAGACGTGCCCTTGGACGACCGTCCGGGCGTGCTCGGGCGGTTCGTCCTCCCACAGGGAGTCGATCAACTGCTCCAGTGGAACGGTGGTGTTGGGCTGCAGAAGCAGCAGTGCCAGCACACTGCGCCGTTTGGCGGGCCCGAGCGACAGCTCCTCGGAGCCGCTCAGCACGGAGATCGGGCCGAGCAGTGAGAATTCCAACTCAGCTCTCCAGGAAAGCCGCGAGGGCGTTCGCCAGCAGGTACGGGTCCTGCGCGCCGCACAGCTCGCGGGCCGAATGCATGGACAGGATCGCGACGCCGATGTCGACGGTCTGGATGCCGTGTCGGGCCGCGGTGATCGGCCCGATCGTGGTGCCGCAGGGCATCGCGTTGTGCGAGACGAAGGACTGCCAGGGCACTCCGGCCCGTTCGCAGGCGGCGGCGAACACCGCACGGCCGCTGCCGTCGGTCGCGTACCGCTGGTTGACGTTCACCTTCAGGATCGGTCCGCCGTTGGGCATCGGGTGGTGCCCCGGCTCGTGCCGGTCGCTGTAGTTGGGGTGCACCGCGTGCCCGGTGTCCGACGACAGGCAGATGGTGCCGGCGAAGGCCCGCGCCCGGTCCTCGTAGCTGCCGCCGCGGGCGAAGACCGAACGCTCCAGCACCGTGCCGAGCAGCGGGCCGTCCGCACCGGTGTCCGACTGGCTGCCGTTCTCCTCGTGGTCGAAGGCGGCGAGCACCGGGATGCTGGTCAGCCGGTCACCGGCGGCGGCCGCCGCGGTCAGCGCGGCCGTACCGGCATGCACGGACAGCAGGTTGTCCATCCGCGGACCGGCGACGAGTTCGCGGTCGCGCCCGAGGTAGGCGGGCGGTTCCACGCTGTGGACCATCAGGTCCCAGCCCTTGATGTCATCCGCGGGGACCCCGATCTCCTCGGCCACGAACGCGATCAGGTCGCCCTCGGCGACCTCGCCCAGGCCCCAGATCGGCGTCATGTGGCGCTGCTTGTCGAGCTTGAGCCCCTCGACGTTCACCGATCTGTCCAGGTGGACGGCGAGTTGCGGCACCCGCAGCAGCGGCCGGTCCACGGTGACCAGCCGGTTGCTGCCGTCCCGCAGCGTCACCCGACCGCTGAGCCCCAGATCGCGGTCGAGCCAGGTGTTGAGCAGCGTTCCGCCGTAGATCTCCACGGCGATCTGCCGCCAGCCGCGGGAGCCGGTGTCCGGGATCGGTTTGACGCGGAGGTTGGGGGAGTCGGTGTGCGCCCCGACGATGCGGTACGGGGTCGCGGCGTCGGCCCCCTCGGGCACGTACCAGGCGATGATGGCACCGCCGCGCAGCACGTACGCGCCACCGCTCCGGCCGTCCCACGCGTCGGTCTCCGCCACCTGACGGAAGCCTGCCTTCTCCAGCCGCTCCGCTGCGTTCGCCACCGCGTGGTAGGGCGACGGACTGGCGGCGAGGAAGGACATGAGGTCGTCGGTGTGGCCGCGGTCGTAGCGGACGGAGTTGGTCATGGATTCAGCATAAGGAGCCAACTCCGCACTTCCGCGTGCCCGAGGGGTGCGACTCCATTGCCTTCCGGCCACGATTTCCCCCTCGCCGGGCGGATGCGCCGGCGGAATGAGCGGTTTCCGGGCCACTTGCGGGGCAACGGGGCCCACGGGCAACGGTGGGCGTCCTCCGCACCACCCGCCCACACGACGGTGGTGCCCGCCTCCCGGGGGGATGAGAGGCGGGCACCACCAGTGTGATCAGTGATTCTGAGAGGTTTGTGAGAACCGGGTGACGGTCCGGGAACAGGCCCTGGACCGCCCGGACTCAACGGTGCCTCAGAACGCGGCCTCGTCCAGCTCCATCAGGGACTGGTCGATGGACTCCGCCAGCGTGCGCTGGAGGGTGACGCCCGGCAGGACGTTGTGCGCGAAGAACTTCGCGGCGGCGATCTTGCCGGCGTAGAACGCCTTGTCCTTCGACGACGCGTCGGCCAGCTTCTCGGCGGCCACCGCGGCGCCCTTCAGGAGCAGGTAGCCGATGACGACGTCACCGGAGGCCATCAGCAGGCGGGTGGTGTTGAGACCGACCTTGTAGATGGACTTGACGTCCTGCTCGGTGGCGGCGAGGTCGGTCAGCATGGCGCCGACGATCGCCTCCAGCGCCTCGGCGGCCTTGGCCAGCTCGCCGCGGGCCTGCTCCAGCTCGGCGCCGCCCTCGGCGTCGGCCAGGAACGCCTTGATGGTCCCGGCCAGCTGGGTCAGCGCCGCGCCCTGGTTGCGGACGATCTTCCGGAAGAAGAAGTCCTGGCCCTGGATGGCGGTGGTGCCCTCGTAGAGGGTGTCGATCTTGGAGTCCCGGATGTACTGCTCGATCGGGTACTCCTGGAGGTACCCGGAGCCACCGAAGGTCTGCAGCGACTGGGCCAGCTGCTCGTAGGACTTCTCGGAGCCGTAGCCCTTGACGATCGGCAGCAGCAGGTCGTTCAGCGCGTTGGCGGCGGAGACGTCCTCGCCCGCGGCCTCCTTGACCATGATCTCGTCCTGGACCGTGGCGGTGTACAGCACCAGGGCGCGCATGCCCTCGGCGTACGCCTTCTGCGTCATCAGGGAGCGGCGCACGTCGGGGTGGTGGGTGATCGTGACGCGCGGGGCGGACTTGTCGGTGAACGCCGCCAGGTCCGGGCCCTGCACGCGCTCCTTGGCGTACTCCAGGGCGTTGAGGTAGCCGGTGGAGAGGGTGGCTATCGCCTTGGTGCCGACCATCATGCGGGCGAATTCGATGATCCGGAACATCTGGCGGATGCCGTCGTGCTTCTCGCCGATGAGCCAGCCCTTGGCGGGGTGGCGGTCGCCGAAGGTCATCTCGCAGGTGTTGGACGCCTTCAGGCCCATCTTGTGCTCGACGTTGGTGGCGTAGGCGCCGTTGCGCTCGCCCAGCTCACCGGTCTCGAAGTCGAACTCGTACTTCGGCACGAGGAAGAGGGACAGGCCCTTGGTGCCGGGGCCGTGGCCCTCGGGGCGGGCGAGGACGTAGTGGAGGATGTTCTCCGCCATGTCGTGCTCACCGGAGGTGATGAAGCGCTTCACGCCCTCGATGTGCCAGGAGCCGTCCTCCTGCTGGACCGCCTTGGTGCGGCCGGCGCCGACGTCCGAGCCCGCGTCGGGCTCGGTCAGCACCATGGTGGAGCCCCAGCCCTTCTCCACGGCGACCTTGGCGATGTGCTTCTGCTGCTCGGTGCCCTCCTCGAAGAGCACGCCGGCGAAGGCCGGGCCGGAGGCGTACATCCACACGGCCGGGTTCGCGCCCAGGATGGTCTCGGCGAAGGCCCACAGGAGCGAGCGCGGCGAGGTGGTGCCGCCGATCTCCTCCGGGATGCCCAGGCGCCACCACTCGGCGTCCATGTACGCCTGGTAGCTCTTCTTGAAGGTGTCCGGCACCGGCGCGGTGTTGGTGTCCGGGTCGAAGACCGGCGGGTTCCGGTCGGCGTCGGCGTAGGAGTCCGCCAGCTCGTTCTCCGACAGGCGGGCGATCTCGGACAGCACGCTCTTGGCGGTGTCGACGTCCATCTCCGCGAACGGTCCGGTGCCGTACACGCTGTCGCGGCCGAACACCTCGAAGAGGTTGAACTCGATGTCGCGGAGATTCGACTTGTAGTGCCCCATGGGTACGGCTCCGTAAGGGTTCGGGAGGGCCTCTGTACGAGGAAGACCTCGACGCGAGGAGGGACCTCGATACGCAATACCAGCAAGTAGCTACGATGATGCTACCCATCAGTAATAAGAAGCAACCCCTAACGGCCGATCTGTGACGAGCGTCCCCCGCGCGACCCTCGAATCAGTACGCTGTGGCGCATGTACGGCTACGACCAGAACGCGGGTGCCGGGCAGCAGTACGGAGCGCCGCCCCCGCCGCAGCAACCGGCCCCCGGGGGCTACGGCGAGCAGCCGCTGTATCCCGAGCCGTCCCCGCCCTCCCTCGCCGACGCGGTGCGCGCCTTCACCACCGGGTCGATGTCGGCCGAGGACTTCCAGGGCATCTTCTCGACGTCCAAGGTCTACTGCCCGCGCGGTGACAACCCCGGCTTCCTGGCGCTGCACAACACCCAGCAGCCGGTCATCCCGATGTTCACCTCGCTCAAGGAGCTGCGCCGGTACGCCGGCAAGGAGTCCAAGTACTTCGTGATCACCGGCGCCGAGGTGCTCGACCTGCTGCCGACCGGCTACGGATTCGTCCTCGACATGGAGGGCGACCACCGGATGGTCTTCGACGCGAAGGCCGTGGAGCAGATGGTCGACTTCGCCATGCGGCGGATGTACGGCTAGTCGCCGGCGCTCCCTGGATGTCTGACGCCGCCCTTCGGGGCGGCCTTCTTTTGCCCTGCCGCAACTCGTTGACCTGCTGAAACGCCCTGGCGCGAGAAGTGGGAATGCCGCACGTCTTGCAGGTTGTTCATCTTTCAACTAACTTGATTGAAGCGCGAACGACCGAGGAGGCCGTCATGCCCGCTGTGACCGTTGAGAACCCGCTGACCCTGCCGAAGGTGGCCGCACCCGCCGGTGCGCGCACCCGACCCGTGCTGACCGTCACCACCGCCCCGAGCGGTTTCGAGGGCGAAGGCTTCCCGGTGCGCCGAGCCTTCGCCGGGATCGCCTACAAGTACCTCGACCCGTTCATCATGATGGACCAGATGGGCGAGGTGGAGTACGCGCCCGGAGAGCCCAAGGGCACCCCGTGGCACCCGCACCGCGGCTTCGAGACCGTGACCTACCTGCTCGACGGCACGTTCGTGCACCGCGACTCGCACGGCGGCGGCGGGGTCATCAACGATGGCGACACCCAGTGGATGACGGCGGGCTCCGGTCTGCTGCACATCGAGGCGCCGCCGGAGTCGCTGGTCATGTCGGGCGGTCTCTTCCACGGCCTCCAACTGTGGGTGAACCTCCCGAAGAGCGACAAGATGATGGCGCCTCGCTACCAGGACATCGGTGGTGGCAAGGTCAAGCTGCTGACCTCCGCCGACGGCGGTGCGCTGCTGCGGCTGATCGCCGGTGACATCGACGGTCATCAGGGACCGGGCGTCACCCACACTCCGATCACGATGATGCACCTGACGGTGAACCCGGGTGCAGAGGTGACCCTGCCCTGGCGCTCGGACTTCAACGGTCTCGCCTACGCCCTGGCCGGCAGCGGCACGGCCGGCGCGGAGGGCCGTCCGTTCCACATGGGCCAATCGGTGGTCTTCGGCGAGGGCGATGCGCTCACGATCCGGGCCGACGAGAGCCAGGAGTCGCGCAGCCCCAACTTCGAGGTGGTGCTGCTGGGCGGGCTGCCGATCCGCGAGCCGATGATGCACTACGGACCGTTCGTCATGAACACCCACGCCGAACTGGCCCAGGCCTTCGAGGACTTCCAGGCCGGCCGGCTGGGGACGATTCCCGCTGACGCGCGCTGAGCGGCCGCCGAAGGTGGGATCGCGGGGGCGGTGTTTCACGTGAAACACCGCCCCCGCATTCGTGTTTCACGTGAAACGCCGCGCTGGCGACCCGTCGTCCGGACGTGAGGTGGCCCTCCAATGTCCGTCCACCGCGGCCCGGCCGTGGTGGACTGTCCGGGTGCGAAACGACTCGGATCAAGACCGGAGTGGTGCCGAGCACGGCCGGCCGCCGCACTCCCCGCCGCTGCTCCCGATCGAGGCCCGCCGGGCCGCCGCCTGGTGCGCGGCCGGGCTCCTGGTGGCGGCGGTGGTGGCCGTCGGCGTATGGCTCTGCGTCGAGTTGAGCGCGGCGGTCACGCCCGTGCTGCTGGCCCTGCTGGGCAGTGCGCTGCTCGGGCCCTTGTACCGGCGGCTGGTGGCGATGCGCCTCAACCGCTCACTGGCGGCCGGGCTGACCTGTGCCGTGTTGATGGTCGTGGTCGGCGGAGCCGGATACATCGTGGTCAGCGCGCTGGTCGACACCGGGGACCAGATCATCGCCTCGCTCAAGGACGCGGCGAGCGACCTCACCAAGCACTTCGGCGTGGCGGGGAACTCGCTCAGCGACCTCGCCACCAACGCCAAGACGCTGGTCACCAAGTTCGGCAGCAGCGCGGCCTCCGGGCTGCTTGCGGGCGTGAGCATCGTGGGTCAGTTCATCGCCGCCGCGGTGCTGGCCCTGCTGCTGACCTTCTTCTTCCTGCGCGACTCCGACAAGGCGGTCCGCGCACTGCACGACTGGGCGCCGGGCGACTCGGCGCCGCGGGTGGAGGGGATGGCCCGTAGGGGCTTCCAGTCCATCGAGGGGTTCATGCGCGGCACCACCTTCATCGCGCTGATCGACGCCATCTGCATCACCGTCGGCCTGCTGATCCTGGACGTTCCCGGTGCGCTCGGCCTGGGCGCGCTGGTCTTCGTCGGCGCCTACATCCCCTACCTCGGCGCCTTCATCTCCGGCGCGGTGGCGATCCTGGTGGCGTTCGCGGACCGCGGCTTGGTGATCGCGCTCTGGGCGCTCGGCGTCGTGCTCGCCGTCCAGGTGCTGGAGGGCCATGTGCTCCAGCCGATGATCCAGAGCCGCACGGTGCAGATGCACCCGGCCGTCGTCATGCTGGCGATCACCGCGGGTGCGAGCGTCGCCGGGATCCTGGGCATGCTGCTGTCGGTCCCGCTGACCGCGGCCGTCTCCGGCGTCCTGCACGAACTGCGCAAGCACTACGCGGCGGGCTCGGTCACGGACTCCTCGGGGCCGGACGACACCGGACCCGACGGCTCCGCCAGCGTCCCGGCGTCCTCGTAGAGCTCGAACCACGTCGACTTGCCGTCCCCGCGCGGGTCCACTCCCCACGCCCCGGCGAGCAGTTCCATCAGCACCAGGCCGCGCCCCGAGGAGGCCAGTTCACCGGGGCGGCGGCGGTGCGGCAACTCGTCGCTGCCGTCCGCGACGTCCACCCGCAGGCGCCGGGTGCCGTGCTCACCGGAGACCTCGGCCACCAGCAACGCGTCCCCGTCGGTGTGCATCAGCACGTTGGTGACGATCTCGGAGACCAGCAGCACCGCGGAGTCGACCTGGTCCGGGTCGCGCCAGTCGTGCAGCACGTCGCGCATCTGGCGGCGCGCCGCGGCGATCCGCTCCGGCTCCGCTTGGGCGACCGAGAACACCGTGCGCCGCCCGGGCCGCTGGGCGAGCCGGTTCCCGGCGTCCAGGCCGCAGCTGGCGCCCTCGCGGGAGAGCAACAGCAGGGCGATGTCGTCCTCGCGACGGTCCACCAACGGACCGGTGGTGTGGTGCGACGACGGGCCGTGCACCGCCTGGACGAGGCCATCGGCCAGCCGTTCCAGGCTCTCCGCGACCCCCTCGTCGGTGCCGGCGCGGTGCCCCTCGAAGACGTCGCGCAGCCGCCCCCAGCCGGTTTCCAGGTCGTGTCCGCCGGTCTCGATCAGTCCGTCGGTGCAGACCAGCATGGTCTCGCCGGGCTCCAGCACGATCCTCGTGGTGGGGTAGTCGCCGTCCGGATCGATGCCCAGTGGCAGCCCGCCGGACGTGGGCCGCAGCATCACCGTGCCGTCGGCCATCCGGATCGCCGGATCGGGGTGGCCGGCCCGCGCCACGTCCAGCAACCCGGTGGCCGGGTCCACCTCGACGTACAGACAGGTCGCGAACCGCTGGTCCTCGCCGTGCCCGCGGAACTCGGTCTCGTTGATCCCGGCGAGGAAGCGGGAGGCGCGGGAGAGCACCGCGTCCGGGTGGTGGCCCTCGGAGGCGTAGGCGCGCAGCGCGATCCGCAGCTGCCCCATCAGCCCGGCGGCCCGCACGTCGTGTCCCTGGACGTCGCCGATGACCAGTGCGATCCGTCCGGACGGCAGCGGGATCATGTCGTACCAGTCGCCGCCGACCTCCAGGCCCCCGCCGGTCGGTACGTAACGGGCCGCGACCGCCATCCCCGGGATATCCGGCTGCACCGTGGGCATCATGCTGCGCTGCAACCCCACGGCCAGCTCGTGCTGCGACTCCTGCACGCCGGCCCTGGCCAGCGCCTGCGCGAGCATCCGCGCGACGGTGGTCAGCACCGAGCGCTCGTCCGGCGTGAAGGCGACCGGCTGCGCGAACCCGGCCTTCCAGGCGCCGATCGTCCGGCCCGCGTTGACCAGCGGGAGGTACGCCCAGGACCGGTGGTCGAAGGGGGCGGCCAACGGCCAGGTGATGGGGTAGCGGCGCTGGTAGTCCTCCGGGGTGGGGAGGTAGATGGCCCGGCCGGTCCGCACGACCTCGGCGGCCGGGTAGTCGGTCTCCAACATCATCTCGGAGAAGGGCAGCTCGTCGTCGGGGAGCTGCCCGTGGTGACCGATCACCGAGAGCCGGTCGCCCTGAATGCCGAAGACCGCCAGGGCGTCCGGCATGAACCCCGGCATGGAGAGTCCGGCCGCGACCCGCAGCACCTCTGCGGTGGACCGTGCCTCGGCCAGGGCCCGGCCCGCGTCCAGCAGGAATGCCTCGCGCGAACGGCGCCAGTCGCCGGTCACCGGGGTCCGTGCGGCCGAGGTGCCGGGCTGCGGTTCGGGCACCTCCTGGAGGGTGCCGACCAGTTCGAAGTCGCCGTCGACGATCCGGGGCCGCGAGCGGGAACGGACGGTGCGCAGCACTTCCCCGCGCTCGTCCACGATGCGCAGCCGCGCCTCGGCGAGGGTCCCCTCGGATACCGCCAGCTGGACGACGCCGTTGATCTCGGCGAAGTCGACGGGATGAAAACGGGAGCGCACGGCCGCCTCGGTGACTTCGACCGGTTCGGCGGGAAGGCCCAGCAGCCGGGCCGCTTCGGCATCGAGGGTCACCCGGCCGGATGCGTTGTCCCAGCGCCACAGGCCGGTCGCGAGGACGGCCAGGAGCTCCTTGGTGCGCATTGCATCACTTTAGGCGGATTTGACGTGGCCCGACCAGCGAGCCGGGCGTGACCATCGTCGCAGCCCGGGGGCCCGGTTTCCGGCAGGGGGGACGCTGATGGGTATATGTCAACCAGGCCGCTTGGGGCGGGCGGTAACCTGGAGCGGTTATGCCACTCCTGGGGTGGTCTTTCGGGTGATCCACAAGGCGATCGATCGGGCGCGCCAGCCTGGTGCCTCCCCTTTCCGCCCGTCAGCTCCCCACCTCGACTCGCGACGACTTGGATGAGCGATGCATCGGTACCGGTCCCATAACTGCGGCGAGCTCCGAGCCGCGGACGTCGACACCGACGTCCGTCTCAGCGGCTGGCTGCACAATCGACGTGACCTGGGCGGCATCCTCTTCATCGATCTGCGTGACCACTACGGTCTCGTGCAGCTCGTCGCCCGCCCCGGCACCCCGGCCAACGAGGTCCTCGGTTCGCTGACCAAGGAGACCGTCGTTCGCATCGACGGCAAGGTCAGCGCCCGTGGCGCCGACAACGTCAACCCCGACCTGCCGACCGGTGAGGTCGAGATCGAGGTCACCGAGGTCGAGGTGCTCGGCGCCGCCGAGCAGATCCCGTTCACGATCAACGCCGAGGACGGGGTCAACGAGGAGAAGCGCCTCGAGTACCGCTTCCTCGACCTGCGCCGCGAGCGCATGCACCGCAACATCATGCTGCGCACTGCCGTGATCTCCGCGATCCGGCACAAGATGGTGGCGCTCGGCTTCAACGAGATGGCGACCCCGATCCTGTCCGCGACCTCCCCCGAGGGCGCCCGCGACTTCCTGGTCCCGTCCCGTCTGCACGCCGGCAGGTTCTACGCGCTGCCGCAGGCCCCGCAGCAGTTCAAGCAGCTGCTGATGATCGCCGGCTTCGACCGCTACTTCCAGATCGCGCCCTGCTTCCGCGACGAGGACGCCCGCGCGGACCGCTCGCCGGGCGAGTTCTACCAGCTCGACGTCGAGATGAGCTTCGTCGAGCAGGAGGACGTCTTCCAGCCGATCGAGCAGCTGATGACCGAGCTCTTCACCGAGTTCGGCAACGGCCGCACGGTCACCTCGCCCTTCCCGCGCATCCCGTTCCGCGAGGCGATGCTCAAGTACGGCTCCGACAAGCCGGACCTGCGCGCCGAGCTGGAGCTGGTGGACGTCTCCGACGTCTTCGCGAACTCCGGCTTCAAGGCGTTCGCCGGCAAGCACGTCCGCGCGCTGGCCGTGCCGGACACCGCCGAGCAGCCGCGGAAGTTCTTCGACCAGCTGGGCGACTTCGCCGTCACGCAGGGCGCCAAGGGCCTGGCCTGGATCCGCGTCGGCGAGGGCAACGCGCTCAACGGCCCGATCGCCAAGTTCCTCACCGACGACGACGTCAAGGCGCTGGTCGCGGCCCTCGACCTCAAGCCCGGTCACGCCGTCTTCTTCGGTGCCGGCGAGTTCGAAGAGGTCTCCAAGATCATGGGCGCCGTCCGCGTCGAGGCCGCCAAGCGCGCCGGCCACTTCGTCGAGGGCGAGTTCCGCTTCTGCTGGATCGTCGACTTCCCGATGTTCGAGCGCGACGCGGACACCGGCAAGATCGAGTTCTCCCACAACCCGTTCTCCATGCCGCAGGGCGGCCTGGAGGCGCTGGAGACCAAGGACCCGCTGGACATCCTGGCCTGGCAGTACGACATCGTCTGCAACGGCACCGAGCTCTCCTCCGGCGCGATCCGGAACCACGAGCCGGAGGTCATGTACAAGGCGTTCGCGATCGCCGGGTACGACAAGGAGACCGTGGAGGCCGAGTTCGGCGGCATGCTCCGCGCCTTCAAGTTCGGCGCCCCGCCGCACGGTGGCATCGCCCCGGGCGTCGACCGGATCGTCATGCTCCTCGCCGACGAGCCGAACATCCGCGAGACGATCGCCTTCCCGCTCAACGGCAACGCCCAGGACCTCCTGATGGGCGCCCCGTCCGAGGTCGACGAGGCCCGCCTCAAGGAGCTGCACCTGAGCATCCGGACCGGCCCGGCGAAGCCCACGCCGTACAAGCCGACCAAGTAAGCAGCACCGGACGAGGGCCCGGGACCGCCACCGCGGTCCCGGGCCCTCGCGCATCCCGCGGCACCTGCGCGCGGGGCCCGCACGGACGACGGCGCCCCTGGACCGGATCGGTCCAGGGGCGCCGCCGTACTTCCCGTCAGCTGCGGGCGTCGGGCCTCAGCCCTCGTCACCGCCGAACCGCTCCCGGTACGCGGCCAGGTCATCCTCGGTGATCTTCGCGAAGAGCACCGGCGGCACGGTGAAGGACGTCCCGGCGGGCACGAACGCCAGCGCCTTCGCCTCCTCCTGCGACACCCAGGTCGCGGTGTCGCCCTCCAGCGCGAACGCACCGCGCATGGCCTTCGCCGACGCCGGGATGAACGGCTCGGAGACCACCGCGTAGAGGTGGATGAGGTTCATCGCGGTCCGCAGCGTCAGCGCCGCCGCGTCCTTGTCCGTCTTGATCTCCAGCCACGGGGCCTTCTCCTCCAGGTAGGAGTTGCCCGCGCTCCACAGCGCCCGAAGCGAGGCCGTCGCCTTGCGGAACTGGAGCGCCTCCATGTGGCCCTCGTACTCCGCGAGCAGCCCGGCGATCTCCTCGCCCAGCTTCTGCTCGGCGGCACCGGCCTCGGCACCGGCCGGCACGTCGTCACCGAACCGCTTCCGCGAGAACGAGAGCACGCGGTTGACGAAGTTGCCGAGGGTGTCGGCCAGATCCTTGTTGACCGAGGAGGAGAACAGCTCCCAGGTGAAGGACGTGTCGTCCGACTCCGGGGCGTGCGCCATCAGGAAGTAGCGCCAGTAGTCGGCGGGCAGCAGCTCCAGCGCCGCGTCGGTGAAGATGCCGCGCTGCTGCGACGTGGAGAACTTCCCGCCGTAGTAGTTGAGCCAGTTGAACGCCTTGAGGAAGTCCACCCGCTTCCACGGCTCGCGGGTGCCCAGCTGCGTCGCCGGGAACATCACGCTGTGGAACGGCACGTTGTCCTTGGCCATGAACTCCGTGTAGCGCACGTCGTCGGCCTCGTACCACCACGACTTCCAGTCGCGCTCCTCCGGCGCCTGGTCCGCCCACTCCTTCGTCGAGCCGATGTACTCGATCGGGGCGTCGAACCAGACGTAGAAGACCTTGCCCTCGGCGGCCAGCTCGGGCCACACGTCGGCCGGCACCGGCACGCCCCAGTCCAGGTCACGGGTGATCGCCCGGTCCTGGAGGCCCTCGGTCAGCCACTTGTGGGCGATGGAGGACGCCAGGGTCGGCCATTCCTTGCTGCCGTTGCCGGCCAGCCAGCCCTCGACCTCGACCTGGAGCTTGGACTGGAGGAGGAAGAGGTGGGTGGTCTCGCGGACCTCCAGGTCACCGCTGCCGCTGATCGCCGAGCGGGCGTCGATCAGGTCCGTCGGGTCCAGGACTCGGGTGCAGTTCTCGCACTGGTCGCCGCGCGCCTTGTCGTAGCCGCAGTGCGGGCAGGTGCCGACGATGTAGCGGTCCGGGAGGAAGCGGCCGTCGGCGTTCGAGTAGACCTGGCGGATGGCCCGCTGCTCGATGAAGCCGTTCTCGTGCAGCTTGCGTGCGAAGTGCTGGGTCAGCTCGACGTTCTCCTGCGAGGAACTCCGGCCGAAGTGGTCGAACTCCAAGCCGAAGCCGTCGTAGATCGCCTTCTGCTTGTCGTGCTGCTCGGCGCAGAACACGGCGACGGACTGCCCCGCGTCCTTCGCGGCCAGCTCGGCGGGCGTGCCGTGCTCGTCGGTCGCGCAGATGTAGAGGACGTCGTGCCCGCGCTGCCGCAGGTAGCGGGAGTACACATCGGCCGGGAGCATGGACCCCACCATGTTGCCCAGGTGCTTGATCCCGTTGATGTACGGAAGGGCGCTGGTGATGAGGTGTCGAGCCATTGCCGGCTGCTCCCAAGTCGCTACGGTGAGTGATGATTTGCTTTACGCAACGTCAATATCGTACTGGACGGGGTGCAGGTCCCCGCCCGAGTATTTTCGGGCCTGAAGGAGGTCGCTGGGCGGCGGCTCGCCCCGTCCGTTTCCCGTGAAACGAGCCCTCCCCTTCCCGTCCATCATCACGCACCCGCCGTGCGCCCCTCCGTCTCGTTTCACGTGAAACACGGTGGAAGAGGGCCGTTTCACGTGAAACCTTCCCCGCGCGCCGAGGGCGGCCGGGAGAGGCGGACACGAGGTCGGACGGCGGCGTGGAAAAGGAAACAGGCCGCGGCAGGACCCGGTCGGGGCCTGCCGCGGCCTGAGTGGCGCGGGCGCGGAGCGTCAGCTGTCCTTGAGGACCTTGGCGGCGCGGGCCTCGGTGAGCCACTCGGGGAACTCGACCATCAGCTGCTGGTAGAGCGCGTCGTGGGAGAGGCTGCGCGGGTCGCGCCCGGCGTGGAAGAAGCCGGCGTTGTCGACGGCGCGCTTCTCCGGGACGGTCAGGTCGTCGAGCTTCCGGAGGAAGTCGAAGCCCTTGGCCTCCGGATCACCGAAGCCGATGAACTGCCAGAAGATGGGCAGTCCGGCCGCTTCGCACAGGGCCCGCTCGGCGGCGGGCTTGGAGGTCGGCGCACCGTCGGTCTGGAAGATGACGAAGGCGGGGTGGCTGGAGCCCGACTTCTTGTAGTGCGCGACGACGGCCTCGATGGCCCAGTGGTAGTTGGTCCGCCCCATGTGGCCGAGGCCGGAGTGCAGTTCCTCGATGCGGCCTGCGTAGTTGGTCAGATCCAGGTCGGCGGAGCCGTCGACGTCGGTGGAGAAGAAGACGACCGGGACGGTGGCCTCGTCGTCGAGGTGCGCGGAGAGGCCGAGGGCCTGCTCGGCGAGGTGCTGGACCGTGCCGTCCTTGTAGTAGCTGCGCATCGAGCCGGAGCGGTCGAGGACCAGGTAGACGGTGGCGCGCTGGGTGGTGAGCTCGTGCTTCTCCAGAGTGGCGCGCGCGGCCTCGTAGAGGGGGAGGAGGTCGGGGGCGACCGTGTGGACGGAGTCGTCCGCGGCGGTCTCCGTGGAGACGGCGGCCGGTGCTGGCGCGGCGGCGACGGACTCGGCAGGCGCCGGCTCGTCGACGGGCGGGGTGGTCGCCTCCGGGGTCGCCTCTGCCTCTACTGCCGGTTCGTTGGCCGCAGTTGCCTCGGCGTCCGCCTCGACGGTCGCCTTGGGTGCCGCTTCGGGGGCCTTCTCAGGAGCCTTGGTGACCTCGGCCGTCGACGCGCCCGCGGCCTCTTCCGTGGCTTCCCCGGCTGCCGTGTCGGCGTCGGCGGCCGGCTGCGCCGCTGCTTCGACGTCAGCCTCGGCCTTCTCAGTCTTCTCGGCCTTCTCGACCGGTGCCGGCTGCTCGTCAGCCTCCGGCGCGGGGGCGTCGGCCGTCGTGGTCGGTGCGGTGGAGGGAGCGGGGCCGTCGAACGCCTGGCTGACCAGGTCGGCGGCGCTGTCGGTGCCCGCGGCAGCCGCGGTGGGTGCCGCTTCTTCTGCCGTTTGTTCTGCCTCGCGCGTGTTCTCGTGCGTCGCCGCGCGCTGTTCCACGACCTTCACCGTGCCCGCGTCGGCGGCCGCGTCGGTCTCCTTGGGCCGGGCCGACTCGGTCGCCTCGACGGCGGCCACCGGCTCGTCCGTCGCGTCGGTCGTGGCCTTCTCGGCGGTCGCCTCGTCCCGGACCGGGGCCTCGTCCCGCGTCGGCTCCACCTTCGTGGGGGGCTCCGGTGCGCGCTCGACCGGGCCGCTCTGGGCGGGCAGCGAGGCGGTGGCCGGGGCGGGTGCCGGCCCGGAGGTTTCGCCGGGTGCCGTGCGGGCGGCCGGGACCTCGGCCTCGGGGGGCGCGGTGGTGGTCGGGGTGGCCGGAGCGGGGGTGGATTCCTCGCGGGCCTCCGGGATCGTTGCCGACTCGGGCTGGTCGGCATTGTTCCGGGCCGCGCCGGATCCGTCACGGGTCGCCTTGGAACGACCGAAAGCGTTGCGCAGCAGACTCCGAATGCCCATCGGCTGACCTCTCTTGCGTGTGGTGGGTGCGGCGAATGTCCGTGAAGCGCGGACATGTCCCTGACCAGGACGGATACGTAAGGGTAGCGGTCTGCACCGACTTGATCGCGGGAACCCGCGGCTCGGTTGCTGGGCCATACGAGGGTGTTGGGCGGGGCGAGGGTTTCGGTCGGCGCGGCGTCGGGCCGGAAAGCGCATGTCGGGCCACGCGAATAGGGCGCGCGCTCTTCCAGGGAAAGCCCGATTGATCGTTTTCAAAGGGGCGTTCCTGTCGCTCGTATGGCGGCTCTTGACCGCATTCGTGGTGCAGAAGTTACGTATGAGATGCCCATTGTGACGGATAGCGAAATTGTCGACGGACTGTCACGGGGGTTCCGGGCGGAGCGGTGGATGCCTCAACTACTCCGATGCAAGGGCAAGTTCAGGTGGGGGTGATGGAGGTTCGCCGGATATCGGTGTTGTCAGTCCCGAAGAGGGTGTTTTGTCGCCAGCTGTTCACCCGTGCTTCGTTTCACGTGAAACATGAGCGTGGTGCGGTCAGTTGTCACGGATCTTGCGGCCCCGCTTGCGCACATCACGTGGGGGAAACGAACAGGCAAGAGCTCGGTAAGAAGTAAGTCGCGCAGGTATCCGATTCGCGGATGCGTCCGTCTTCTCCGGTGACCATTGTCCTGAGCCGCCCGTTGTGCCTCGGGGGGCGGCCGGTGAGAAGGCAAGAACCCTTTCGAGGGTGACGGGAGATGTGGGCGCATGGGGCTGACCAGTCAGTCGCTCGAAATCACAGTGATCGTGCTGGCGGTGGTCTGTGTCGCCGCGACGGTGTGGCTCTGGCCCCGACTGTCGCGGAACGGGTGGCGTCACGTGTTGGGGAGGCTGGGGGCCATCGTGGTCACCCAGGTGTCGATCGTGGCTGCGCTCGCCCTCGCCGTGAACACGAACTTCGAGTTCTACGGCAACTGGGACGAGCTGCTGGGCAACAACGATCAGGCACCAGCCTCGGTGAGCCAGGGGGACGGGCAGTACGCCACGGTCGGCAACATCAAGGGCGGACTGATCCAGCCCGCCGGCCCCCAGGGGCTCGACCGGGTGACCGGACTGCCGAAGGGCCCGGCGGACAAGGTGGGCAAGGTCGAGTCGGTGCGGATCATCGGCCGCCGCACCCGGGCCATCAACCCGGGCTTCGTCTATCTGCCGCCGCAGTACTTCCAGCAGCAGTTCCACCGACAGCGGTTCCCCGTCATGGTCGTCATCAGCGGCTACCCCGGCGGGATCATGAACCTCGCGCAGCACCTGCAGATCCCGCAGAACGCCGGTCGGCTGATCGCGCAGGGCAAGATGCAGCCGACCGTGATCGTGATGGTGCGGCCGACCATCGCGCCGCCGCGCGACACCGAGTGCGTGGATGTGCCGGGCGGCCCGCAGGCCGAGACGTTCTTCACCAAGGACCTGCCGGACGCCATGAAGTCGGCCTACCGGGTGGGCCACGACCCCAGTGCCTGGGGGGCGTTCGGATACTCGTCCGGTGGCACCTGCTCGCTCCAGCTGGCGATGCGCAACCCGCAGGCGTACACCTCCGCGGTCTCGCTCTCCGGTGACTACGCGATCAAGGACGACCTGACCACCGGCAGCCTCTTCGGCCCCGGTCCGACCGGTGCCCAGCGTCAGCACGAGCACGATCTGCTGTGGAGGTTGCAGCACCTGCCCGCGCCGCAGGTCTCCGCGCTGGTGGCCAGCAGCCGACAGGGCGAGTCGGACTACGGCGACACCATGAAGTTCATCCACGCGGTGAAGGCGCCGATGCGGGTCGACTCGATCATCCTGCCCCGCGGCAGCCACCAGTTCGGGACCTGGCGCAGGGAGGTCGTGCCGGCCCTGGAATGGCAGAGCCAGCAGCTGACGTTCCCGCAGGACACCGAGCCGAACGCGCCACAGAAGCCGGCACCGGGCGGGGAGAAGGGCGCAGCCAAGGGGCAGGCGCCGGCCGACGACCGGTCCCACAAGCGGGTGGAGGCGGAGCGCCCGCAGGGCTGACGCGACCGCCGGCAGGGCGGTGACGTGCGCGAAGGGGGCGCCGGACAGGGTCCGGTGCCCCCTTCGTCATGCGGTCGCTCCCCCGTGTGAGG
Organism: Streptomyces sp. VTCC 41912; assembly: GCF_045799175.1. Taxonomy (NCBI): domain Bacteria; kingdom Bacillati; phylum Actinomycetota; class Actinomycetes; order Kitasatosporales; family Streptomycetaceae; genus Streptomyces; species Streptomyces sp. VTCC 41912. The sequence continues at coordinate 335,151 of NZ_JBJMAB010000003.1, forward strand.
ACGCGGCTCCCCTCTCCGGCCGCACCGTCCGGGACGCGGGGCCCCGCCCCAGCGGGACCTCGGCCCGTCCCGACGGGCCCGGTTCACGGCCGGTAGACCATCCCCGGTTCCGGCTTCGCCGGGGCGAGCAGCTGCGACACGGTGACGACCGTGTAGCCGTGCTTCTTGAGCTCCTTGAGGATGCCGGGGACGGCCGGCACGGTGCCCTTGTAGATGTCGTGCAGCAGGATGATGCCGTCGCGCTTGGTCTGGTCGAGCACCCGCTTGGTGATCAGGTCCGAGTCGGTGGTCTGGTAGTCCTTCGCGGTCACGCTCCACAGGACCTGCGCCAGGCCGAGCTCCTTGCTGATCTTGGAGACCTCTTCGTCGGTCCGGCCCTGCGGCGGGCGCATCAGCGTGGGCGTCTTGCCGGTGATCTTGCGGACGTCCTCCTGGACCCGGGACAGTTCGCGCTTGGCCTCGTCCGGCTTGATCTCCGTGAGGATCTTGTGGGACCAGGTGTGGTTGGCCAGCTCGTGGCCCTCGGCGTCGATCCGCTTCACCTCGGCGGGGCGCTCGGCGATGTGGTTCTTGCCGAGCATGAAGAACGTGGCGTGGGCCTTGTTCTCCTTGAGGATGTCCAGCAGCCGGTTGGTGTTCTCGCTCGGGCCCGCGTCGAAGGTCAGCGCCACGCACTTGGCCTTGCGGCAGTCGACGGCACCGTCACCGGCTCCGGCCTTCGCGTCCTGGGCCTTGGCGTCGCTCGTCGCGGCGTCGGCTCGGGCGTCGGCCGGTGTGGTGACGTCGTACGAGGCGCAGCCGCTGAGGGCCAGGGCCAGGGAGGCGGCCGTCAGCAGCCCGAGTACGGACGAGCGGCGGGTCGCGGATATCTGCTTCGGCATTGCGGTGTCTTTCCTGGAGTCGTTCGCCGGTGAGCCGGCGGCTGTGGAGTTCTCGGCCGTGTTCCTCGGATCCCTGCGCCCACGGGCGGTGCCCGGAGCGTCCGCGTCCCGGACTCCGGGCATGGCGAAGCGGACGCGAACGGGCCGTGGCCCGGCGCGCCGATCGCCTTCCGAACGGACTCCCAGGACTATACATAGGGGGTACACACCATGTGTATAGAGGGGGGTGGGGTGTGGCGCTGGCAACAGCCCGATCGGACGCACCCCGCGCGACACCCCACCGCACCCGCGGTGAACTGCTGCTGTGACCGCCCCGCCGGACGACTGCCTGGCCCGCAACGACTGGATCTGCGCCGACTACCTGAGCACCCGCCGCCAGATCCTGCTCGACGCGGTCGGCCAGCACGTGCAGTTGACCGTGGTCTCGGTGGGCCTCGGGCTGGTGATCGCCGTCCCGCTGGCGCTGCTGGCCCGCCGCCGACGGTGGACGGTCGGGCCGGTCCTCGGCATCACCACCGTGCTCTACACGATCCCGTCGTTGGCGATGTTCTCGCTGCTGCTGCCGGTCTACGGCCTCTCCGCCACCCTCGTCGTGGTCGGCCTGGCGCTCTACTCCCTCACCCTGCTGGTCCGGAACCTCCTCGCGGGCCTCGACGGCGTGCCGGCCGGCGCCACGGAGGCCGCCCGGGGCATGGGGTACGGGCCGATGCGGCAGTTGCTGACGGTGGAACTGCCGTTGGCGGTGCCCGCCGCGATGGCCGGTCTGCGCATCGCCACGGTCTCCGCGGTCGCCCTGACCACCGTCGGCGCGATCGTCGGCTACGGCGGGTTGGGCAACCTCATCTACGCCGGCATGAACTCCTACTTCAAGGCGCAGGTGCTGACCGCGTCCGTCCTCTGCGTGCTCATCGCGGTCGCCTTCGACCTGCTGCTGCTCGGCCTGGAACGCCTGCTCACTCCGTGGCGGCGGGCCGGCCGCAGCTCGCGACCGGCCCGCGGGCGACGGCCGCTCACCGCCTCCGGACGGCGGGCGTGAGCACCCCCGCCGCCGTCTGGTCCTGGCTGACCACCGCTGCCAACTGGTCGGGCGAGAACGGCATCGGGCACCGGCTCGCCCAGCACGCCGTGCTCACCTTCGCCTGCCTCGTCCTCAGTGCCCTCATCGCCCTGCCGATCGCGCTGACGCTGGGCCATCTGGGCCGCGGTGGTGCCCTCGCGGTCAATCTCGCCAACGTCGGCCGTGCGGTGCCGACCTTCGCGGTCCTCGTCCTGCTCCTGCTGACCCCGATCGGGCGGCACGGGGAGTGGCCGACGGTCATCGCGCTGGTGCTGTTCGCCGTGCCGCCGCTGCTGACCAATGCCTACGTCGGGATGCGCGAGGTGGACCAGGACGTGGTCCGGGCCGCCCGGGGCATGGGGATGACCGGGATGCAGCTGGTGTGGCGGGTGGAGGCGCCGCTCGCCCTGCCGCTGGTGTTGACCGGGGTGCGGATCGCCGCCGTGCAGCTCGTCGCCACCGCCACGCTGGCCGCCCTGGTGGGCGGCGGCGGGCTCGGCCGCATCATCACCGCCGGCTTCAATCTGGCCAGTACCCCGCAGGTGGTGGCCGGCGCGGTGGTGGTCGCGGTGTTCGCGTTGTTGATGGAGGCCGTGTTCGAGCTGGTCCAGCGGTTCGCCCCGGCGAGGGCGCGCGGGCGGACCCGGTGAGGGCGTGGCGTGCGGGCTCGGCCCTGCTCCGCCCGGTCCGGGGCGCGCTCGGTGCGTCGAGCGCCCTGGCCGTCCTGTGCGGGCTGGTCTCCTGCGCCGGTGGGCCGTCGCTGGAACACCGGGGTGCGGTCACCGCCCCGCCCGGCGACAGCCGCGATCTCGCCATCGGCTCGGCCGGTTTCACCGAGAGCGAGTTGCTGGCCCAGATGTACGCGGCGCTGCTCGGCCACGCGGGCTACCGCACCCAGGTCCTCACCGTCGGCAACCGCGAGCTGTACGAACCCGCGCTGGAGGCCGGCCAGATCGATGTCGTCCCGGAGTACGCCGCCACCTTCGCGGACTGGCTCAACGCCAAGGAGCACGGCCCCGAGGCCGCCCCCGTCGCCTCCCCCGACCTGGACCGCACCATGACCGCCCTGCGCCGCCTCGCCGCCCCGCGTGGTCTGACCGTCCTCCCGGCGGGCCGGGCCGTCGACCAGAACGCCTTCGCGGTGCGTGCCGCCTACGCCGCCGAGCACCACCTGCGCACCCTCAGCGACCTGGGCCGCGCCAAGCTGCCGGTACGGCTGGCGGCGGGTGACGAGTGCGTCCAACGGCCGTTCTGCGCACCGGGCCTGCGGAAGACGTACGGCATCGACATCACCGCCGTGGATCCCAAGGGTGTCGGCACCACGCCCGCGAAACAGGCGGTGCAGAACGGCCAGGACCAGATGGTGCTGACGACCAGCACGGACGCCACTCTCGACCAGTTCGGTCTCGTCGTCCTCGTCGACGACCGGAAACTCCAGAACGCCGACTACGTCGTCCCCGTCGTCAACCGCGCCCGGGCTGGCAGCGCCCGCCCGGCCGCCGCTCTGAACCGCCTCAATCACGTGCTGACCACCGAAGATCTGGCCCATCTCAACGAGCAGGTCGACAGCTGGCGTCGGCTCCCCGCCGACGTGGCGCACAACTACCTGGTGTCGAAAGGTCTGTTGAAGGGCTGACCGGGACGGGAGACGTTTCACGTGAAACACCCACCGGGAGCGACGGCCTGGGTGGGTGTTTCACGTGAAACGCCACGCCCCGGCCGCCCCTCATTCCGTCGGGACCGAGTCCACCTCCGGCCGTCCCCGCGAGACCTCACGGTCCTCCGGGGTGATGGTGCGGCGCAGCGCCTCGTGCAGGGTGGTCGGGGTCAGGACGCCCAAGAAGCGCCGACCGTCCAGGACCGCGATCCAACCGGCGTCGTGCTTCAGCATTTCGCTGAACGCCGCCTTGAGGGTTCCGGACGCCGGGATCCACGCCTCCATCCGCCGCGCATGGTCCGCCACGGTTCCCCCGGCGCCCGCCAGACGCTCGGTGCCCACCCAGCCGTGCAGCGCCCCGTCGGCGTCCAGTACCACCGCCCAGCGCGCTCCTTCGGCCCGCAGCCGGGCCACTGCCTCCGCGGCCGGCTCGGCGAGCCGGGCGAACGGCGGGCGCTCCAGGTCGGCGCGGTCGATGGCGGTCACCGAGAGTTGCTTCAACGCCCGGTCGGCGCCCACGAATTCGGCGACGTAGGGCGTGGCGGGTGCGCCCAGCACCCGCGCCGGGGTGTCGAACTGCTCGATCCGCCCGTCGCCGTAGACGGCGATCCGGTCGCCGAGCCGGATGGCCTCCTCGATGTCGTGGGTGACCAACAGCACCGTCTTGTGCATGGTGGCCTGGAGCCGCAGGAACTCCTTCTGGAGGCGGTCCCGGACGACCGGGTCGACGGCGCCGAACGGCTCGTCCATCAGCAGCACCGGCGGATCGGCCGCCAGGGCGCGGGCCACCCCGACCCGCTGCCGCTGACCACCGGAGAGCTGATCGGGGTAGCGCGTGCCGTAGATGCCCGGATCCAGCCCGACCAGGTCGAGGAGTTCGGCGGCCCGCTCCCGCGCCTTGGCCCGCTTCCAGCCGGTCAGGACGGGCACGGTCGCGGTGTTGTCGAGGACGGTGCGGTGCGGGAAGAGCCCGGTCTGCTGGATGACGTAGCCGATCCCGCGGCGCAGCCGGACCGGGTCGACACCGGACACGTCCGCGTCGTCGACGAAGATCCGTCCACTCGTGGGGTCGATCAGCCGGTTCACCATCATCATCGTCGTCGTCTTGCCGCACCCGGACGGTCCGACCAAGGTGACCAGCTCACCCTCGTCGACGTCGAACGAGAGGTCGTCGACAGCGGTGGTCCCGTCGGGATAGCGCTTGGTGACCGACTCGAACCGGATCATTGCGCCATTGAATCCCGCTGCCCCGGACCGGTCCCGTCATGCGGGCAATCGAGTGGGGAAACGGAACGGGGACGGGGGCCGTACGAGTTGCTTCCGGGGCACCGCCTCCCGTCCTGCCGCACCCGGCCCGGCCGGCGTGCTTACGATCCACTCCGGCCGCTCCTCGGAAGGGTGGAAGGGAACGCCACATGAGAGCCGTAGCAGTCAACGCCTTCGGTGCGGACCCGCAGCTCATGGAGCTGCCGCAGCCTGAGCCGGGGCCCGGTGAGGTTCTGGTGCGGCTGGCCGCCGCCGGGCTCAACCCCGTCGACTGGAAGCTCGCCGACGGCATGTTCGGGGAGGCCGTCCACGCGAAGTTCCCGCTGGTGCTGGGGGCGGACGGAGCCGGCGAGGTGGTCGCGGTCGGGAGTGGTGTGCGGCGCTTCACCGTCGGGGATCCGGTGTTCGGCCAGTTCCAGCGGCCGGATCGGGGCGGCGGTTCGTACGCCGAATTCGCCGTGGCCGACGAGGGCGCCATCGCCCTGGCCGCCCGCAGCGTTACCTACGCCACCTCAGCCGCCGTTCCGACGGCCGGGATGACCGCCTACAACCTGGTCGAGGAGACTCGGATCGGCGAGGGCCGGCAGGTGCTGATCGTGGGCGCCACCGGCGGGGTCGGCACCTTCGTGACCCAGATCGCGGCCGGTCGAGGCGCGGAGGTGATCGCCACCGCCCGTCCGGCCAAGGCGGAGTTGATGCGCACGCTGGGGGCCGCGGAGACCGTCGACCACACCGCGGGGCCGATCGCCGACCAGGTCCTGGCGAGCCGTCCGGACGGGGTGGACGTGCTGATCGACATGACCAGCGACGCGGCGGGGTTCGTCGAGCTGACCCGGACCGTGCGGGACGGCGGTGTGGCGGTCTCGCTGATCGGCTCCGCCGACGCCGACGTCCTCACCGAGCACAACCTGCGCGGCTTCAACTTCGTCAACCGCCCCTCCCCGCAACTCCTGGAGATCCTCGCCGGCCACCTCGACGCGGGCCGCCTGACGGTCCTGGTGGGGCTCGAAGTCCCCTTGGAGGAGGCCCCCGAAGCGCTGGCCGCCAGCCGCACCGGGCGGGCGCAGGGCAAGACGGTCCTGGCGATCTGAGGGCGCCCGCCCTCGGTCCCGAGCGGGCCGTCACCGGCGTGGACGGTCCTCGGCGGGCCCGCGCCGGCCACCACGTCGCACGTTCCGCACGCCGGGGCACGCCGCCCACCAGGGCACCGCGTCGTCCTGACGGGCCGACGGCAGGGCGCGACGGAGGCGGACCGTCAGCGGGCCCGCGACGGTCAGGGCGATGGTGACCGCCGCCGCGCCGACCGCGGTCCAGGCGCCGGAACGCAGGGAGGCGGTCAGCGCATCGGTGTAGGCGTCGGCGGCGGGGCGCGGGACGGTGGCCGGCAACGCGTCCAGGAGGCGGGCCCGGAGCAGTGCCAGTGCTGTGGTCAGGAGCGCGCAGGCGACCGCGCAGCCGGCCGCCGTGCAGACCAGCGCCCGGCGGCGGCGTCGGGTCAGCAGCAGACCGGTCAGCAGGCAGAGCCCGGCGGCCGGCGGCAGGAACAGCGCACCGGTGCGCGCGGCCTGGAAGCCGGTCCGCAGGCGCGGCACGTCGGGGGACTTCAGCAGCACGATCGAGGCGCCGGTGGGCGGCACCCGGCGGACGATGTCGATGCCCAGCCCGTTGCCGGACAGCTGGTGCCGGACGCGCTCGATGACCGGCGAGAGGTCCAGGGTGACGGGGGCGTCGCCGGAGGCGGTCAGCGTGCCGTCCAGGGTGCGGTGGGCGGTGCGGTGCACGCCGGTCCACATCGCGGGGAAGGTGCGGCCGGTGACGACCTGGCGCACCTGTTTGTCGACGAACTCGCGGATGCCGCGGGTGAACTTCCGCCGCAGTGCCGGTCGTTCGGTGCGGGGCACCACCTTGAGCAGGCCGTCCAGCCGCACGTGCGGCATCACGCCGTCGGTGACGTCCCGGACGATGGCGTCCTGTACGGCGGGGTTCCCGGCGAGCGGGGCGACCGCGGCCACGTAGCGCTCGGTGTCGGTGAGTTCGGCGCGGGCCCAGAGGGCGGCCAGGCTCAGTGGCAGCAACAGGGTTCCGACCAGCAGCAGCGCGGCGCCGACCAGCGAGCGGGCCCGCTGCGGCTGCCTTGGAGGGCAGCGCGCCGCCGTCACCCGTCCGTCGGCGCGTGCGGGTGCACTCGCGGACATGCGTCCCGGTCCTTCCTGCGACGGCGATGGCTGCCATCTCCAGGCAAGTCCGTACGCCGGTCGGCCGCGAGCGGGACGGGTGCCAATGGGTGACCGCGAGGGCGGGCGGGCGCACGGGTGACCCGGCGCCGGGGCGGGCCCGCGCGCTGCTCAGCGGGGTGCCCGCTGCTTCGACGCGCGGCGGCGGCCGGTCAGTGCCGGTGCGGTCCCGGGCGGTGGACGGGGCCGTGGGAGTCGTCGCAGTGGCTGCCGGAGGGGTGCTCGGGGGAGGGCCGCGGGCCCAGGGTCAGCAGCTCGTCCTCGTCCTGTTCGCCGAGGTGGTCGACCTGGAGCGTGGCGTGGGTGATGCCGTACTCGGTGCGCAGCAGCTCCTGAAGGCTGCGGCGGACCTTGTGGCAGTCGCCCGCCGGGGCGACCAGGATGTGCGCGGAGAGCGCGGGCTGCCCCGAGGTGATCTGCCAGATGTGCAGGTCGTGCACCTCGACGACCTGGTCGGCGGCGACCAGGTGATCGCCCAGCGCGTCCGGGTCGATGCCGGCCGGCGCCGCCTCCATGAAGATCCGGCCGGACTCCCGCACGAGCCCCGTGCCGGCCTTCAGCATCAGCGCGACGACGACGAGCGAGGCGATCGCGTCGGCCTGCTGGAAGCCGGTGGTCAGCACGACGAGACCGGAGATCGCGGTGGCGATGAAGCCGAACAGGTCGGTGAGGATGTGCTGGTAGGCGCCCTCGACGTTCAAGCTGGAGCGGTTGGCCTTCGACAGGAACCAGGTGCAGATCAGGTTCACCACCACACCGGACAGCGCGGTGATGACCACCAGCCCGCCGGTGACCTCGGGCGGCGAGATCAGCCGCTGGACCGCCTCGTAGGCCAGCCAGAGGGAGAGCACGAGCAGGGTGATGCCGTTGGCCTGCGCGGAGAGGATCTCGGCGCGCTTGAGGCCGTAGGTGTACCCGCCCCGTGCGGGCTTCGCGGCCAACCGCATCGCGACCAGCGCCAGCACGATCGACACCGCGTCGGTGAGCATGTGGGCGGCGTCCGAGATCAGCGCGAGTGACTGCGCGAGGAAACCGATGACGACCTCGATCGCCATGTAGGCGGTGAGCAGGATCAGTGCGGCCCGCAGCCAGCGCCGATCGGCGTCCGGGGATACGGCATGGGTGTGGCTGTGTGCATGGCTGTGCCCGCCGTGGGCGTGCTCGGACATGGGCGCGCTCCTTCTCCTGGCTTCACCTTGCTCCTCGCAGCGAAGCAAACCGCACTTCGACAAAAGATCCAAAGGCTGCACCGGTGACCGTTGTCATTACCGTCAAACGGGCTATCGTTCCTGGTCAGAGCGGTGTGACGGAGAGGCGTGAGCGGACGGACACGGTCCGGTCCGGTGCGCTCCGCGCGGTGGTCATCCGTCGTTTCACGTGAAACGAGCTACCGGCGGCCGTCAGGCGGCCCGCGCACGGCCCGCGGCGACGGGGTGCAGCGCCGCGTACTCCAGAGGTGCCGACGGATCGATGGACACGTCGAGCGGCGCCGGTGCGGCGGCGGCCCGGACGAGCAGGTCGCCGACGGCCGCGATCATCGCGCCGTTGTCCGTGCACAACCCCAGCGGCGGGACCCGCAGGGCGATGCCGGCGGCGGCACAGCGCTCCTCGGCCAGCGCGCGCACCCGGGAGTTGGCCGCCACGCCGCCGACCACCACCAGCGTGCCGACGCCGTGCTCGGTGCAGGCGGCGACCGCCTTGCGGGTCAGCACGTCGGCGACGGCCTCTTGCAGCGCGGCCGCGCCGTCGGCGACCGGCAGCGGACGGCCCGCGGCGCGGTGCGTCTCCGCCCAGCGCGCCGTCGCCGTCTTCAACCCCGAGAAGGAGAACGCGAACCGCTTCTCGGCCGGGCCCGTGGTGAGCGGGCGGGGAAAGTGGACAGCGCGCGGATCCCCCTCGCGCGCTGTCCGGTCGATGGCCGGACCGCCCGGGTAGGGCAGTCCGAAGACCCGCGCGACCTTGTCGAAGCACTCGCCGGCGGCGTCGTCCACCGTGTCGCCGAGGTGCACGATCGGGTCGCGGGCCAGGTCCCGTACGAGCAGCAGCGACGTGTGCCCGCCGGAGACGATCAACACCACGCAGGGGTCGGGCAGCGGACCGTGCGCGAGGGTGTCGGCGGCGACGTGGCCGGCGAGGTGGTGGACGCCGTAGAGCGGGACGTCCAGCGCGTACGCCAGCCCCCTGGCCCCGGCCAGTCCCACCTGGAGCGCGCCGGAGAGTCCCGGTCCGGTGGTGACCGCCACCGCCCCGATGTCGGATGCCTGTAGGCCCGCGTCGGCCAGCGCGCTGCGCACCACGGGCGTCAGCGCGTGCAGGTGTGCCCGGGCGGCGATCTCCGGCACCACTCCGCCGAACCGCGCGTGCTCCGCCATGCTCGACGCGACGGTGTGCCCGAGCAGGCGCCCGTCCCGGACCAGGCCGGCGCCCGTCTCGTCGCAGGACGATTCGATGCCCAGCACCACCGGCGAGCCCATGGGCCGCACTCCTTCCGCGTCGCGTTCCGTGCCCTGGACAGTATTAGCAAGTAATTGCAAACAATGTGCAAGAAGGGTGGGGGTGGGCGCACCGGAGCGTGCCGGGAGACGTGCGCCCTCCCCGGGAGCCGGCGCCGCCGGGCCGGTCAGTAAAGTTCGGCACCCGTCCCCCGATCGCCCCGCGACCTCCGTTCGGTCCCTTCGCGCCCCGAGGTGCCCCGCAGTGACTCCCCAGCTCCCGCTCTCCGTCGTAGGCATCGGGGCCGATGGCTGGGAGGGACTGTCGCCGGCCGCACAGCGGGAGCTGGTCGCGGCCGAGGTGCTGATCGGCGGGGTGCGCCAGCTGGCGCTGCTGCCCGCGGAGTGCGCCGGGGAGCGGGAGCCGTGGCCCTCGCCGCTGCGTCCCGCCGTGCCCGGGCTGCTCGCCGCGCACGCCGGACGCCGCGTCTGCGTGCTGGCCAGCGGGGACCCGATGTTCCACGGCATCGGCCGGACCCTGACCGAGGTGATGGCGCAGGACGCGGCGGTGCGGCGGCCGCTGCGCGTGGTGCCGCATCCGTCGTCCGTGGCGTACGCCTGCGCGCGACTGGGCTGGGCGGTGGAGGACACCGAGGTCGTCACGCTGGTCGGCCGGCCGGCGGCGAACGTCGTGCGGGCGCTGCACGACGGACGGCGGGTCCTGGTGCTGTCCGCCGGGCCGGCGACGCCCGCTGAGGTCGCGGAGCTGCTGCGGGAACGGGGCTTCGGCCCGACCCGGATGCGGGTGCTCGAACAACTCGGCGGCGCCCGCGAGCGGGTGGTCGAGGGCCGGGCGGAGCGCTGGGACGCGCCCGCCGGCGATCCGCTCAACGTGATCGCCCTGGACTGCGTGCGGGCGCCGGACGCGCTCCGGCTGCCGGTCGTGCCCGGCCTCCCCGACGACGCCTACGAGCACGACGGCCAGTTGACCAAGCGTCATGTCCGGGCCGCCACCCTGGCCGCGCTGGCCCCCGCGCCCGGCGAGCTGCTCTGGGACATCGGCGGGGGGTCCGGCTCCATCGCCGTCGAATGGCTGCGCGCGCACCGCAGTTGTCGGGCGGTCAGCGTCGAACGGGACGTCGCGCGGGCGGCACGGATCGACCGCAACGCAGGGGCGCTCGGCGTCCCGGCGCTGCGCGTGGTGCAGGGGGCCGCGCCCGCCGCACTGACCGGACTGCCGACGCCGGACGCGGTGTTCATCGGCGGCGGACTGACCGCCCCCGGCCTGGTGGACGCCTGCTGGGAGGCGCTGCCCCCGGGCGGACGGATCGTCGCGAACACCGTGACGCTGGAGTCCGAGGCGCTGCTCACGCAGTGGTACCGGCGGCACGGCGGCGAACTGGTGCGGCTCGCGGTCGCCCACGCGGTGCCGGTCGGCGGCTTCACGGGCTGGCGGCAGGCGATGCCGGTCACCCAGTGGTCGGCGGTCAAGCCCGGCTCGTCCGCCGCGCCGGACCCCGGCCCGCAGGAGGCCGCCGCGCCGCCCCGCTCCCAGGACCCCTCGTAACTCCCCAGGAGACCGACAGCCATGACCGTCTACTTCATCGGTGCGGGCCCCGGCGCCGCCGACCTGATCACCCTGCGCGGCGCCCGCACCCTCGCCTCCTGCGGGGTCTGCCTCTACGCGGGAAGCCTGGTGCCGCGCGAACTGCTCGCCGAGTGCCCGCCGGGGGCCCGGCTGATCGACACCGCGCACCTGGACCTGGACGCGATCACTGCGGAGCTGGTCCGCGCCCACGAGGAGGGCCAGGACGTGGCCCGGCTGCACTCCGGCGACCCGTCGGTGTTCAGCGCGGTGGCCGAGCAGATGCGGCGCCTGGACGCGGCGGGGGTGCCGTACGAGGTCGTGCCCGGAGTACCCGCGTTCGCCGCGGCGGCCGCCGCGCTCAAGCGCGAACTGACCGTGCCCACCGTCGGCCAGACCGTCATCCTCACCCGCGTCGCCCAGCGCGCCACCCCCATGCCCGACGGCGAGGACCTGGCCACCTTGGGGCGCAGCGGTGCGCTGCTGGTGCTGCACCTCGCCGCGATGTACGTGGACCGGGTCGTCGACGAACTCCTGCCGCACTACGGTGCCGACTGCCCGGCGGCCGTCGTGGCGATGGCCTCGCGGCCCGACGAACTCGTCCTGCGCGGCACGCTCGGCGACATCGCCGACCAGATGAAGGGAGCGGGCGTGGTCCGGACCGCCGTGATCATGGTCGGCCGCACGCTGGGCGCCGAGCAGTTCCGCGACAGCCACCTCTACTCGTCGGAGCGCGAGCGGCCGCACGCGCCCTGCGACGGCAGTGCCTGAGGCGACGTCAAACACGCTGTGCGGCAGACCTGTACGGCTGAATTGTATGACCGCATCGGGGTGAATGTCTGTTTTTCTGTTCGCGGAGGTCGGTAAGGAAGCTGCGAAACCCAGGGGGGTTGACGCAAAGGAGCACGCCAGGATGCGTACCAGAATGGCCGCCACCGCGGTCGTCGCCGCGACCGTGCTGACCCTCACCGGCAGCACCGTCGCCACCGCCAGCGGCAAGGACACCCCGCGCCGGTCGAAGGACAGTCCCGTCAAGATGGCCGCCTGTGCCCTGGGCAGCGCGCTGGGCGCGCTGACCGGTGGGGACGACAGCTGCATGCGGGAGCGGATGGACCGCGCACGCGAGATGGCGGCGCGCAAGGCCCTTGCCGAGCGCCGTCGGTCCGAAGCGGGCCGCGAGGACGAGAGGGGCCGTTACGACGGCATGAGCCGTGAGGAAGGGCTCAGCCGCGGGGAGACGCTGCCGCGGATGTGACGAGGGGCTGCACGGCGGGGCGTCGGATCCCGGCCATCGGGCCGGGGCGAGTTTCACGTGAAACATCCGGCGCCAGTCGCGCTAGCCTCCCGGCCCCCGTGACTCCGCCCGGCCCACCACCAGCCCCGCTCGATCGATGCAGATGACGTCGACGGCGACCGGCGCACCCCGCAGTACGGCCAATGACGCGTCCCGTGCCGTGGCCGCCACCAGGTCGCCGAGGGGAACGCCGGCCGCCGCGCACAACTGGAGCGCGGCGAGGCCGGTGTTGGCCCCGGCCACCGCCTCGGCCAGCGCCTCGTCGGCGCCGCCCTGCCGCGCCAGTTCGGCGAGGAAGCCTTTGTCCACCTGGGACCGTGCCGAGTGCAGGTCCAGATGACCGGCCGCCAGTTTCGACAGCTTGGCGAAGCCGCCGCAGATCGTCAGTCGGTCGACGGGATGGCGGCGGACGTACTTGAGCACCGCCCCCGCGAAGTCCCCCATGTCCAGCAGCGCGTCCTCCGGCAGGTGGTGCAGGGCGACCGCGACCTTCTCCGACGTCGAGCCGGTGCACCCGGCGACGTGCCGTCGGCCCGCGGCGCGGGCCACGTCCACTCCGCGCCGGATCGAGTCGATCCACGCCGAGCAGGAGTACGGCACGACGATCCCGGTCGTCCCCAGGATCGACAGGCCGCCCAGAATGCCGAGGCGCGGATTCCAGGTGCTGCGGGCGATCTCCTCGCCGTGGTCGACGGAGATCTCCACCTCGACGTCCGCGGTGGCACCGCTGCCGGCGTGCTGCTGTGCGACGCGCGCCAGGTGCTCCCGGATCATCTGCCGCGGCACGGGATTGATGGCGGGTTCGCCGACGTCCAGCGGCAGTCCGGGGCGGGTGACCGTCCCCACGCCCGGACCGGCCGCGAAGACCACGCCGCTGCCGGCCGGCAGCGCCCGCACCGTGGCCCGCACCAACGCGCCGTGCGTCACGTCGGGATCGTCCCCGGCGTCCTTGACCACCCCGGCCATGGCGGTGGCCGGACCCGCCCCGGCGCCGGTCAACTCCTCCACCGCGAGCGCGAAGGACGGCGTCTGCCCCTTCGGCAGCGTGATCGTCACCGGGTCCGGGAACTCCCCGCGCAACAGCGCCGTGTACGCGGCCGTGCTGGCGGCCGTGGCGCACGCCCCCGTCGTCCAGCCGTGCCGAAGCCCGGTGTGCGCGAGCTGCGCGCTCCGCCCTCCCGTACCCTTCGGTTGCGTTTCACCCACGGAGGAACCCGCCGCTCATGCCGACCTCACCCGTCCACGAACCCGTCCGCCAGGTGCTGATCCTCGGCGGCACCACGGAGGCCCGCCGCCTCGCCGCGGCCTTGGCGACGGAGCCGGGGGTGCGGGTGACGACCTCGCTGGCCGGCCGGGTGGCAGCCCCCCGGCTGCCCGCCGGCGACGTGCGCATCGGTGGGTTCGGCGGCCCGGAGGGCCTCGCCCGCTGGTTGCGCGAGCACGCGGTGGACGCGCTCATCGACGCCACCCATCCTTTCGCCGACACGATCAGTTTCAACGCGGCCCAGGCCGCCGCCACCGCCCATGTTCCCCTGCTGGCCCTTCGCCGCCCCGGTTGGGACGCGCAGCCCGGGGACGTCTGGCACCCGGTCCGCTCCCTCACCGAGGCCGCCGCCGTCCTGCCCACCCTCGGTGACCGGGTCTTCCTCACCACCGGCCGGATGGGCCTCGCCCACTTCGCCCACCTCACGGACCCGTGGTTCCTGGTCCGCTCGGTGGATGCCCCCGAGCCCCCGCACCCGCCCCGGATGGCGACCGTCCTGGACCGCGGCCCGTTCACCCTCGAAGGCGAACGGGACCTGCTCCGCCGGCACCGCATCGACGTGCTGGTGACGAAGGACAGCGGCGCCGCGGCGACCGCCCCGAAGCTGGCGGCCGCACGGGAGGCCGGGGTGCCGGTGGTGGTCGTCCAGCGACCGCCGGTCCCGGAGGGCGTGCCGGTGGCCGCCGAGCCGGGCGCGGCGGTGGACTGGGTGCGCACGCTCCTCGGCTGACGCCGCGCGGGCGGTCAGCGCTCGGGGTACCTGCGCGGAGTCCAGACCACCTCCGAGTCGTCCCCGCGCCGGACCCGCCGGGTCTGGGACGAGCCGACGAGCAGGATGGTGCGCATGTCGACCTGGTCGGGGTCGAGGTCGGTGAGGCGCACGGTGCGGAGCGATTCCTCGGGGCCGCCTATGTCGCGGGCGAGGATGACCGGGGTGTCCGGCGCGCGGTGCTCCAGCAGGACGTCCCGGGCCTTCGCCACCTGCCAGGTGCGGCTGCGGGAACCGGGGTTGTAGAGGGCCAGCGCCAGGTCGGCGGAGGCCGCCGCGCGCAGCCGTTCGGCGATCACCTCCCAGGGCTTGAGGCGATCGGAGAGCGAGAGCACCGCGTAGTCGTGGCCCAAGGGGGCGCCGGCGCGGGCGGCGGCGGCGTTGGCGGCCGTGACGCCCGGCAGCACGCGCACCGGAACGGAGCGGTAGGGCTCCTCCGACGCCACTTCCAGGACCGCCGTGGCCATGGCGAAGATGCCGGGGTCGCCGCCGGAGACCACGGCCACCCGGCGGCCGCGGCGGGCCAGGTCCAGGGCGAATTCGGCGCGTTCGGACTCGACCTTGTTGTCCGAGGGGTGCCGGTGCTGCCCGGGGCGCACCGGTACGCGGTCCAGGTACGTGGTGTAGCCGACGAGGTCGTCGGCGGCGGCGAGGGCGCCGCGGGACTCCGGGGTGAGCCAGCGCGGGCCGGCCGGGCCGGTGCCGACCACGACCACCTCACCGCGGTCCGCGGCCACCGGCTCCGGCTGCTCCGCGGCGGTGGCGATGCGGCTGGGCACCACCGCGACCGAGAAGTACGGCACGGAGTCGGCATCGACGTCGGAGAACGCGCCGGTGCGCTCCCCGGCCATGGTGGCGCGCTCGACGTAGCGGGCCTCGGTGAGCCGGCCGGAGCGCTCCAGCGCACGACGGACACCGGGGAAGGTGCGCCCGAGCTTCATCACGACGGCGGAGTCGGTGGCGCTCAGACGCGCCGTCAGCTCCTCCTCGGGCAGGGTGCCGGGCAGGACGGTCAGCACCTCGTCGGCCTCGGTGAGCGGGGTGCCCAGGCGGGCCGCGGCGGCACTGATGGAGGTGACGCCGGGGATGACCTCGGTCGGGTAGCGGTGGGCCAGCCGCTTGTGCATGTGCTGGTAGGAGCCGTAGAAGAACGGGTCGCCCTCGGAGATCACCGCGACGGTGCGGCCGGCGTCCAGGTGGGCCGCGAGGCGCGCCGCCGCCGCTTCGTAGAACTCGTCCAGGGCTCCGCGGTAGCCGCCGGGATGGTCGGTCGACTCGGTGGTGACCGGATAGACCAGGGCTTCCTCGATGTGGTCCGGGCGGATGTGCTGCGCTGCGATGGAGCGCGCGATCGACCGGCCGTGCCGGGCGCTGTGGTAGGCCACCACGTCGGCCCGGGCGATGACCTCCACCGCCCGCACGGTCATCAGGGACGGGTCGCCGGGGCCGAGGCCGACGCCGTAGAGGTGGCCGGTGGACCGCTCCGGGGATTGCGCGGCCGCCGGGTCCGTCGTGCCGCTGCTCGCCTGCTGCTCGCTCACGCCTACTCTTCCTCGCTCGCCAGGGCGTTGATCGCGGCCGCGGCCATGGCACTGCCGCCGCGCCGCCCGCGCACCACGATGTGATCCAGCTTCGACGGATGGTCGATCAGCGCGTCCTTGGATTCGGCCGCGCCTATGAAGCCGACCGGGATGCCGAGGACGGCGGCGGGGCGGGGCGCCCCCTCCTCGATCATTTCGAGGAACCGGAAGAGCGCGGTGGGCGCGTTGCCGAAGGCGACCACGGCGCCCTCCATCCGGTCCCGCCACAGTTCGAGGGCGGCAGCGCTGCGTGTGGTGCCCATCCGCGCGGCGAGCTCCGGGACCGACGGGTCGCCGAGGGTGCACAGCACCTCGTTGTCCGCCGGCAGCCGCTTGCGGGTCACCCCGCTGGCGACCATCGTGGCGTCGCACAGGATCGGCGCACCGGCCCGCAGCGCGGCGCGCGCACTGGCCACGACGCCCGGGGTGAAGGCCAGATCGCGGACGAGATCGACCATGCCGCAGGCGTGGATCATCCGGACCGCGACCCGGCTGACGTCGGCGGGCAGTGCGGAGAGATCCGCCTCGGCGCGGATGGTGGCGAAGGACTGGCGGTAGATGGCCGCCCCGTCCTTTTCGTAGTCGAACGCGGTCACTGGGGCCTCGGGGTGGTGGGTTGAGGGGTGGAGGGGAGCGGGGCAGCCGGAGGGGCGGCGGATGCGCTCGGCGTTTCACGTGAAACGACGCCCGGCCGGGGCGTTTCACGTGAAACGGTGCCCGGCCCGGCTGTTTCACGTGAAACCGGCGGTCGGGCAAGGGACTTGGGAGACATCGCGGTGGTCCGATAGCCGTCGGGCGTCGCCAGCACGTCGACCCAGGCACCGTGCGGATGGCCGCACCGCCGCTCGCAGCCCGACCAGTGCACGGGCAGCCCGACGGGCGCACCCGAACCGTTCGCCGGAACCGTTTCGCCCCTGGCGAGCACGCCCGCCGCATCGCTCCGCACGTCGGTGAGGGACTTG
Organism: Streptomyces sp. VTCC 41912; assembly: GCF_045799175.1. Classification (NCBI taxonomy): domain Bacteria; kingdom Bacillati; phylum Actinomycetota; class Actinomycetes; order Kitasatosporales; family Streptomycetaceae; genus Streptomyces; species Streptomyces sp. VTCC 41912. Next base: position 352,132 of record NZ_JBJMAB010000003.1, read on the forward strand.
GCGCAGCCCGGCAGGCCGGTGCAGGCGGTGACCCGGCGCCAGGGGGATGCCGGGTCGGTGATCAGGCCGGCGGCGGCGAACTCGCGCAGCCGCCGGTGCGCCGGTGCGGCGGCCAGGCCGGGGACGATGACACCGCGCCAGGGCGTGAGGCGCAGTTCGCCGTCGCCGTCCGCGGCGGCGGTCGCGGTCAGCAGCCGCCACTGGGCCGCGGCCAGCCGGCCGAGCGGTGCCAGGACCGCCAGCGCGCGGCGACCGTCGGGCCCCTCGACCGGGCCGGGGGCGGTGGCATCGGCATAGTGCGCGGCCGACCCTGGGACGGGGGCGGCCGGATGTTCCACGTGCTCCGCGGCGATGCCCGCGGCCCGCAGCGCACGCTGCACCTCCTGGGCGGTCAGCGGTCCTGCGGTGGGGAGCTCACGGACGCGCCAGGCGCCGCTGCCGCGCTCCGCGGCCGCGGCCAGGAAGACCTCGGCGGCCGTCAGGGCCGCCCGCGGGGCGTCGTCCGCCGCGATCCGCAGTGCCGCCCGGTCGTCGCCGACCCGGAGCAGCGCTCCCCACCCGGACGCGGCGCCCGGTGCGTACCCGGCGGCCGGCGGGTCCTGTCGACCGGATTCTGCGAGCAAGGTCACATCGCCGCCCAGGCCGGCCACGTCGCCCCGACCGTCGTCGAGGACGAACAGGAAGCGGCCCGAAAGTCCTGTCGCGGCATCGCTCGCACACAGCAGCGCGTCCAGGTTCCGGGCCCACAACCGCACGTCGGAGGGGGTGTGCCGGTCCAGTCCGGCCAGCGGCGAGGCCAGTACGTTGCGGATCCGCTCATGGCGTACGGACGGCAGCAGCCCGGCGTCGGCGAGGAGGTCGGCGAGGTGCCGGCCGCCGTCGTCGGGCAGGCCGCGCAGTTCGACGTTGCCGCGGGAGGTGAGCGAGAGGTGCCCGTCGCCGAGGCGTTCCGCTGCGTCCGCCAGGGCGGTGGCCTGGCGGACCGTCAAGTCCCCTGCGGGGAGCCGCACTCGGGCCAGGTTCCCGTCGGCGGCGGGGTGCAGCCGCAGCGCTCCCGGGCAGGCGTCGCCGCGGTCCCGAACGGGTGGTTCGGCCCGGTCGGGGCGTGGTGCGGGGGAGGGCGGCATGGCGGCGAGCATACCTACGTCGGTTTCGCCCGGAACCGTGGCGAGGGGGGCGTGGAGGGCGGCTCCGAAAGGCCCGCTCCCGCGGTGCGGCCGCAGCCCTTACTATGCAGGTCGGCGGGTCGGCTGACCCGCCGGACGCCAGCGACGGCGCCAAGGGAGGAAGCCCGGTGAGAATCCGGCGCGGTCCCGCCACTGTGAACCCGGCCACCGCCGGGTGAGCCAGGAACTCCCGCCGTCCATACGACCACCCGGGGCGTGGACACCCCGAGGAAGGGCTGCGCCGTGATCCTGCTGCTGTCGACGTCCGACACCGATCTGCTCAGCGCCCGGGCGGCCACGGGTCCCGTGCCGTACCGGCTCGCCAACCCCGCCCGCCTCGACGTCGCCGAACTCCCCGGACTCCTCGAGGGCACCGACCTCGTCGTCGTCCGGCTGCTCGGCGGCATCCGCGCCTGGCAGGACGGCCTGGACGTGCTGCTGGCCGCGGGCCAGCACCGCCCGGTCGTCGTGCTCACCGGCGAACAGGCCCCCGACGCCCAGCTCATGGAGGCGTCCACGGTCCCGGTCGGCATCGCGGCCGAGGCGCACGCCTACCTCGCGCACGGCGGTCCGGCCAACCTCTCCCAGCTGGCCTGCTTCCTCAGCGACACCGTTCTGCTCAGCGGCCACGGCTTCGAGCCGCCCGCGGCCGCCCCGTCCTGGGGCCCGCTGGAGCGTCCGGCGTCGGAGGCGACCGGCCCGACCGTGGCGGTGCTCTACTACCGCGCCCACCACATGAGCGGCAACACCCGCTTCATCCACGACCTGTGCGACCAGGTCGAGCGGGCCGGCGGTCGCCCGCTGCCGCTGTACGTCGCCTCGCTGCGGGCCCCCGAGCCGGAGCTGATCGAGGAGCTGCGCGCCGCCGACGTCATCGTCACCACCGTGCTGGCCGCGGGCGGCACCAAGCCCGCCGAAGCCTCCGCGGGCGGCGACGACGAGTCCTGGGACGCCGGCGCGCTGACCGCCCTGGACGTGCCGATCCTGCAGGCGCTCTGCCTGACCGGCGCGCGCGCCGCCTGGGAGGAGAACGACGAGGGCCTCTCCCCGCTCGACGCCGCCTCGCAGATCGCCGTGCCGGAGTTCGACGGGCGCCTGATCACCGTGCCGTTCTCGTTCAAGGAGATCGACGAGGACGGGCTGCCGGTGTACGTCGCCGACGCCGAGCGGGCCGCCCGGGTCGCCGGGATCGCCGTCCGGCACGCCCGGCTGCGCCACATCCCGGCCGCCGAGAAGCGGCTGGCGCTGGTGCTGTCGGCCTACCCCACCAAGCACTCCCGGATCGGCAACGCGGTCGGTCTGGACACCCCGGCGAGCGCCGTCGCGCTGCTGCGCCGGCTGAAGGCCGAGGGCTACGACTTCGGTACCGAGCCGGTGCCCGGCCTGGCGTCCGGCGACGGCGACGAGCTGATCTACGCCCTCATCGAGGCCGGTGGCCACGACCAGGAGTGGCTGACCGAGGAGCAGTTGGCCCGCAATCCGGTCCGCATCCCGGCCGCCGACTACCGCCGCTGGTACGGCACGCTGCCGCAGGAGCTGCGGGAGTCCGTGGAGGAGCACTGGGGCCCGCCGCCGGGCGAGATGTTCCTCGACCGCAGCCGCAACCCCGAGGGCGACATCGTGCTGGCCGCGCTGCGCCGCGGCAACCTGCTGATACTGATCCAGCCGCCGCGCGGCTTCGGCGAGAACCCGATCGCGATCTACCACGACCCCGATCTGCCGCCCTCGCACCACTACTTGGCGGCCTACCGCTGGATCGCCACCCCCACCGCCGACGGCGGGTTCGGCGCCGACGCCATGGTCCACCTCGGCAAGCACGGCAACCTGGAGTGGCTGCCCGGCAAGAACGCCGGCCTCTCCGCCGCCTGCGGTCCGGACGCGGCGCTCGGCGACCTGCCGCTCGTCTACCCGTTCCTGGTCAACGACCCGGGCGAGGGCACCCAGGCCAAGCGCCGGGTGCACGCCACGCTCGTCGACCACCTCGTGCCGCCGATGGCCCGCGCGGACTCCTACGGTGACATCGCCCGGCTTGAGCAACTGCTCGACGAGTACGCCGCGATCTCCTCGATGGACCCGGCCAAGCTGCCCGCGATCCGGGCGCAGATCTGGACCCTGATCCAGGCCGCCAAGCTCGACCACGACCTGGGCCTGGAGGCACGTCCGGACGACGACGGCTTCGACGACTTCCTGCTGCACGTCGACGGCTGGCTCTGCGAGGTGAAGGACGCGCAGATCCGCGACGGCCTGCACGTCCTGGGCGCCGCCCCGGTCGGCGAGGCCCGGGTCAACCTCGTGCTGGCGATCCTGCGCGCCCGGCAGATCTGGGGTGGCACCTCCGCGCTGCCCGGGCTGCGCGAGGCGCTCGGCCTGGACGAGTCGGCCGCGACCCGCACCGCCGCCGACGAAGCCGAGGCGGTCGCCCGCGGACTGGTCCAGGCCATGGAGGACGCGGAGTGGGACCCGGCCGCGGTGGCCCGGGTCGCCGAGGGGCACCCGACCGCGGTCGCGGACGTCCTCGACTTCGCGGCCCGGCAGGTCGTCCCGCGACTGGCCGGCACCACGGCCGAGGTCGACCACGCGGTGCACGCCCTGAACGGCGGGTTCGTTCCGGCCGGTCCGTCCGGCTCGCCGCTGCGCGGCCTGGTCAACGTCCTGCCGACCGGCCGCAACTTCTACTCCGTCGACCCCAAGGCCGTCCCGTCGCGGCTGGCCTGGGAGACCGGGCAGGCGCTCGCCGACTCGCTGCTGACCCGCTACCGCGAGGACAACGGTGACTGGCCGGAGTCGGTCGGCCTGTCCCTGTGGGGCACCAGCGCGATGCGCACGTCCGGCGACGATGTGGCGGAGGCGCTCGCGCTGCTGGGTGTCCGCCCCGTCTGGGACGACGCCTCGCGCCGGGTCACCGGTCTGGAGGCCGTCGAACTCGGCGAGCTGGGCCGCCCCCGGATCGACGTCACCCTGCGCATCAGCGGTTTCTTCCGGGACGCGTTCCCGCACGTCATCGGCCTGCTCGACGATGCGGTGCGGCTCGCCGCCGGCCTCGACGAGCCCGCCGACCGCAACTTCGTCCGGGCCCACGCCCAGGCGGACCTCGCCGCACACGGCGACGAACGCCGGGCCACCACCCGGATCTTCGGCTCCCGTCCCGGCACGTACGGCGCGGGCCTGCTCCAACTCATCGACTCCCGCGACTGGCGCACCGACGCCGACCTCGCCGAGGTCTACACCGTCTGGGGCGGCTACGCCTACGGGCGCGGGCTGGAGGGCCGTCCGGCCCGGGAGGAGATGGAGACGGCGTACAAGCGCATCGCGGTGGCCGCCAAGAACACCGACACCCGCGAGCACGACATCGCCGACTCCGACGACTACTTCCAGTACCACGGCGGAATGGTCGCCACCGTCAAGGCGCTCAAGGGCAAGGCGCCCGAGGCGTACATCGGCGACTCGACCCGCCCCGAGACGGTCCGCACCAGGACGCTGGTGGAGGAGACCTCCCGGGTCTTCCGGGCCCGGGTCGTCAACCCCCGCTGGATCGAGGCGATGCGCCGCCACGGCTACAAGGGCGCCTTCGAACTCGCCGCCACCGTGGACTACTTGTTCGGCTACGACGCCACGACCGGGGTCGTCGCCGACTGGATGTACGACAAGCTCGCCCAGACCTACGTCCTGGACCCGGAGAACCGCGCGTTCCTCCAGGAGGCGAACCCCTGGGCGCTGCACGGAATCGCCGAGCGCCTCCTGGAGGCCGAGTCCCGCGGCATGTGGGAGAAGCCGGACGCGGAGACGCTGGCGGCGCTGCGCGAGGCGTTCCTGGAGACCGAGGGCGAGCTGGAGGGCGAGGACTGACGGCTCGGGGGCGTGACGGAGGGGCGGTGTTTCACGTGAAACACCGCCCCGGCCTCCCTCCGCTCCGCGGAGGCCCTCCCCTCAACCCACCGGCCACGCAGGCCGCTTGGCGAAGTGCAGCCACGCGACCAGGGCCACCAGGACCGCGGTCGCCCCGCCCAGCACCATCACCACCGCGGGGGACGTGCGGTCCACCACCATCCCGCCGGCCAGCGCGCCGAGCGACAGCGTCGCCTGGAACGACGCGGTGAACAGCACCGAGGCCGCCTCGGGCGCCCCGGGCGCCGCCTTGGCGAACCAGGTCTGCGAGGCGACCGGCACCGCGCCGTACGCGACGCCCCAGACCACCAGCAGGGCCAGCGCACCGACCGGTTCCCGACCGAGGACCGGTAGCAGCAGCGTGGCCAGGGCCAGGAGCGCGGCCGCGGTCCCGAAGACGGCGCGCGGACGCCGGGCCACCACGGCACCGCCGGCGAAGTTCCCCACGACCCCGGCGACGCCGTAGACCAGCAGGAACAGCGTCACCGTCGCGGCGGTGGCCAGATGCGTGGTCCGTTCCAGGAACGGCGTCACGTAGGTGTACGCGCCGAAGTGCGCCAGCACGACCAGGAACGTCATCAGCAGCGCGAACCGGGTGTGCACCCCGCGCAGCGTGGCGCGCAGCAACGCCGGACTGGTGGCCCGCACCGCCGGCAGCGGTGGCAGCACCAGGGCGGTCAACACCCACACCCCCACCGCCAGTCCGCCGACCGCGGCGCAGGCGGTCCGCCAGCCGGCCAGATCGCCGAGGAAGGTTCCGGCGGGCACCCCGATCACCGAGCCCAGCGGCACCGCGGAGAAGATCACGGCGGTGGCCCGGCCCGCCGACGCCGCCGGTACCAGCCGCTCGGCGAGCCCGACCCCGATCGACCAGAACCCGCCGATGACCACGCCGACCAGGACCCGGGACAGCAGCACCAGCCAGTAGGCCGGAGCGGCCGCGGCCGTGAAGTTCGCCAGGGCCAGCAGGGCGACGAGGCCACAGAGCATCAGCCGCCGGTCGAACCGGGCGGTCGCCACCGTCACCGTCGGCGCCGCGCAGGCGGCGAGGAACCCGGGAAGCGTCATCATCAGCCCCGCGGTGCCGTCGGAGACGCCGAAGTCCGCCCCGATCCGGGTCAGCAGGCCGATCGGCAGGATCTCGGTGGTGACGATGGTGAAGATGCCGAGGGTCACCGCCAGCACGGCGAGCCGGCCCTTGAGCGGCGCCCGACCGGCCGGCGCCGGGCGTGCCGGGCTCCCGGAGTCCGGTGCGGCCGTGGTCCGGTGCGGGCGTCGGGCGGGGGCGGTGTGGGAGCTGCCGGTGGTCGTCATGGTGTCCGTCCTGAGAGGCGACCGGTTGCGGTGCTCTCAGTCCAGCAGCCGCCGGCCCGACGGTCCGGCGCCTTTCCGACGTGGTGGTTCCGCCGCCGTGGACGCCGGCCGGTGGGCCTTCAGCCCTTGGCCGTCCCGGCGTGGATCTCCCCGTTGCTGGTGGTCAGATCGAGCCGGTAGCGGCCCGCCGGGTCGTTGCGCACCGCGATCCGCTTCGCGCCGTTGGAGGTCTGCGCGGACACCTGGAACGGGGCGTCCGGTACGGTCACCGACACCGCGCCGTTGGAGGTCTTCGCCCGGACGTCCTGCGCTTTCGTCGCGGTGAGCGTGACCTCGCCGTTGGAGGTCTCGGCCTTGATGCCGGTGCCCGCCAGGCCCTTTCCGGTGATCGCGCCGTCGGTGGTGCGGACGTCCACCGCGCCGGACACCCCGTCCAGGTCGATCGCGCCGTTGCTGGTGGTCACCCGCACCGCGGCCACCTTGGACAGGTTGAGCGCGCCGTTGGAGGTCCCGCCGGTCACCGGCACCGTGCCGGGCAGGTCGACCGTGTACGTCACCGAGCAGTGCTCGCCGCAGCCGCCGAGCACCAGGGTGCCGCCCTCGACCCGGTACGTCGGCCCCTGCGGCCGGTCGCCCCGGTAGGTGACCTTGCGGTGCACGCCGGCCGTGCTCCCGCCCGTGCCGCCGTGCACCGTCACGCCGCCGTCGGAGGTGTCCACCCGCACCGCCGTGATCTTCTGCGCCACCGTGGCGTCGTCGGAGAAGGTCTCGCCGACCACGAGGCCGCACGCGCCGAGCGCCAGTGCCCCGGCCGCGGCGAGTGCCGCGGCCCCGGTGAAGCGGACGTACCTGCGCATGAAGTCCCCCCGGAATCCGGTCCGTTCACGGCTCCGGGTCGGCCCGTCGCCTCTGTGGTCCGGGCCCGCGCCACGGCCTGCCGGCCGCCGGCACCGGGCCCCCTGCCACCGACCCTAGGCACTTCCCGCCCGTTGGACCATGGGGCTGTCCCCCGGGCCACGGCGGGGGCAGACCTCCGGGTGCGACCGCCGGGCGCCGGTGCGACGCTGGGTGTGGGGGCTGTTCCGCTGCGGCATAAGGAGGCTTCCGGTGACCGGCACGGGCAAGGGTACGAACACGAAGGCGTGGCACGCGGAGATCGACATCGTCGAATCCGGCAGTGAGGTACGGGCCGAGGCCCGGCTACGTGGCAAGGACGGCGGGCAGCTCATCGGCGAGGGATCCGCCCGGTGCAACCCGGCGGACGAGAACGTCCCGGCCATCGGGGACGAGCTGGCGACGGCGCGGGCGCTGTCCGACCTGAGTCACCAGTTGCTCAGCCGCGCCGCGCACGACATCGAGGTGCACACCGCCCGCCCCGTCGAGCGCCTGCACGCCTGACGGGCCCCGTGCGCCCGGCCCCGGGCGGACCGGTCGCGGTCCGCCCGCGCACCCGTGCGCGAAGCCGTTCCCGCGGCGGCCGGTCCCCCGGGTGCCGGGCGTCGGTCGTCCCCGTCGTCAGCTGTCCTTCGCGGAGAAGTTCGCGCCGACGGTGAGCGTCACCACCCCCGGTGCCGCCTGTGCCGACTCCGCGATGGTGGTGCCGGGCAGCCGCGAGGCGAGCACCTGGGCCTGGGTCTTCATGCCGGGCGGGTAGCTGATGGTGGACTTGTCGGAGCGCTCGCCGTTGTCGGTGAAGACGATGGTGAAGCCGAGCTGGCGCAGCTTCTGGGCGGCGTCTCCGGCGAGGCCCGGGGTGACGGTGCCGTTGAGCACCCGCACCCGGACCGAGCGCGCCGTCACCGGGTTCTTCTCGGCCTCGGCGAACTTCTTCTTCCCGGCGGCGCCGACCTCCCGGTCGTGGGCGAGGTCCGCGAACAACTCGCCGGCCTGCGGGTACTGCCAGATGACGTTGGCCTTGTCGGTGGGGACGTCCGCCTCGCGCGGATAGGTGGGGACGGTGAGGAAGGTGAGGCGGTCGGTGGGGATGTCCTTGACCGTGGAGGCGAGGTCGTACAGCGGCTTGATCCCGGCCAGGTCCTTGTCGGTGGTGAGGGACTTGGTGGCGGAGTCCAGGAAGCCGTAGAGGTCGGTCGGGCTGGTCAGCTTGGACTGCGCCTTGGCCGCGATCGCCTTCATGAACTCCTGCTGGCGGCCGATCCGGCCGAGGTCGGAGCCGTCGCCGACGCTGTAGCGGGTGCGGACGTAGCCGAGCGCCTTCTCGTCGGTGACGTTCTGGCAGCCGGCCTCCATGTCGAGGTGGGCCTTCTTGTCGTGGATGGCCTGCTTGGGGCAGACCTCGATGCCGCCCAGCGCGTTGACCATGCCCTTGAAGCCCTGGAAGTCGACCGAGACGAAGTGGTCGATGCGCAGGCCGGTGTTCTTCTCGACGGTCTTGATGCTGCACGCCGCGGCCTTTTCGACGTCGCCGCTGAGCCCGCCGAGGGTGTACGCCTCGTTGATCTTGAAGTGGTGCGGGGAGGACTGCGAACCGCCGCCCTTGTCGCACGCCGGGATCTCCACCCAGGAGTCGCGCGGGAAGGACACCGCGGTGGCCCACTTATGGTCGGCGGAGATGTGCAGCACCATCAGGGTGTCCGACTGCATGGTGGTCAGCCCGCTGCCGTACTCCCCGCCGGTGCCCGCCCGGCTGTCGGAGCCGACGACCAGGATGTTCTTGGAGCCGGGGCTGAGGTTGACCGGCCGGTCGCCGCCCAGCTCGCTGTTCACGTCCGCGCCGTGGATGTTGCCGTCCAGGTGCTGGTACGCCCACACGCCGACCCCGGCCGTGCCGAGCAGGAGCACCCCGAGCACCCCGCCGGTCCACGCCACGATCCGGCCGCGCCGGGTCATCCTGGTCTTCCCGCCCTTGCGGGAGCCGCCGCCGGCCCGTCGTCCGGAGCCGGTCCGCCGCCGTTCGGCGCGGCCGCCGCCCGCGCCGCGGTCGCCGTCGTCCGCCGCCGAACCCCGGCCGCTTCCGTTGCCCCGCCGGGCCCCCTGCCTGTGCGTCGTCCTGTCATGCACGCCGATGGCCCTTCTGGTCCTTCTGGAGCTGGTCTTGCCGAGTGCGCAGGTGTGCGGACGCGGGGGTGGGCGCGCCGTCGGTGACGGGTGGCGGTGCCGGCCGGGGGCCTCGGGGCGGTGGCCCGTACCGGTGCGTCAGATGCCCTCGGTGGGCAGCAACCGCACGGATTCCGGGTCGTAGCGGAGCCATTGGGGACGGCTGCCGTGCGGCACGGTGCGCAGCAGGCACCACGTCTCGCCCGCCCCGTCCGTCCACCAGGCGCTGATCCGGCCCAATTCCCAGGCGCCGTCGGGGTATTGGACCTCGACCGGTTGATAGACCCATCGCACTTCCGCCTCTGGAGGCGGGCTGTCCCAGGTCAGGGGTCCGCACCTCGTCGCCATCTCCCCCTCCGGCAGCGCCCGTTGCGCATGTCAGCCGCAACCCTACCGGCAACTTCTACAACGCTGTAGAAGTCGGTTGGTGTGCTCCGGGTCACAAAGAGGTGTCCGTCGCGTGGCGTGCTGGAGAGTCCGGCATCAGTGTGCACTCACCACGGCGTTGCTGCCTTCAGAACGAGGAACAGAGCTACCGACGCGTTCAGCGCGGACAGTGCGGACGCCGCCGTGCCGGCCGCGGCGACCAGCGCGGCCAGCCCCGCCGGGGTCAGCGCCGGCGGCCAGGTGCGGGCCGAGGGCACCGGGCCGAGCAGCGCCGCCACCCGCCGCGGCACCGGCCCGGGTTCGGGCGCGGCGAACTGCACCGCCACCGGGTACGGCGCGGGCCGCGAGATCAGCGCGGCCTTCCCCACCGCGCGGGCGGTCAGCCGCCGGTCGCCGACCGCCCGGGCCGCCTCCTCGTCCGCCCAGCGCTCGGCACTGAACGCGACCGCGGAACGCAGCGGCAGCAGCAGCGGGTTGACGCACCCGGCCAGTCGGACGGCGAGCAGGTAGCGGTGGTGGCGGCAGTTCAGGTGCGCCCGCTCGTGGGCGAAGAGGGCGCACCGCTCGTCCTCGTCCAAACTCCGCAGCATGCCCCGGGACACCGCGATCCGGCCGGCCCGGGCCGGCCGCCCCGGTCGTGCGGGGGTGCCGGGCACGGCGTAGGCGTACGGATCGTCGTCCGGCAGCACCGCGGGATCGGCGCCGACCGGCAGGACGCCGAGCGCGCGGTGGGCCCGGAGCCGGATGCGGAGGTCCCGGCGCAGGGCGGCGCCGCACACGGTGAGGGCGGCGGTCAACGCGAAGATCGCCGCGATGCCGGCCACCTCGGCGAACGGCACGGCGGCCCGCACCTCCGGGTCCGACCAGCCGTCCGGCAGCGGGTTGCCGGGCAGTTGGGCGGTCCCGACGACCACCAGGAGGCCCAGGCAGAGCGTGCTGCACACCCCGAGGACCACGGCCAGCAGGGTCAGCAGCCGCGTGGTCACCCGCGGGTGCAGGTGCTGCTCCGCGAGCCGGGCGATCGGCAGCGCGGTCAGCGGCAGGACGAGCGGCAGGAAGACGAAGACGCCCACCGGTCACCCCCCACGGGCTTCGTCCGAGCGGCCCGCGCGGCCCGGCCCCGGGGCGGGACCGGGAGCCCGGCCGTCGTCCTCGGCGCGGGCCAGGAGGCTGCGCAGCACCTCCTCGTCGTGCGCCGAGAGCGCCGAGACGAAGCTGGTCAGCACGGCGTCCCGGTCCGGTTCGCCGTCCAGGACACGGCGCATCCGCAGCGCCGCGAGCCCGGCCTCGTCGGCCGCGGGGGTCCACAGGTAGGCCCGGCCGGACCGTTCGCGGGTGACCGCCCCCTTGGCGTGCAGCCGGGACAGGATCGTCATCACGGTCGTGTAGGCGAGGTCGTCGCCGAGCCGCTCCTGGACCCAGGCGGCGGTGGCCGGTCCGGGCGCGTGGTGCAGCGCGGCCAGCACCTGCGCCTCCAACTGGCCCTGTCCGCGCCGGGCCCGGTCCCGTCCGTTGCCGCCGAGGGCCTTGCCGAAGGGTGTTCCGCCCATGTCGTCGCCTCCCGTCGCGCCGGGCGTCCCGCGGGCTGGGACGCCGGGGCATTTTACGGCGGCCGAGGCCCCGCCATCCGGCCCGTCCAAGGGTTCGCACCCGCGGGCGTCGCTCCCGGCCGCGCTTACTTCTACACTCCTGTAGTTTTTCCGCCAGGTCCTAGTTCACAACCGGGAACCGGTCACGGCAACCGGCACCGGCCACCACCTGGAGGGAAGCCATGGGAGTCTCGCTCGCCAAGGGCGGCAACGTCTCGCTGTCGAAGGAAGCACCCGGCCTGACCGCGGTCTCGGTCGGTCTCGGCTGGGACGTGCGGACGACCACCGGCGCCGACTACGACCTCGACGCCAGCGCGCTGCTCTGCACCGACGCCGGGAAGGTCGTCTCCGACCGGCACTTCGTCTTCTACAACAACCTCACCAGCCCGGACGGCTCGGTGCAGCACACCGGCGACAACCTCACCGGTGCGGGCGACGGCGACGACGAGACCCTCAACGTCGCGCTGGACGGCGTGCCGGCCGAGGTCACGAAGATCGTCTTCCCGGTCTCCATCCACGACGCCGAGGGCCGCGGCCAGAACTTCGGCCAGGTGCGCAACGCCTACATCCGCGTCGTCAACCAGCAGGGCGGCGCCGAACTGGCCCGCTACGACCTGACCGAGGACGCCTCGACCGAGACCGCGATGGTCTTCGGCGAGCTCTACCGGCACGGCGCGGAGTGGAAGTTCCGCGCGGTGGGCCAGGGTTACGCGTCCGGGCTGGCGGGGATCGTGGCGGACTTCGGCGTCAACGTCTGAGCCGGGCGCACCGGCCCCACGACGCGGACGAGGTCCGTCGCACGGCACGGGAGCGGGGGCGCGCCGGCCCCCGCTCCCGTCGTGGTCAGACGTCGAACTCGGCCGGGGGGATCCCCAGCGCGAAGCACACCTCGCGCACGACCGCGCGCTCGGTCGGGTCGAAGTCGCCGTCGGCACCGCCGATGACGATGCCGATCTGGACCACCGCCCGCGCCTCCACCGGCTTCTTCTTCACCTTCCCTATCTCCTGCATCAGCGCGACCTTGCCGAAGTCGAAGTCGGCGGCGAGCTTGTCCAGGCAGCCCTCGAAGCGGAGCCGCAGGTCCTCGGCGGGGAAGTTCTGCAGCGCCTCGTTGGTGGCGATCAGCTGCGCCACCCGCCGGCGCTCCGACGGGTCGACGACCCCGTCCGCGGCGGCCACCAGGGCGCACATCGCCATGCTGGCGTCGCGGAAGGCGCCGCTCTTGAGGTCGTTCTTCTTGGCGACGAGCTGGCTCTGCATCGTCTGCGCGGACTCTCGGATCCGGTCCCAGAGCGCCATGTGAATCTCCTCGGCTGGTCGTGACGCGAGCATGCGGAGGGCGGGCCCTGGGCATGCTTCACGCATGCGTTTGGTCATGCGTAAGTAAAATCTACAGCCCTGTAGAAGGTGTGCGGATGCCGCCCCCGGTCGTCATGGCCAACTTTGGTGCGATATGCCCCCACTGTGCGGAGTACGGTGGAGAAGCCAGTGCAAAGCGAAGAGTTTCCGACGATGTCCCGGATGCTCGCGTCGTGAGTGCCCGGGACCCTGCGGGTGAGCGCCATGCAGACCTTCTTGTCCGTGCTCGTGCTGCTGGCCCTGATCGCGTTGGGCGTGCTGTTCCTGATCCGGGTCAACGCCCAGACGGTCGGTCGGCCCACCCCGCACCGGTACGCGCACCTGAAGGAATCGTTCCAGCAGCGGCTGCACAAGCACCCGCACGGCGCCGGCCCCGGGGCGCACCCGACGGGCCCGCCGCCTTCCCGGGAGCCGGGCGACGACCGGTGACGCCCGCCGCCGGATCCGCCCGCCCGTCGCCCGACCGCCGTCCCTCGACGACAGGCTTCGCCCGGCCCCTCCCGTCCCCGGCGATCGCGGCCGCCGCGGTCGCCATCCGTCGCGTCAGGAGCGACGTATGACCACCGCCCCCGAGGGCCGCTCCCCGCACCCCCGCCCCCCGCAGCGCCACGCACCGCCGCCGGTCGCCCGACTGGCCATCGCCCCGCACGGGGAGGTGACCCGGCGGATCGACGGCGTGTGGTGGCCGCACTCCACGGACCTGCTCACCGAACTCCCCGAGTTGCTGGCCGCGTTGCCCTTCGACTGGCCGCGGATCACGCACGCCACGGTGAACGGTGCCGGCTGGTCCGCGCTGCCCGGCCGGATCCTCGTCGCCGGTCACGTCGTCCGGCTGCGCCACACCACCAACCGCCCCGGCCCGGACACCGTCTGCCTGGTCGCGGCCGGCCACGGCCGCTGGGACCTGCTGATCCTGGCGCCCGCGACCCCCGAGCCCGACGCGCTCCGGATGCTGGCGGAGACGGCGCGGGCCGGCGTGCCGACCCCGGCCTGACACCGCATCACCTGGCCGAGCCCGCATCACCCCAGGGAACGCGGCGGCCGCGCGCGGAGCGTGGCCGTCGGTCTCCGGCATACCGCGGGAATCCGGAGCGCGCATCCCGCGGCCTCGCCCCGCGGCCCCCGCACCGCCGCGAACCGGCCGCTCCGTCGCCCTCCGATCCCTCTGCTGCCTGGGGTTTTCCGGGGGCGACTACTGCGGACGGGTGGTGTTCATCGGAAGAACGCCGATCCGGGGGCGTGGGTCCGTGAATCCTCCCATTGCGTACTCATCATAAGAAAACGCAACAGGAAGAACCCTGTGGATCCCTCCCCGGGATCCCGACCGAAAGAGAGGGACCATGGCTGCGACCAAGGTCATGAGGTTCTGGGCGGTGTGCCTGGCGATGCTGGGCAAGCTGCTCGCGTCACTGGGGGTCTCCGCCGCCGCGTCCGCGGCCCGCCGGGAGGCCGCACTCCACGAGCGGACCCTGGGCAGCACCGCCCCGGGCACGGCCCGCCCCGAAGCGCTGCACGGCGCCGAACCGGACCCCGATCCAGGTCCGTTGACGCCTGCCGCGGACCCCGTCAAGCCCTTCGTGCCCGCCGCGCGCACCGCCCCCCGGTACGGCGAGGCGTCGTCGGTCCGCCGCCGGGACCCGCTGCCGACGCTGCCGCCGACCATCAAGCAGCGCATCCGCGCCGAGGCGCACGGGGCCTCCCCCACCTCCCGCGTCCGCCGCACCGCCGGCGCCCTGCCGTTGTCCACGGGCCCGTTCGGTGACCCCGCGCACCTCGACAGCGCTGCCGCCGCCCCGGCCATCCCGGCCGCCCGCCGCCGCGAGCGCAGCACCGCCCATGCCGTGTGAGTCCAACCGCGCATGCGCCCCGGCAACCCGACGCACCGCAGTCCGGTGCGCTCCCTGGCGGCAACCCCCGCGGCAGGACCGGCACCACCGAGCGGCGCCCACAGCCGGCAGCAGCACCCGCAGCACGCTGCCGAACGCACCGGGCACCACCCCGAGCAGCCCCCCGGACGTCCCGTCCGGCGTGACCGTACGCACCGCCGGATCCGATGGCGGAGCCCACGAGCGGACCCACCACAGGCCCGACACCAGGCCCGTTGCCACGTCGGACGCCAGGCTCGGCAAGAGGGCCGAACCCAGCTCCACGAGCACCCTCCACCGCAGTACCCACACACTTTGACGTGACGTGACGTTGCGTGCGACGTCGAGGGCACGAGGCCGGACACGAACCGGTGACGAAGCCATGAACGCCCCACGTGAGGCCGGACAGCAGAAGCCGCCGTGGCAACCGACAGGAAGCCGCAGACAGCTTCGGACCTCCAGCCCCCGGGCAGTCGAGGCTTCGGGCATCCGTGGTTTCACGTGAAACGGCATACGGCAGACGGCAGACGGCAGTTCCGCTTCCAGGGCCGGGATCGACCCCGGTGCACCGTGAGCGGAGTCCCGTCGCCCGGCCCACGATGACGAAGCGCACCGCACGGCACCGGCGTTGACCGGGGACGGCCAGCACCCTCACCGACCGGCCGCAGGGACCGGCACGGCGCGCAGTGCTCTCGGGGAGAGCACACGGCCCGGCCGGCACACCGCCTGCGGCGGCCCACGACGCGCGCGACGCGTCCGTGACGAGCCGTCGGGAGCGATCGCCGGACGCCGGGCGTCCGCGTCGACCGGTGCGCGCGAGCCGTCCACCGCCTCCGCGCAGGATGCCGTCACGCAGCAGCCGTCCCGCGCCGGGCGGCCCTTTGGCATGACCGGGATTCCGGCGGGGGCCGGGGCGGTACCGTACGGGCGCCGGACAGAACACCTAGGGCAGGATCACCGCGTGCGGATCCGGCTCTGCGGCGTTGCGGGCGCCGGCGCTCAGTTCCCGCCAGGACTCCATGGCGAGTCGGAACGCACCGGCCTGTTCGTATCCCGCGGCGGCCTCCTGGAAGAACTCCTCGGTCTCCGCGGCCCGCCCGCCGGCGCGGTGCGCGCGGGCGACCTGGAGCAGACAGCGTGCCCGGTCCAGCGGGGACAGTCCGGCCATGTCGGGGTCGATCGCGGCGGCCTGGGCGGCGGCTCCCGCGGGGTCGCCGTGGCGCAGCGCGCCGACCGTCTCCAGCACGGCCAGCCAGGTCCGCGCCGATGCGGTGTCCACCAGCGCCGCGGCCTGCCGGGTGCGGGCCAGTAAGGCGTCCGCCTCGTCCAACGGGCCGGCGGTGAGCGCCAGGAGGGTCCGGGCGCGGGCCAGGCGGAACCGCTGGCGGACGCCGTCCGTCGACGCGATCAGCGTCTCGGCCTCGGCCAGGAGCGCCAGCGCGCCGTCGGTGTCACCGGCCAGGTACTGCGCACCGGCCGCCGCCCACAGCGCACCGGCCCGCACCTCGCCCGCGGGCAGCGGTGCGACCTCGGCGCGCAGCTGCGCGCCGAGCTCGTCCGCGCGGCGCCACTCGCCGCTGTCCACGCACGCGGACAACAGCACGATGTGGGCCTGCGCCCGCTCCGGACGGCCGGGCTCCAGCCCAGCGGTGACCCGGACGGCGTCCTCGGCCGCCCGGACGGCGTCGGACAGCCGGCCACCGGTGCGCAGCAGCTGGGCCAGTTCGACGGCGATTCGGGCGTAGAGCACCGGCGCGGAGCGGGTCATCGGATCGTCGAGCAGCCGGCGCAGTGCCACCTCGTGCGGGGCGGGGTCGTCGAACCGGCCGAGGACCGTGGCCAGTTCCCAGCGGGCTTCCCAGCGGACCGGGTCCTGCTCGCTCCCGTCGGCATGTGCGAGGACGGCCTCCAGTTGGCGCCGGGCCGCGGGCCAGTCGCCGGTCAACTGGCTTGCCCGGGCCGCCACCAACCGGCCGACCAGGTCGAGGCGTTGAACCTGGCGGTCGGTCGGCCGGCGGACGGTGCTGAGCGCCTCGACGGTGGTGCCCAGCCGCTCCGCCAGGGAACGGACGATCTTGGTGCCGGGGATCCGGCGGCCGTTCTCGACCAGCGAGACGTAGCTGGGGGAGAGGTCCGTCCCGGCGAGGTCCCCCTGGGAGAGCCCCTGAGCGCGCCGGATCTCCCGGACTCGTTGTCCAAAGGCGGGCTGCTCGATCGTCAAGGGAATCGCTCGCAGTTGACTTGGGGGAACGGACGGTGACGGCGAGTCTACCCACGGGCCCACGCCGCGGGGCGATCTGTGGACGGCCCGCCGTCGGCCCGGCCGGCTTCCTCGTGACGCCTTGTCAATTCTTGTCACGCCGACCGTCGGCTCGCCGCCTCGTTCTCTCCTGGGCGGCGACGATGCGCGGATTATCCGCCACCTGCCTGGGCGGTCCATTTTGTCAGAATCCGGAGGTTGAAATCCGTGACTGGGTATGACGATAAGAGGTAATCGAGGGCGTTGTCTTCGGGTGAACTGCGGGCTAGAGGGCCGTGGCGTCGGCGGGTGAAAGGCGGGGCGGTGAAGCTTCTGCCTTTTATTCGACCGGCTGGCCGGTATTTTCCGGCGGTGGGGGTCCATTCCTGCCTCCGGCTCCCCTCCCCGGCAACTCGCGCTCAACAAAACGGGACGCCAACACAGGTGTGTGGCACGTCGGTTGGCTTGTGTGGAACGGCCGGCGGGCGGGCCGAATCCGTATCGACTTCTTGTTGACTGCTTGGTAAAGTGCCCGCTATTCGTTGCGACTCGACGACGACGTGGGTACCCGGCCGAAGTCCCGGGCCATTCGAAATCTGAAGGGTTTGTCGCATGCCTGAGCCGGTGGACACCGGGCGGCGAATCAAAGAGCTCCGGGTCAGTGCGGGAATGACCCAGCACGAACTCGCCGGACCGGACATCTCCGCCAGCTACATCTCCCTCGTCGAACGCGGCAAGCGCATTCCCAGCGGCCGCGCCCTGAAGATCCTGGCCGGGCGGCTCGGCGTCGGCATGGCGGACATCTCCGGGGGCGCCCCACGGGCGGAGTCCGCCGGCCGGGTCCGCCGGCTCGACCTGGTCGGCCGGCTGGTCGCGGCCCGCCGCCAGTGGGAGGGCGGCGATCCCGAAGGGGCGCTGCGGGCGTTCCGCGCGCTGGCCGGCACCTCACCGGTCGGCCGGCCGGACGACGTGTACACCGAGGCCCAACTCGCCATCGCGGAAATACTGGGCGCGCAGGGCCGGGCCGACGACGGCGCGGCCGTCCTGTTGCGGATGCTGGACGGCCTCGGCCCCGCCGGCTACGCGGAGACCCGGGTGCGCGCCCTGATCGCCCTGGCCGACCTGTTGGAGTCGGCCGGCCGGGTCCAGGACGGACTGCGGTACGCGCTCACCGCCTCCCTGGAGGAGGCCGTCGCCCCGCCCTCGGAGAGCGCTTTCCACTCGCTGTTGCTCCTGGACGCGCTGACCCGGTGCGCCTACTGGAGCGGCTGCGCCCATTGGGCGACGGGGACCGGCCTGGGGGAGCCGCCGACCGACGGCGGGCTGCCGGGCCCGCGCGCCGGCATCGCCCTCCACCGGGCGCTGGACCTGTGGGACCGCGGCGCGACCGACCGGGCCGCCGCGCTGCTGGCCGAGACCGCCCGCCGGGTCACCCCCGCCGCCGGCTTCCGCCTCTGGGAGGCCGTCAACGGCCGCCATGCGCTGCTGCTGCTCGCCCGTGGCGAGCGGTCCGCCGCGCGGACCATCGTGGAGCGCGGGCTGGTCGTCGCCTCGGTGGCCCAAGAGCCGGACTTCCCACTCTGGTTGACGACCGCGGAGGCGGTCTGCGCGGAGGCGGCGGGCGACCACGCCCGGGTGCGCGAGCGCGGCGAACAACTCGCCGCCCTGCCCGACGACGGGCGGTGCCACGAGAAGGCCGCCGCGCTGTCGGAGGTCGCGGGAGCCTGCGCGCGGCTGGGCGACCGGGAGCGGGCGGCCGGGTACCTCCGTTACGCCGCGGAGCTGTTCCGGCGGGCCCAGGCGTACCGGCACGCCGACCGGGCCCGGGAACGGCTGTCCGACCTCCTGGAAATGCGGAACTGACCTCCGCCACCGCTCCGTTGAGCATGCCCCGCCGCTATTTCTTGGCCTTCCTGCCCGCTCCGAACAGGGCGAACAGCGCCTCCGCGCCGCCCACGAACGCCAGCACCAGGCCGACCTTGTGCAGCGAGACCACCGGCGTCTGCACCTCCTTGGTGGTGAGCCACAGGATGACGCCGACGACCGCCAGGATGACGCCGACCGCAATGCCCTTCATGAATTCCCACGTCCTCGTCGCTGGTGCGGAACCGGTTGACCGCACCAGCGTCCCGCCCGGCCCGGGCGCAGGGATCGTCCGCAGGTAGGCACTTCCCCGGGCGACGACTGTCACTTTCTCTGTACGCCGGGTCCTACCGGCGGCTCGGTCGCGACAGTCACATTGCGTTATTTGTCAGTCATGTCTTGATCCGAGTTGCCTGCGCTATAGGTGGATTCCGTGTCCCTTCCCAAGTCATGACGGGGAATCGGTCGGGTGGTGGTGGCCGCGCGTCCCGTGACTCGGCATGTCCACGCGCGCGGGCGCGCACCCGGGGACCGACGGTGGCGGACGCCGGGGCGCCGTGGCCCAACGGCGCCTGGAGGGCCCGGGTTGGCGACCGCACGGGTGAAAATCCCTTCCCCTGGCGTACCCAGACCTGCCGCCCGACCTGACGGCGGGTTACCTGGTGCCTGCCCCTCAGTCGCGGCGAGCACGATGCCGCGACCCCGCTGGAGCATGCAGGAGGAAGTACGCCATGTTGTCGCCGCTCGCCGGCCGCACCGCCGGACCGATCCCCTCCGCCGTGCGCGCCCTGCTCCCCGTGCTGTTACTCCTGGGCGCCGCGGTCGCCACCGCGGACCCCGCGGCCGCCGCGCCACCACCGTCCTCGGGCACCGACTGGGACCAGATCGCCGCCTGCGAGAGCAGCGGCAACTGGCACACCAACACCGGCAACGGCTACCACGGCGGCCTCCAGATCGCCCCGTCCACGTGGCGCGCCTACGGCGGCGGCCGCTACGCCCCGCGCGCCGACCTCGCCAGCCGCGCCGAGCAGATCGCCATCGGCGAGCGCATCGCCCAGGACCGCGGCCTCTCCCCCTGGCCCAACTGCGGTGTGCAGGGCGCCGCGACCAGCGACCGCGCCGCGTCCAGCCGGGGTCCCGCGCCCCCCTCCGCCGAGGCCCACCGCACGACGCCCCGGCGCGGCACCTACACCGTCCGTCCCGGCGACTGCCTCTCCGACATCGCCCACCACACGGACGCCCCCGGCGGCACCAGCAACCTCTACGCCCTCAACAGGGCGCGCCTACGAAACGGCCCGGACCGGATTTACCCGGGGCAGCGGCTGCGGTTGACGTGAGCCCGGCCGCGGGCGACGCGCCCGCGGCGGCCCGGACCGGCTTGTGCGGGACGAGGTACGGCATGCAGACGTCGGTGATGACGACGCCGAAGCCGACGACGGCGAGTGCGGTCATCACGGTGCCGACACGTGCCATGGGGGAGTTCTCCTTGGAGGGGTGGGTCGAGCCGCGGGCAGGCCGAATTAGCGGCTTGCCGCCTGTGGGAATGGGAAGCAGAACCCGTTTGCGGGCTTCCCGGGTTCCGCAATTTAAGGGATCATCGCTCGCTCGCGCAAATCCCTATACATCGGCCCGGCTCCCTTTATTGGGAGAGGTGTAATTTCCGCGGCGGTAAAATTCATCTGGCATATGCCAATCGCGGTGGAGGCGTCGCCGCGTGCAGCAAAAAGCGCGCGTTAATCCCGTCTGTCGCTTTTGGTTCACGATCCGTCGGGGAGGCTCTCCCGGTGGCGCCGCAGCCGGTCCAGGGCTCGTTCGGAACGGGATTCCTCCGCGCGTGCGCCGATGCGTCGATAGATGGTGAGGCTCTCCTCCAGGTGGGCGGCGGCCTGCCGGACGCAGCCGATCCGTTGTTCGGCGCAGCTGAGGTCGTACAGGACGGTGGCCTCCTCGCCGGTGGCGCCGATGCGGCGGGCGGTCGAGAGGGCCGCCACGTGTTGCGGGATCGCCTCCTCGATCCGGCCGACCGCCTGCAGGGCCTTGCCGATGCCGTTCAGGGCGATGGCCTCGCCGCGCTGGTCGCCGACGCTGCGCAGGGTCGGTAGGGCGGTCTCGTACAGGCCGAGTGCCTCGGGGGCCTTGCCGGTGGTGGTGAGGATGCCCGCCAGGTTCACCTGGAGCGTCGCGAGGTCGCCTCGGCTGCCCATGTCCCGGTGGGTCTCCAGGGCTTCCCGATAGGCGTTTTCCGCGGATTCGTAATTTCCGTTCCGCTTCTGCAATTCGGCGATATTGTTCAAGGTACGGTAACGGCCCCGCTGGTCCCCGACATCGGTGAATCCCGAGAGTGCTCGACGTAGGCACGCGAGGGACTTTTCCTTCTCGTCCAAGTGGAGATAGGAGATCCCCAGGAGGTTGTAGCTCCGCGCGACCTGTAACTGGTTCGACGTTTGCAGTCGCAGATTCAGTGAGAGTTCCTGGAGGTCGCGGGCCAGTGCGTATTGCCCGGTGTGCCACAGGGGGATGGTCAGTTGGTGGAGGCATTCGCCTTCCAGCCCCGGGTCCTTCAGCGTGCGGGCCAGGTCGAGGGCCTCCCGCGCCGTGCGGTGCGCCTCCTCGTACTGACCGCTGTGCGCGCACACCGTACTGAGGTCGAGGAGGGCGCGGGCCCGGGCCGCGGCGTGGCCGGCGGACTGCCAGTGCGCGAGGGCGCGCCGCAGCAGGGGTTCGGCCGTGGCGAGGTACCCCTCCATGTCCAGGAATCCGGCGAGGACGTGGGTGAGCAGCGCCAGTTGGCCGGCCGGCCCGTGGGTGCGCACGTGGTCCAGGGCGGCCAGCAGGTTGGCGCCCTCGGTGATGAACCACTCCTCGGCGTCGTGGGCGGTGGCCGGTTGCGGTCCGTTCGCCGTCGGGAGCACCGTGCCGTCCGGGGTCACTGCCACCCGGGCCCGGAAGGGGAAGGCCAGCCGGTCCGCCCGGTCCGCGACGTACAGGTAGTGGTCGGTCAGGCGGCGCAGGGCCAGCCGGGCCTCGTCCGGCGGGTCGACGTCGAGTGCGGCGGGGGCCGCGTCGGCGACCAGCGAGCGGGCGTACTCGCGCAGCAGGTCGTGCATCCGGAAGCGGTGCGGGGACGGTTCGGTGACGAGGTGGTACGCGAGCAGGCGTTCGAGTGCACCGGCGGTGACGTCGGGCGGGAGTCCGGTCAGCGCGGTCGCGGCGGGGACGCCGAACTCGCTCCCGGTGTGCAGCCCGATCCGTCGGAAGACCAGCCGTTCCAACGGGGGCAGGGTGCGGTACGAGACCTCCAGGACCGTGGACAGCCGCCCTTCGTGGTCGTCGATGGCGGAGAGTCGGCTGGCGGCGTCGTTGAGCAGGCGCAGCAGGTCGGCGGTGGTCCAGGAGGGATGGGACAGCAGCCGGCTCGCCATGAGTTCGATGGCGAGGGGCACATAGCCGCAGAGCCGGACGAGGTGCGCGACGTCCGCCCGGTGGGGGGCGGCGTGCGGTCCCAGCCGGTTCTCGAAGAGGGCGATCGCGTCCTCGCGCGGCAGCACGTCGAGGGAGAGCGGGCGGACGCCGGGCAGGCCGGTGAGGCGCTGGCGGCTGGTGACGATCACCACCGTGGGGGAGGCGCCGGGGAGCAGCGGGCGGACCTGCGCGGGGCCGGCGGCGTCGTCGAGGACCATCACCATGCGGCGGTTGCGCACCGCGCTCCGCCACAGCGCGGCCAACTCGGCCTCGTCCTGGGGCAACGGCCCGGGGACGGTGCCCAGCATGCGGATCAGGATGGTCAGTGCGTGGGCCACGCCCAGGGGCGGCTGGTCGGGTGCGTGGCCGCGCAGGTTCAGGTAGAGCCGGCCGTCGGGGAAGTGGTGGCGCATCTGGTGGGCGACGTGCACGGCCAGCGAGGTCTTGCCGACGCCGCCCATGCCGCCGATCGCCTGGAGGGCGACGACCGGGGCGGCGCCGCCCTCGGAGAGCGCCGCGCCCAACTGCCGGAGTTCGGCGCGGCGTCCGACCCACGGGACGTCGCCCGGCAGGTTGTCCGGGACGTCGGGGGTGCGGGGCGTGGTGGTGGTCGTGGTGGCCGGTAGGAGCGCGGCCAGGGGGGCCGAGGCGAGGATGCCCTGTTGGACGCGGTCCAGCCGGGGGCTGGCGTCGGTGCCGAGGTCGTGCACGATGCGGCGCTGGGTGCGGTGCAGGAGGCGGGTGGCGTCGGCGGTGCGGCCGCAGCCGTGCAGGGCGAGGGCGAGCCGTTCGACGAGCCCCTCGTCGACGGGGCGGTCCGCGACGAACGGCAGCAGGACCGGGACCGCCTCCCCGAACCGGCCGGCTTCGAGCAGGATCTCGGCCCGCAACATCGCCGCGGCGAGGCTCTTCTCCCCTACGGCGGACCGCAGTTCACCGGCCCAGTAGGCGGAGATGCCGGCCAGGGGTTCGCCGCACCACAGGGTCTCCGCGCGGTCGAGCAGCTGGAGCGCGTCGGCCGCGCTGTTGCTCTCCTTCAGGGAGCGTGCCTGGTTGACCAGGCTGACGTAGCGGCGCAGGTCGACGCGGTCCGGATCGACGTCCATGACGTAGGAGTTGGCCCCGGCGCGGACCGTGGGCGCCGGCTGCCCGTCGATCTCCAACGCCTTGCGGATGCGGGTGACGTGCACGTACAGGGCGGCCCGGGGCTTCGCCGGCGGGTGGTCGTCCCAGATGCGGTGCACGAGCGTGTCCATGCTCACGGTGCGGCTCGCGTCCCAGGCCAGTGCGGCGAGCGCCAGGCGGGTCTGTCTGGGGCCGGGATCGCGGCGCCGGCCGGCCGCCCGCACCTCGACCGATCCGGAAAGTCGAATTTCGATCTCCACCAGCGCCCCCTCCCGCCGGTCTGTCCCGCTTATCGAGGATGACACGCATGGCCTGACCAGTGCCATATCGGATTGATTGAAGTCCAAATCTGACTTCACGATGAACGGCTTTGTTCGGGGAACGGAAAAGCCCGGGAGGGATGTCAACTGCGTTCCAGCACGGCGGCATTGACAATGCATATGCCCGTGACAATCGAGTGCATCGCGAGGAGGAGGTTACGGACGTGCCGACTCCGGAATCGGGCGGGTGGGAAGAGCTGCTTTCGGCCATGGTCGGCTTCGGCGCACGTCCTCGACGGCGCCGCGCACCTCCACGGGCAGCGCGTGCAGGCCCGCGGCGTCCAGGGCGGCGCCCGCCTCCACCACCAGGCCGCGCCCACCGTTCCGCGACCCCGACAACTTGCTCCGGTACGCGCATGGTTGGTCGGCCGGGAACCCGACCTGCGGACGCTGCACCGGCTCCGCGCCGACCGGGGCGGCGCGGCCCGCTCCTTGGTGGTCGTGAGCGGATTCGCCGGTGCGAGGAATTCCGCCGTGGAGGGCCGACACGGTGAATCCGGTGGTCGTTCAGGGTGAACGGGGCGGATCGACCGCTCTGCCGGCTTGGTCGAACTGCCCACTGCCGGTAGCAAGACTCCGGGGATTTCCAACCGTGAGGGGCAGGATCGCACTGTGAAGAGAGCACGCCGCATGAAGAGGGTGATGGTGGGCCTTTCCGGCCTGCTCCTGGTGGGCGCCGGGGCGTCGCCGGCGATGGCCGGAGGGGACGGGCCGTTCGGGGCGAGCGGCGACACCTTCGTCCGGTTCTTCGCCGGGTTCCGGTGCGAGGGGCGGGCGCGCTACTGCATCAACGGCTCCGTCAACAGCGGCAACACGAAGAACGCCGGGAACGTCAACCTGACGGGGAATCCCAGCAACAGCGGAAGCCCCGTGAACAGCAGCGGATCCAACAACAGCGGGTCCACCAGCACGGGGACCGCGTCGGGCAGTGCCAACCACATGCAGCAGATCGGGCAGGGCACCGGCAGCCTGCACCTGTAGACCGTCGGCGGCGACCACCACGCGGTGCAGAACCGGGAATACGGGTTCTGCACCGCGTTTCGGCTATCGGGCCGCTCGGGCCGCTCGGGCCGCTTGGGCTCGCCGGCGTGGTCCGGCTCAGTGGAGGACCTTGAGGATCCGGGAGATGTTGTTGTTGCTGTCCTTCTGAGCCCCGTAGACCGTGTTGAGGCTGTTGGTCGAGCCGCTGGCCGTCTCGATGTTCCCGCTGTCCACGGGGTTTCCGTGGTTGAGGAAGTTGTTGCTGTTCTTGCTGTTCCCGCTGTGGACCGGGCCGTTGACGCAAGGGTGCGGCGATTTGGTCGCCGGCGACTGGTAATTGAAATCAGCGAGACGGTTGTCGCAGACCACACCGGAGATCATGCCGGTGACGGTGCCGACGTCGGCGCCCGCCACCGCGGAGAGCAGGGAGTCTCCCGGATCGGTCTGCGCCCGTGCGACGCCGCTGCCGAACAACACCAGTCCGCACGCCCCGACGACGGTCCCCGTCTGCATTAGTTTCTTCACGGCTCTCCTTGCCCGATCGGCCTGCTGATGCCAGACGTATCGTGCTGCGGTTGTCCGTCCGCGGTGTTCAGAACCCGCAGGGAGCCAAACGCTCGCGGGCCATATTCAGCCGGGTGGCCCAACGGCCGCGCGCCCCCTCGCGGCCGCCCGGGCCGGGGGAAAACCCCACCACGAGCGGGCGGTCCGCCGGATGGGCCGCCGGGCACGGGACAACGAACCTTGACACATGACGAGTTGCAGGGGGATCAAGGTCCGCAGGGCGTTGCTGCTGGGGCTGTCGGGCGCGTTGACCGCGGCGACGCTGGGCGTCGCCGCGCCGTTCGCCCGGGCGGTGGACGGGGCGCGCGGCGAGGCCGGGGGGCCGGCACCCCGGCTGGCCTGGCGGGCCTGCGAGCGCGCCGGCGGGCCGGCGGGGCAGCAGTGCGCCGACCTTCCGGTGCCGCTGGACTACCGGGACCCGACGGGACCGCAGGTCTCGCTGGCGGTGAGCCGGGTGCGCAGCGACCGGCCGGCCGCCCGGCGCGGCACGCTGCTGGTGGTCCCGGGCGGTCCGGGCGGTTCCGGGGTCGACCGGCTGACGCAGCGGGCCCCGGCGCTGCAACGGCAGCTGGCGGGCGCGTACGACCTGGTCGGCTTCGATCCGCGCGGGGTGGGCGGCAGCACGAGGGGCGGCTGCGGACTGGACCCCGCCGACCGGGAGTTGGTGACGCTGCGGTCCTGGCCGACGCCGGACGGCGGGATCGCGGAGAACACCGCCCGGTCGCGCCGGATCGCGCGGTCCTGCGCACGCCACGGCGGCGCGCTGGTGCGCGGCATGAGCACGGCGAACGAGGTGCGCGACGTCGAACGGCTGCGCGCGGCGCTGGGCGAACGGAAGCTGTCCGCCTGGGCCGTGTCGTACGGGACGTACGTGGCGGCGGCGTACGCCCAGGCGCACCCGGACCGCACCGACCGGTGGGTGCTGGACAGCAGCGGCGATCCCGATCCGACGCGGGTGGCGCGGGGCTGGTTGGCGAACATGGCGCAGGGGGCGGACGACCGGTTCCCCGACTTCGCGGCCTGGGCGGCGGACCCGGCTCGGGCGGCGGACGGGCTGCGGCTGGCCGAACGAGCCGACGAGGTAAGGCCGTTGTTCCTCGCCGTCGCCGCGGAGCTGGACCGGCGGCCGAAGCCGTCGAACGTGCCGGGGGCGCCGCTGACCGGCAACCGGCTGCGGCAGGCGATGCAGACCGCGCTCTACGGGGACGAGACCGCCTTCGCCCGGCTGGCCGCGCTGGTCAAGGCGGCCCAGGACCCCGCCGCGACCCCGCAGTTGCCGGCCGACGTGGCCGGTCCGCTGCCCGACGCGGACGCCGCCGTGACGATCGCGACGATCTGCAACGACGTGGCGTGGCCGCGGGATCCGGACGCCTACCGGCGGGCGGTGGCCGTCGACCGGGTGCGCCACCCGCTCACCGCCGGCATGCCGGCGAACGTCACGCCCTGCGCGTTCTGGTCGGACCGGCCGGCCGACCCGCCGGTCCGGATCACCGACCGGGGCCCCGCCAACGTGCTGATGGTGCAGAACCTCCGCGACCCCGCGACGCCCTACGTCGGGGCGTTGAAGATGCGGGCGGCGCTCGGGGCGCGGGCCCGGCTGGTGACCGTCGACCACGGCGGGCACGGCGTCTACCTGGCGAACGGGAACGCCTGCGCGGACCGGACCGTGACCGGGTACCTGCGGGACGGCCGGCGGCCCGCGCAGGACGCGTACTGCGCGGGGTGAGGCCGAGGGCCGGGCCGCCACCAGGCGGCCCGGCCCTCGCCCCGGCCCGCCCCGGCGGGGCGCCGGGCGGGCCCGGACCCGCCGCACCACGGCACGGCGCCGCGTTTCACGTGAAACACCGCTCCGGAGCCACCCGTCCGCCCTGCCGCCCGCCCCCTAACCTGGGAGGAGGAAGCCGGTGCGTGCCGATGACCGCTGATCCCGTCACCCTCGCACTCTGCGGCGACGTGATGCTCGGCCGCGGGGTCGATCAGATCCTGCCGTGCCCCGGCGACCCGGAACTGCGCGAACCGTACGTCCAGGACGCCCGGATCTACGTGGGCCTGGCCGAGGCCGTCAACGGCCCCGTCCCCCGCCCCGTCGACGTCCGCTACCCCTGGGGCGCCGCCCTGGACGCCCTCGACGCCGCCGCGCCCGCCGCCCGCGTGCTGAACCTGGAGACCTCCGTCACCCGGCGGGGCACCTTCGCCCCCGGCCGGCAGATCCACTACCGGATGCACCCGGCGAACCTGCCCTGCCTGGCCGCCGCCCGCCCCGATGTCTGCGTCCTGGCCAACAACCACGTCCTGGACTTCGGCCGCGAGGGACTGACGGAGACCCTGCGGGCTCTGGCCGCCGAGGGGCTGCGCACGGCGGGCGCCGGCGACGACGCCGAGGCGGCCCGCCGCCCCGCGATCGTCCCCCTGCCCGGAGGGCACCGGTTGCTCGTCCTCGCCCTCGGCATGCCGTCCAGCGGCATCCCCCGCACCTGGGCCGCGACCGCCCGGCACGGCGGCGTGCACTGGGCGGACGGCCCCTCGCCGGCGACCGCCGCCGCGGCGGCCGCCCTGCTCCGCAGCCGCAGGCGGACCGGCGACCTGACCCTGGTCTCGGTGCACTGGGGGTCCAACTGGGGCTACGGCGTCCCCCGCGCCCAGACCGCCTGCGCGCACGCCCTCGTCGACGCCGGCGTGGACCTCGTCCACGGCCACTCCGCGCACCATCCGCGCCCCGTGGAGGTGTACGCGGGCAAGCTCATCCTCCACGGGTGCGGCGACTTCATCGACGACTACGAAGGCATCACCGGCTACGAGCGCTACCGCGACGACCTGCGCCCGCTCTACCTCGCCACGCTGGAGCCCGGCACCGGACGCCTGCGGGAACTGCGGATCGTCCCCTTCCAGGCCCACCGGATGCGGCTGCGGCACGCCTCCGCCGCGGACGCCCGCTGGCTCGGCGCCCTCTTCGACCGCCTCGCCCGCGGGTTCGCCCCCGCCGTCCTCACCACCGACCCCGCGCCGGCGCTGACCCTGCACCCGGCGCGTGCGCCGGGGCCCTTACGGTAGCGCCGCCGGTGGCCCCGCCGGTCCGGCTACCGGCCGGCGTCCGCCACCGCCGCGGCCAGCGCCAGCACCCGCCGCGCCTCCTCCACGTGGAGGTTCTCCACCATCCGGCCGTCCACGGTGACCACCCCGCGGCCCTCGCGGTCCGCGGCCTCGAACGCCTCGATGATCCTCAGGGCCCGCGCCACCTCCTCCTCGGCCGGCGCGAACGCCCGGTTGCACGGCTCGATCTGCGACGGGTGGATCAACGTCTTCCCGTCGAACCCGAACTGCCGCCCCTGGACGCACTCCGCCTCGAACCCGGCCGGGTCCTTGACGTCGTTGAACACCCCGTCCAGGATCGCCTTCCCCGCCTCACGGGCCGCGAGCAGCGCCAGCGACAGCCCCGTCAACAGCGGTGCCCGGCCGGGCACGTGGGCGGCGTGCAGTTCCTTCGCGAGGTCGTTGGTGCCCATCACCAGCACCGTCAACCGCTCGCTCGCACCGGCCACCGCGCGGGCGTCCAACATTGCCCGCGGGGTCTCCACCATCGCCCAGATCGCCGTGCGGTCCGGGGCGCCGGCCGCCTCCAGCTGCCGCTCCACCTCGTGCACGGTCCGTGCCGACTCCACCTTCGGCACCACCACCGCATCCGGTCCGGCCTGCGCCGCGGCCCGCAGGTCGTCCGCGAACCACCGCGTGCCCGGCCCGTTGACCCGGATCGTGACCTCCCGATGGCCGTACCCGCCGGTGGCCACCGCCGCCGCGACCCGGTCCCGGGCCGCCTCCTTGGCGTCCGGGGCGACCGCGTCCTCCAGGTCGAGGATCAGCCCGTCCGCCGGCAGCGACGCCGCCTTCTGAAGCGCCCGCGCGTTGGCGCCCGGCATGTACAGCACCGACCGGCGCGCCCGCACGCCCTCCTGCGCCTCGTCCGTCGCAGCCATGGCCCCTACTCCGTTCCCTCGTCGCTCGCCGCCGCGTACGCCGCCCGCAGTGCGGGATCGCGCGTCACCAGCGCGTCGGCCAGCTCCACCACCACCCGGCACTGCTTGACCGTGGCGTCGTCCTGCATCTTCCCGTCGATCATGACCGCACCGGTCCCGTCGCCCATCGCCGCGATGACCCGGCGCGCCCAGGCGACGTCGGCCGGCGCCGGCGAGAACACCTTCTTCGCGATGCCGATCTGCACCGGGTGCAGGCTCCAGGCCCCCACGCAGCCCAGGAGGAACGCGTTGCGGAACTGGTCCTCGCACGCCACGGTGTCCTTGATGTCGCCGAACGGCCCGTAGTACGGCAGGATCCCGTGCGCCGCGCAGGCGTCCACCATCCGCGCGATCGTGTAGTGCCACAGGTCCTGCTGGAACACCGCGCGCGGCGCGTCGGCCGCACCCGGCTGCGGGTCCTGGCGCACCAGGTAGTCGGGGTGCCCGCCGCCGACCCGGGTGGTCTTCATCCGCCGGCTCGCCGCCAGGTCCGCCGGCCCCAGCGACATGCCCTGCATCCGCGGGCTGGCCCCGGCGATCTCCTCGACGCTCGCGACCCCGCGCGGCGTCTCCAGGATGGCGTGCAGCAGGATCGGCCGCCGCACCCCGGCCTTCGCCTCCAACTGCGCCACCAGCCGGTCGACGTAGTGGATGTCCTCGGCGCCCTCCACCTTCGGCACCATGATCACGTCGAGCCGGTCGCCGACCTCGGTGACCAGCGTCAGCAGGTCGTCCAACGCCCATGGCGAGTCGAGGCTGTTGATCCGCGTCCACAACTGCGTCTCGCCGAAGTCGGTCCCGCGGGCGATCTCCACCAGCCCGGCCCGGGCCGCCTCCTTGCGGTCCGCGGCGACCGCGTCCTCCAGGTTGCCGAGCAGCACGTCGACGTCCGGCGCGATGTCGGGCACCTTCGCCGCCATCCGCGGATTGCCCGGATCGAAGAAGTGGATCATCCGTGACGGTCGGAACGGCACCTCCCGCACCGGCTCCGGAGCCCCCACGGCCAACGGACGGAAAAAGTCCTTCGGAGTACGCACCCTGCCTCCACCTCGCGCCGAACGCCCCGGCCCGGAGCCGGCCACCGGCGCACACTCTAGGCCCGACACACCCCCCTTGTTACCGGGCAGTACGTGTGCCGTTGATCACGGAAAGCGAGGGGAATTGCCGTTGCGGGTCGCGCAGGGGAGGGGCGGCGCGCCCCAACGGGCCTTCGCGCCAGCCCATTTGGGGCGCCATAGCACGTTCCGCCGCACGGCAGTGTATTTAGGGGCACTCATTACCTGTTGTTTAACGACCCTGTCACAAGGCAAGTGGGCCTTGAACCGCTCCCCGGGCGGACGCGTGACCTACGAGTGACACCTGTACGCCGCACGTTTCGGGGAGATTCATGAAGCGCAGATGGTCGCTCATCACCGCGATCGCCGTCCTGACCGTCGCGCTGGCCTTCGTCGTCGTGCAACTGGTGCGCGGCCAGGGGGCCGGCGACCAACCGGCCGCGGCGAAGCCGGTCGCGTCCGCTCCGGGCGCCGACCCCGGCGCGCTGCGCGGCGTCGCGTGGTGGCCGCTGCACCAGTCCGGCACCGCGAAGGCGGGGGAGCGCGACACGGAGGTCCTCGGGCGCACGCAGTGGGTCGACGGTCCCACGGGCGGTGCCCTGCAGTTGGACGGGCTCAGCGGCTACGCCGAGACCGGCACCCGGCTCGACACCAAGGGCCAGGACTACTCGGTCGCCGCACGGGTGCGGCTCACCGCCGACGACATGAACGGCTTCCACACCGCCCTGTCCCAGGACGGCGACCAGATCAGCGCGTTCTTCCTCCAGTACTCCGGGCAGGACCAGAACTTCGCGTTCAGCTTCTCCGGCGCCCGCACCGTCGCGGAGAAGACCGAGAAGCCGCAGGCCGGACGCTGGTACCACCTCACGGGCACGTACAGCCAGAAGGACCACCGCATGCAGCTCTACGTCGACGGCCGACTGGCGGGGAGCAGGATCGCCACCAGCAGCGTGGACCCGACCGGTGAAGTGGTGCTCGGGCGCGCCAAGTTCAACGGGGAGACGGTCGACTTCTGGCAGGGCGACATCGCCGACGTGCACCTCTACGACCGGGAACTGACGCCCCGTGAGGTCGAGTCGCTGTCGGCCCGCGAACCGGACTGACCGTGGCACCGGGGCGGGCCCACCGCCGACGCAGGCCGGCGGACACACCGCACGGAGCGCACGCACGACCGCTCGCGGCAGTGCCCGCCGGCCTCCCGCAGCCGGCTGACCCGTCTCGCCCACAGATGACCGGAGAGGAAAAGGCCCTTGTCGGCCAGCGCTTCGACCGAAGACCGCATACCGGACCCCGCCACGCCGGAGTCCCGCCCGGACGAGTTCCTCAGGGCCCTCTACCACTCCCACGGCAGCGCGTTACTGCAGTTCGCCGCACGGCGCCTGGAGGGCGACTGGCACCGTGCCGAGGACGTCCTCCAGGAGGTCGCGATCCGCGCCTGGCGGCACGCCGAGGAGCTCGACCCGACCGCGGAATCGGTGCGGCCGTGGCTGTTCACCGTGCTGCGAAACCTCGTCATCGACGGGCACCGGGCCCGCCAGGCCAGGCCGCCGGAGAGCGGTGACCCGGAACTCGCCCACCTGACGGTCCCGGACGACGTGGACCAGGTCCTGACCTCCCAGGTGCTCGTCGAGGCGCTGCGCGACCTGCGGCCTTCGCAGCGCGAGGTCCTGCTGCACGTGCACTACCTGGGGCGCAGCGTCAACCAGACGGCCCAGGTCCTCGGCGTTCCGCCGGGCACCGTCAAGTCGCGGACGCACTACGCCGCGCGCGCCCTGCGCGAGGCGCTGCACAGCCGCGGACTGCACGTGGACGGCCAGGAGCGCGAAGCCGGCTGAGGCTCACGCGAAACGCCCCACGTGCCGGGTGATCTCCAGGCCGAGCGGTCCGGTGTCGAGCGTGCCGCCGGCGCCGGCCCGCCAGCGCCACCCCGCGGGCGCGTCGCCGACCACCAGCAGCGCGTCCCCGCGCCCCAGGGCGTCCAACGCCCCCTGCCGCCGCGGAAGTTGCGAGGCGTCCACCACGAACAGGTGCGGGGCCTCGCCCTGGACGGCGAGCCGGCTGCTGCCCTCGATCAGCCGGAAGATCTGGGTGACGTCGGAGGCTTCGGGCTGCGGCTGTCCCGGTGCCCCCGAAGCGGCCCGGGCGAACGCCTCCTCCAAGGTGGCCGCGGTGTGCAGCCGCGAGCTGTGCGGCCCGTCGCCGGTCACGAGTCCCGCGCCTGCCAGGGATCCCACCAGGGTGACCTCGGCGAGGGCGCCCACCGGGCTGGAGAGCGTCTCGGCGATGACGGCCCGCACGAGGCTGTGCACCTCCTCGTCCGGGCCCGTCACGGACACCGGTCCGGTCGCCCGGGAGAGGTCGACCAGCACCCGGTCGGGGCCGTCCAGCCCCACCGTCACCGTCAGCGCGTACGGCAGAGCCGGCTCGCCCTCCGGACCGGGGCGGTGCAGGGCGTCGAGCGGGGCCGTCCAGCGCTCGCCGTCCTCCTCGGCGGTCCACGGCGCGGGGGCGGTCTCCTCCGCGCCGGCCAGCAGCAGTCCGAGCCGCTCCTCGGAGTAGACGACGGCGTACAGGTCGGGCAGCGACCGGCCGGAGCGCAGGCACTCGCCCGTCAGCCGGCGCAGGCCCGCGTTGACCGCGTCCAGCGCCTCCCGTCCCACGACGGCGGCCGAGGCGGCGACGGGCTTCGGCGGGCGGGACCGCCACTCGGTGACGATCAGCGCGGCCACCGCCCCGATCAGCGCCAGCCCCAGCACCGCGGCCAGGACGTACCAGATCATCTTCTGACTCCTTGTCGGGACGCCCCGGCGGCGGAGCCGGGACGGTCGAAAGCGGGGCGGCACCGCGGCGGCGTCGCGGCGCCGTGCCTCCCAAGGCGACTACGGCGCCGGCCCCCGGATGGTTCACGAGCCCGCCGGGTGAACCAATCGCCGGCCGGCGCCGTAGCTCACGTCAGTGGCACGGAGCCGTCGAACACGGCTTCCGAGGCCCCCCATTCGCGCCGGCTGGAGGACGTTTCGTGTCGTTGATGTTGACCGTGGTCGAGGGGGACGGTGACGCGTTCGACGTCCACCTCGACGCCGACCCCGACACGCCCGTGGGCGCCGTCGCGGAGGCGCTGGCCGGGGCGGGCGGCGTCCACCGGCCCCCGGAGGGCCTCGGACTGTACGCCGGCGACCGCCTGTTGCCCGCGGACCTGCGGCTGCGGGACTCGCCGCTGCACCACGCGGCCGTCGTCGGCCTGGGCCGCCCGGCGGGCACCTCGTCGGCCGAACCGGACGGGCTGGTGGAGGTCCGTGCGGTCGGCGGGACCGCGGCGGGCGCGGTGCACCGCCTCGACATCGGCGAGTACCGGATCGGCCTGGCGCACGACGGGATGGCCCAGGTGCTGCGCGCCATGCCGGACCGGCCGTTCGCCATCTTGACGGTGGGCCCCGGAGGGCGCTGCCGGGTGGCGCCGGACGCGGCCGCGCCGGCCGGCGACCCGCCGCAACTGGACCGCGAGGACCTCGCCGAGTCCACCGCCTGGCAGGCCGGCGCGCAGCTCCTCGTCGGCGGCTGCCTGCTCGAACTCGCCCTGCCGCAGCGGCCGGACGCGGCCGTGCAGCCCTCGGAGGACGGCGCCGGCTGGGACTACAACCGGCCGCCGCGGCTGCGGCCGGCCGAGAACGCCACCCGCTTCACGCTGCCCTCCCCGCCCGCCTCGCCCGCCGCCCGCCCGCTGCCGTGGATCACCGCGCTCGCCCCGCTGGTGATGGCGGTGGCCGGCGCGCTGGTCTTCGGCCGCATGTCGATGCTGCTGTTCGGGCTGCTCTCCCCGGTCGCCATCCTCGGCAACTACCTGGTGAGCCGGCGCAGCGGACGCCAGTCCCACTCGGACGCGGTCACCGCCTACGAGGAGAAGAAGGCCCGCATCGAGGGCGACGCGCAGCAGGCCCTGGCGGCCGAACGCACCGCCCGGCGCCGCGGCTTCCCCGACCCGGCCGAGGTCGTCCTGACCGCCGTCGGCCCCCGGCGCCGCCTGTGGGAGCGCCGCACCTCGGACGCCGACTTCCTGGAACTGCGCATCGGGACCGCCGACCTGCCCTCCGACGTGGTGCTCCAGGACCCGACCAAGGACGAACACCGCCGCCAGGACCCGTGGACCGCGTACGACGTCCCGGTGACCGTTCCGCTGCGCCAGCACGACGTGCTGGGGATCGCCGGCGAGGGCCCGGTCGCCCGCGCTGTCGCGCAGTGGGCCGTCGCCCAGGCCGCCGTCCTGCACAGCCCCCGCGACCTCCAGATCCACCTGCTGACGACCGGCGGCCCGGGCCGGGACAGCTGGTCCTGGCTGCGCTGGCTGCCGCACGTGCGCAAGAAGTCCGGCGACACCCCGGCCAGCATCGGCTACGGCACGGAGACCTGCGCCCGGCGGGTCGCCGAACTGACCGCGCTGATCGCCGAGCGCGCCGGAGCGGAGGACCGGCGGAAGCGGTCCGCCGGCCCCGACGTCCTCGTCGTCCTCGACGGCGCCCGCAGGCTGCGTTCGCTGCCCGGCGTGGCGCAGATCCTGCGCGACGGACCGGCCGTCGGCGTCCGCGCGGTCTGCCTGGACGCCGAGGAGCGGCTGCTGCCCGAGGAGTGCCAGGCCGTCGTCGCCGAGGAGCCCGGCGGAACCGTGCGGGTGGGACGCTCCGGTCGGGGCACCGTCGGGGGCATCCGGCCCGACGCGGTGTCCCAGGACTGGTGCCGGTCGCTGGCCCGCGCGATGGGCCCGCTGCGCGACCCGGGCGGGGCCGACGAGGAGGCCGCCGTGCTGCCCGGTGCCGCGCGGCTGCTCGACGTGCTCGCCCTCGACCCGCCGCAGGCCGCCGGCATCCGGGCGCGCTGGGCGGCCGGGGGCCGTTCGACCCGGGCGGCCGTCGGCGTCTCCCTGGACGGCCCGTTCTTCCTGGACCTCAAGCGCGACGGCCCGCACGGGCTGGTCGCCGGCACCACCGGCTCCGGCAAGTCCGAACTGCTGCAGACGCTGGTCGCCTCGCTCGCGGTGGCGAACCGGCCGGACGCGATGACGTTCGTCCTCGTCGACTACAAGGGCGGCTCCGCGTTCAAGGACTGCGTGGACCTGCCGCACACCGTCGGCATGGTCACCGACCTCGACGCCCACCTCGTCGAGCGGGCCCTGGTGTCGCTGACGGCGGAGCTCACCCGGCGCGAGCACATCCTCGCCGCGGTCGGCGCCAAGGACATCGAGGACTACGTCGACCTGCTGGAGCGCAACCCGGCGGGCCACGAGCCGATGCCCCGACTGCTCATCGTCATCGACGAGTTCGCCTCCATGGTGCGCGACCTGCCGGACTTCGTGAAGGGCCTGGTCAACATCGCGCAGCGGGGCCGCAGCCTCGGCATCCACCTGATCCTGGCGACGCAGCGCCCCAGCGGCGTCGTCTCCTCGGAGATCCGCGCCAACACCAATCTGCGGATCGCCCTGCGGGTGACGGACTCCGGCGAGAGCCAGGACGTCCTCAACTCCCCCGAGGCCGCGTCGATCTCGCAGAGCACGCCGGGCCGCGCCTACGTCCGCCTCGGCCAGAACTCCCTGGTGCCGTTCCAGTCCGGTCGGGTCGGCGGCCGCCGCCCCGGTGCCGCGGCGAGTTCGCTGCCGGCCCCCTGGGCGGTGACCGTCGGCTGGGAACGGCTCGGCGAACCGCTGCCGCCGCGGCCCCGCGCCGCGGCCGCCCCCGCCGAGGTGGAGACCGACCTCGCCGGACTCGTCCGCGCCATCCGGGACGCGGACCGGGAGATGGGCATCCCCGCGCAGCACAGCCCCTGGCTGCCGCCGCTGCCCGAGCAGCTGGTCACCGGTGAACTGCCGCCGGCCCCGCCCTCGGACTACGACCTCGCGCCCGTCGCGTACGGCGTGCTGGACCTGCCAGCCCAACAGGCCCGACTCCCCCTGGTGATCGACCCGGCGACGCTCGGGCACCTGCACGTCATCGGCTCGCCCCGGCAGGGCAGGTCGCAGACGCTGCGCACCATCGCCGGCACCCTGGCCTACGCCCACTCCCCGGACCGCCTGCACATGTACGGCATCGACTGCGGCAACGGCGCCCTGCTGGCCATGGAGGGGCTGCCGCACTGCGGTGCCGTCACCCAGCGCACCCAGCCCGACCGGGTGGCCCGGCTGCTCGCCCGGCTGACGACGGAGCTCGCCCGGCGGCAGGAACTGCTCGCCGCCCACGGCAGCGCCGACCTGCCGGAGCTGCGCCGCAGCCTGCCGGAGGCCGAACGGCCGCCGCACATCGTGCTGTTCATCGACCGGTGGGAGGTCTTCGACAAGCAGCTCGGCGAGTACGACGCCGGAAACCTGCTGACCGGCGTGCTGAACCTGCTCCGGGACGGCGGGAGCGTCGGCATCCACCTGGTGATGACCGGCGACCGGGCGCTGTTCTCCAGCCGGGTCAACGGCTCCACCGAGGACAAGCTCGTGCTGAAGCTCAACGAGAAGTCCGAGTACGGCATGATCGGCATCACCCAGCGGAACGTCCCCGACGAGATCCCGCCGGGCCGCGCCTTCCGCGCCGCCGACAAGGCGGAGGTGCAGATCGCGCTCCTCACGGACAACCCGGAGGGCCAGGCGCAGGCCGCGGCGCTCCAGCAGATCGCCGAGTACTGCCGCCAGCGGGTGGCCCACCTGCCCGCCGCCACCCGGCCGTTCCGCGTCGACACCCTGCCGGACCGGCTCACCTGGGAGGCGGCGGTCCGCTACCTGCCGCGGCCGCTGCCCTCCGCCCGCTGGGCGCTGTCCGGCGTCGGCGGCGACGAACTGACCGCGTTCGGACCGGACTTCGGCATCACGCCGACGTTCCTCGTCGCCGGTCCCGCCCGCTCGGGCCGCAGCACCGTCCTGGCGACGCTGGCCCTGTCGCTGCTGTCGGTCGGGACGCCCGTCGTCATCGGCGCGCCCGCCCGGTCGCCGTTGCGCCGACTCGCCGGCCGGCCCGGGGTCCTCGCGGTCTTCGACGAGTCCGACATCGACCCCACCGCGCTGGAGCAGGCGCTGGCCTCCTCGGCGCAGGGGGCCGTGGTGCTCCTGGACGACGCCGACCTGCTGCTGAAGTCGAAGGCCGAGCCGGTCCTCACGCCGATCGCCAAGTCCGGTGCCGAGAGCGGCCGGGGCCTGGTGATCGCCGGGCAGACCGACCGGCTCTCCTCCGGGTTCTCCGGCTGGCACACCGAGGCCCGCCGCAACCGGTGCGGTCTGCTGCTGAAGCCGCAGAACATGAGCGACGGCGAACTGATCGGCGTCAAGGTGCCCCGCAGCCGCCTGGGCGCGACCCGCCCCGGCCGGGCGATCCTGCACCTGGGCGACGGCGTGCTGCGCACCGTCCAGGTCCCGGAGACGGTGCTCCCGCCGGCCGGCGGCTGAGGCCCACGGCAGAGGGCTCCCACCCCGGCGACGGCCGGGGCGGGAGCCCTCACGCATTCCGGGACGCGGCCCGGATCAGGTCGATCCGTCCACGTAGCTGGGGTCGTGCACGGTCGTGCCCTTCGTACCGCCGGGGACGGCCCCGTTGATCGCCCAGCCGAGCCCGGCCACGCCGATGAGGTTC
This sequence comes from Streptomyces sp. VTCC 41912, assembly GCF_045799175.1. Taxonomy (NCBI): domain Bacteria; kingdom Bacillati; phylum Actinomycetota; class Actinomycetes; order Kitasatosporales; family Streptomycetaceae; genus Streptomyces; species Streptomyces sp. VTCC 41912. The sequence goes on from NZ_JBJMAB010000003.1 coordinate 389,968, forward strand.
GAGCTCTGGTCGAACCACGTCCCCGTCTTGGTCCAGATGTTGTTGAGGCCCGGCAGCTGCTTGAGCACGTCCGGGACCTTCATCGTCCCGTTGGGGAACTTCGACAGGATGTTTCCGACGAAGGCCGTCGGATCCTTGAACCCGGCGAACCCCTTGAGGGTCGGGCCCACGCTCTTGATGTTGATCTGGATCGTCTTGAGATCGTTCCCCACGGTCTTGAGGGTGTTCGCGATCCCGCCCAAATTGGCGATCTTGACGAGGCCGATGCCGCCGAGCACCAGCCCCAGACCGCTGAGGACCATGTCGAGGATGTCCCACTCGCCCGACTGGATGCTGTCGACGATGTTCATGATGAAGGGGATGGCCGCGGTGACCAGACTGGCGATCGTCAGGATGAGCCCGAGGCCCTGGAGCCCGGGGATGAGCATGGCGATGATCCCCAGGGCGGCGCTGATGAAGCCGAGCACCTTCTTGAAGATGTCCTTGATCTTGTCCCACAGGCTCTTGCCCCCGACCGCCTCGCCCGACGCCTCGTCCAGCGCGCGGGCCGCCGTCGAGGCGTCCGACTCGCGCAGCTCCTGCGCGTCCTCGGCGAGCATCCGGGCGGCGTCGAGGTCCCGCTGGGCGGCGTCGGCGTCCCCTTGCGCCGAGGACTGGTCGTGCCGGGCGTTCTCCATGGCCTGCCGCGCGCTGCGCCGGGCCGCCTCGTCGTCCGGCGGCGGCGGGTCCGCCGCGTCCAGGCCGCTGATCACGGACCCCGCCGCGGTGGCGGCGTCGGTGGCGCGCCGCAGCCGCTCCTTGGCGTCCCGCCCGTCGACCATGGCGTTGTCCGCCTTGCGCTGGTGGTCCGCCAGCTGGTCGGCGTACGTACTCAGCGCGCGGGCCGCCTTGTCGTACGAACTGTGCAGCTTCTCCACCTGGTTGGCCAGGTCCCCGAGCTTGTCCCGGAGCTTGTCCATGGCCTTGCCCTCGCCGATCTGGCGACCCTTGAGGCCACTGACGATGGGGAGTGCCTGGTCCGCGTCGTCCGCGACGGCCCGGTACCGGCCCGCGAGCGTCGTGAGCATCTCCGCATCGCCCGGCGTCGGGTCGTCCGAGAACCCGAAGACCGTCTCCCACTCGGACACCGCTGGCCGCGCCATTGCCGCGCCCTCACTTTCCGTTCTCGTCCATACCCTGCGGGCCCTGTGCGGCCGGCACGGCCGTGCCCTTGCTCTTTACTTCCACGAAGCGCAGCGTCCCCGCGATCGCGTCGAACACCTCGAAGAACTGGTCCTTGAGCTCCACGTTGGGCGTGGAACTGGAGACCACCAGGTACTCGCGTCGGCCCGGGATCGGGAACAGCGTGTGCAGCAGCGCCGTGCGCACCGGCTTGCCCTTGTAGTCGATGTCCTCGATCGAGGCGATCCGCCCGACCGGCCCGACCTCGGCGAACTCCAACAGCTCCACCTCGCGCGGCGGGTACCCGCCGCTCTGCGGGCCGTCGGCCTGCATGCCCGCCCCGAAGAGCACCTCGGCCAGGTCCGCCGGCTGGTCCTCCGGCACGGGCATCCGCACCACGACGGAGGTGGCGCTGAGCATCGAGTCCCCGCCGGGGAACGCCACCATGCCCGCCGCCTGGAGCGCCCCTCGGGTGTAGGCCTCGCGGGCCGTGTGCCGGGTGGTGCGGATCAGGCCGTCGAGCCGCTCGCGGGAGAGCTGCGGAACTCCCCTCGCCTGGTGCTCGATCCGGCGGCGGATGGACGCGTCCCGGGTGCTCGGGTCGAGGTCCAGGTACCACCACGAACCGGGGTAGCGCAGCTTGTAGTGCGCGGGTGCCCCCGGATCCCGGTCCGTGACCGGATGCGTCATGACGCGTGTCCCTTCCACCAAGGGGCTCTCTGCCCTCCGGCTCTCGTCAGCTCTTCTTCGACTCGTCCAGCGCCTTGACGGTCTCGTCGTCCGTCTGCGTGAAGGCATCGGCGATCTTCTTCGTGTTCTCGGAGAAGACCTTCACGTTGTCCTGCACCTTCTCGTGGCCCTCGCTCCACTTGTGGTCGAAATACGCGAGGGATTCGGCGAGCGTCGAATCGCCCACGTCGCTCTTCGACCCGACGTCGCTGAGCCGCGCGGTGTTGTTGATCCGCTCCCCGATGTCCTCAAGCGACGTGACCGTCTCGTTCAAGTCCTCGATGGGGACGCTGATGCGGGTCATCGGCTGCTCCTCTCCGGTCAGCACCGTCCGGTCCCGCCCTCCGACCGGAGAGCGGGACCGGACACGGGGCCACGTCAGCCGATGGCGCCGGACGTCTGGTCGTCGGTGTCGACGAACGCGTCGGCGACCTGCTTGATGAACTCGCTGACGCCCTGCAGACCCTCGATCGCCTTCTCGGTGCCGTTCTTGTACTCCTCCCAGAACGGACGGAACTTGGTCTCGGAGCCCGGCGTCGCATAGGCCGCCTCGACCATCTCGTCCATCTTGGTGTTGGCCTCGTGAAGGCTCTGCTGCATCAGTTCCTTCTGGTTCTGCAGCCAGGTCGACGCCTCCCGCATCTCGTCCGGGCTGATCTGAATGTTGCCGCCGGCCATGTCGGTTCCTTCTCTCGTTGCGGATCGCCGCGGCCGCTCGGCCGCTCACACCCGGCTCTACGCGGCACCCGCCAGCCCGGTTCGGCCTGTTGCGGAACGGTGACGAAAGACCCGCCCCGCCCCCACCCCCACGCCCAACTAGGCCACGGCCAAACGCCGTCCGCCACCAACCTGCGCCTCGGGAAGCCGCGGACGCCCCTCCCGCCGCCCGGGCACGCACGCCGCCGCACGGTCGACCGAGGCGCGGGACACGAGGGACGACGGCACCACGCCGCCAACGGACCACGCCGCCGACACCGCACACAACAAAGAAGCCCAGCCTCGGGGGTGTACCCCTGGGCTGGGCTCTCGATCTGAAGCGGGTGACGGGAATCGAACCCGCGCGCTGCGCTTGGGAATCAACGGGGTCACCAGTCGCTATTGGGTAGCTGACCTGCGTAAACGCGACCTGCGGGGCAGAGCGGAGAGCGGCGAGGGACACCCGTGTTGGCCGTGGTGGAGCCCGGCTCGTGCCTGCGGAGCCAGGGGCGGCGGTCCAGCAGCTCGACGTGTTTCCGGTCGAATACGGACACGCGCCGCTTCTGAATATCTCATGCCGCAACTACAGAAATGACCACTGGCGCGGTAAGGGTTTTTTGCCCTCTTGAAAGCGCCGGGATCATGCACCGCGCCTGGCTGCCAATACCGTGCTACCGTCGATCTCAGTTGCAGTTGTGGTTCCCAAGACTTCAAGCTTGCTCACTGCCGTACCTGGCAGAGTGCTTTCGTGTTTCCGGTGTTTATTTCCGGACGGGCAATCAACGCAGCGATACGGAGTTCACACGGTGTGGGCTCCGGGCACTGCCCCGAAGGAGATATGACATGGCTACTGGCACCGTGAAGTGGTTCAACGCGGAAAAGGGTTTCGGCTTCATCGAGCAGGAGGGTGGCGGCGCCGACGTCTTCGCCCACTACTCGAACATCGCCGCCCAGGGCTTCCGCGAGTTGCAGGAAGGCCAGAAGGTGAACTTCGACGTCACGCAGGGCCAGAAGGGCCCGCAGGCCGAGAACATCGTTCCCGCCTGAGGCTGACGCGTACACCGTAGCTGGGGCCCGCACCTTGGGTGCGGGCCCCAGCTCGTTGTTTTTTCGCCGTTTCCCGCGTGCCCACAACGGCCGCACACGCGGTGTGCGGAAGCCAGATGCCCTTCTTTTGCTGCGGCGCCTGTCCCGCTTCGGCGTGCAGGGTCGACATGTTTCTGCCCCGCATCGTTTCATCTCATTTCATCGGTTCGTTCTTGCGATTCTTTGTGTGCGGCTCATCGCCGCCAGGAATTCCTCGGCGTACCGCATCGAGGAAGGTTCTCCATGAACCGCACAGCTCGCACGAATGACCGTTACTCCCGCTCTGGCGGCGTGTCCGGCTCAGACCGCGGCGGCTACCGCTCCGGTGGGCCGAACCGCTCGGGCACAGGACGTTCCGGGGGCCCCGGACGGCGTCGCGCGCCCCTGCAGGGAGAGTTCGCCCTGCCCGTCACCCACACTCCCGCCCTGCCCCCGGCCGAGACGTTCGCCGAGCTGGACATGCCGTCGGCGCTGCTGGCGGCCCTCAGCGCAGAAGGCATGTCCGCCCCGTTCGCCATCCAAGCCGCCACGCTGCCGAACTCGTTGGCCGGACGCGATGTTCTCGGCCGCGGCCGCACCGGATCGGGCAAAACGCTGGCCTTCGGTCTGGCCCTGCTGGCCCGTACCGCCGGGCAGCGCGCCGAGCCCCGCCAGCCGCTGGCACTGGTCCTGGTCCCCACTCGAGAACTGGCTCAGCAGGTCACCGACGCACTCACCCCCTACGCCCGGTCGCTCAAGCTGCGGCTGGCCACCGTCGTCGGCGGAATGTCGATCGGCCGCCAGTCCAGCGCACTGCGCGGCGGCGTCGAGGTGGTCGTCGCCACGCCAGGACGGCTCAAGGACCTCATCGAGCGCGGTGACTGCCGGCTGAACCAGGTCGGCATCACCGTGCTGGACGAAGCCGACCAGATGGCCGACATGGGCTTCATGCCCCAGGTCACCGCGCTGCTCGACCAGGTTCGGCCCGAAGGACAGCGGATGCTCTTCTCGGCCACCCTGGACCGCAACGTGGACCTCCTGGTCCGGCGCTACCTGACGGACCCGGTGGTCCACTCCGTCGATCCTTCGGCGGGCGCGGTCACGACGATGGAGCACCACGTGCTGCACGTCCACGGCGCCGACAAGCACGCCACCACCACCGAGATCGCCGCCCGCGAAGGTCGGTCGATAATGTTCCTGGACACCAAGCACGCCGTGGACAACCTCACCAAGCATCTGCTGAACAGCGGTGTCCGCGCCGCGGCCCTCCACGGTGGCAAGTCCCAGCCCCAGCGCACCCGTACCCTGGCCCAGTTCAAGTCCGGCCATGTCACCGTCCTGGTGGCCACCAACGTCGCGGCCCGCGGTATCCATGTCGACAACCTCGATCTCGTCGTCAACGTCGACCCTCCCAGCGACCACAAGGACTACCTGCACCGCGGTGGCCGTACCGCGCGCGCCGGTGAGTCCGGCAGCGTCGTCACCCTCGTCCTGCCCAACCAGCGCCGCACCGTGAACCGCCTGATGGCGGACGCGGGCATCATCCCGCAGACCACCCAGGTCCGCTCCGGCGAGGCCGAACTGAGCCGCATCACAGGCGCCCAGGCACCCTCCGGCACCCCGGTCACCATCGCCGCACCAGTCGTCGAACGTGCCAAGCGCAGCGGCTCCTCCACACGCGGCCGCCGCAGCCGCCCCGCCCAGGCACGCCGTGCTGCCGGATCGGCCCGAACCGCGGCACCGACTGCGCGGCGGACCTCTTCGGCCCCGGCCGCCTAGGCCGGTGCCGGACGATCAGGCTCGGTTCATCGGATCACCATCGTCACGGAGGCTTTCGTTGATGTTGCAGAGCTACCCCCAGGCAGACTGCTCCGGCAAGGCAGCCGGCGACGTCATGTCGGCGACGGGACCACAGGTCGACGACGACATGATCGTCGACGTGGCTCTGTCCGTCCTCATCGGGGCCCGTGCCGGCTATCTCCTCGTCCGCGACGAGGACGGGCGGTGCACGGGCCTGATCACCCGTTCCCAGCTGACGGCCCACCGCCAGGGCTCCTGGTACACCGAGGAGACCCGGTTGCGGGACCTCACCTACGACCGTGGGCCCTTCACTTCACCGGTGACGCCCGCACCCGACGCGGAACGCGCCATGCGTCAACGCGCGCTGCGGGCCTCGCCCGTGATCGGTGAGGACGGGCACGCCCTGGGCGTCGTCGTCCTCACCCATTGATTCCTCTCCGTCCGGGCCGGTGATCCGTTTCCGGCTTCTCTTCGACCCTGTCGAGGCACTATGCGCGTCGTCATCGCCCGCTTCCCTTTCGACCTGCTCAAGACCGAGGTGCAGGAGGCGATGAAGGGGATCAAAGCCGAACCCGTCACGGGTGACTCCGTCCTCATCGGTCGCCGCCATTACCCCGTCAAACAGGTCGGGGAGATCATCACCCGGCAGGATCGCCGTGACTTCTCCGCCGGTGAAGTGACCCGGGCCCTGAGCCGCCTCGGCTTCGTGTGCCGCCCGGCTGCCGCGCTCGTACCACCGACCGGTCGCACACCACTGGAGACGGCGTCCGCCTTGCTGGGGAGCCCGGCCCGAGCCTGACCGGGCCGCTGTGGGCACAGAATCCGCCCCGCAGCGGCCGACTCAGCGGTCGGACCAGCGCAAGGCCCCTCCTTCCAGGGGCCGGCATCCCCTACGCCGAAGCGCTACACGCCGCCCACCTCGGGAAGACCGGGACTTCCCCGCGGGGTCCGCGTGGCGGGGGAACGCAGATACGTAGGGCGCTCGTTCCGGTTCGGCAAGTGAGGTGCCTCGTCGGCCGGTGAGAAGAGAGCAGAAAACGGCCCCGGCCGTTCCACCCTGCCGGCGATGTTGTGACAGTCCATGCCCGACAATGCAGGCCCGGCGGTCTGAGGCTGGCCTGCTCCCCTCTCGGGAGCTTTGGTAGCCGTCCGTGGTGATTCCACCCCGTTCACGCATGAGGGCTTGGGGTAGGGAGCGGACTGCCGCCCGCCTCTCGGTCCCGGTGCGCTCGCTGATCCGGAGCTCCTGGCCGCCGAAGCCGACCGGCAGGGTGGTCGCGCTGTGGAGCCGCCGGATGATGCGCCGTCCGCGGATGAGCAGGGGCACGGGATGTCCCGCGTTGACCCACTGGACGTTCCCGGTAGCCGTGTTGAGCTGCATCATCTGGGCGGTCACGAAGCGGTCGGGGCCGAACTTGCCGGCGATCGCCCGGTCCATGAACGCGTAGATCTCGAAGAGCCCGATGCTGATGCGCCGCGCGTGCCGGTAGGAACCGATGGCCACCGTGGCCATCGTGGCGGCATCGAGACCGTGGCCCATCGCGTCGACCACCGCCGCATGCAGGATGTCGCCGTTGAGGGCGTGTCGAAGCTGTCACCCGCGACGTCGTACGCGGGCTCCAGAATCCCGGCCACCGCGACCCGGGGCACGGACATCGCCAGCGGTGGCAGGACCGCCCACTGGATCTCCGCGGCGACGCTCATCGGCTCCCTGCGTCGGAACCGGAAGAACAGATCGGTGTAGCCGTGCTTGGTCACAGGCATGTCGGCCACCAGGGCGAGGGTTTCCGCAGCCTCGGAATCCAAGGACGGGTCGAGGCTGTCGGCGAAAGCCCGGGCGGCGTCGCGGGCGCGTGGGATGCCGACGGGGCTGCCGTCTTCAAGGGCGGCAGGGGGCTTCGGAGCTGTCGTGCTGTTGTCGTCGTGTCGTTCATGCGCTCACACCCTGCCTGGGTCGGTTGTGCCGCCGGGCCGGTCTTCAACCCGGACGGCACTCTTCCCGGTGTGCATGAGGTAGAAGTCCACTCACTGTCTGTTGAGAAAATCTATAACGCCGAGAGTAGACATGGGTGGGTGCGGGGGTTAGTGTTTCCTCGTACCCAAGAAGTCGAAGAGGGCGCGGCAGAGATGAACTGCCGCGTGAGCAGGTCTGCGGAACGGCAGTGGGCGCGGAGGGGCCGGAAAAGGTGGGTTCCTTCGCTGTCTGCCGGGCCGAGCGGCCCTGGGGGCCGCGTGTACCACCCGCGATATCCAGCAGTACAACCGAGTAACCGAAGGTGAGAAGCAGAACGCCATCAGGATCGCCCGGGCGGGCAGAGCACCGCTCGGGTACCGCAGGCCCCAGATTGGAAGGTGGTCCCCGGTCACGCATCCGCGATCCCCGCACTTCCGTCTTCCAGGACGGACCAGCGGAACAAGAAGGCCGGCGCAGTCAGCCGGCAGATGGTGTTGAAAGCTCGGGGCCCGGGTGCCAGTACGGCACTCGGGCCCCTCGACGCGTCCCCGAAAGAAGAGGTCTATGCCCCCTCGCAGTTCCCGCCCCGTCGACAAGTTCGACGACGACGACTACCCCGCCTACACCATGGGCCGGGCCGCCGAGATGATCGGCAGTACTCCCGCTTTCCTCCGTGCCCTCGGCGAGCACCGACTGATCACTCCTCTGCGCTCCGAAGGCGGCCACCGCCGCTACTCCCGCTACCAACTGCGCATCGCCGCCCGCACCCGCGAACTCGTCGACGCCGGCACCCCCATCGAAGCCGCCTGCCGCATCATCATCCTCGAAGACCAACTCGAAGAAGCCCAGCGCATCAACGAAGAACTGCGTACCCGCGGTGCCACCTCGTAACGGCTGGTTTTTTCGAGCGGTGGTGAAGTCACTTGCGGCCTGATCCATGGTGGGGCGATGTTGACGAGTACTGGGAGGTCATATGCGCTGGCGCCAGGCTGCGATGAGCAGGAAGGCGCCCCGTCTGTCGGAGCCGGCACTCCGGCTCCGAGGCGCCCTCGGTCGGCCTGAAGCAGCGCGCTGTCCAGTTCTGCGTCGTGCCGAATCACCCGTGCCTCTACGGTCGCTCCCTCTTCGAGGGCACGGACCAACACCGGTTGACCATCTGGACCTTGCCGGCAGGACACATGGGCTGCGGTGAGGATGAGGCCAGGGGCAATGATGCTCCCGGAACCGAATGTCCCATCACGAGGATTGTGGACCTCAACCGTTCTTTGGCGGAGGAGTGCGCTCACGCGGGTCTCCCAGGACAGAGGTGCTTCGCCCGGGAGTGGGGCGAGCCCTCGCCCCACATCCGAGATCAGATGGTCCTCCGCATGGTGCACCTGCAGGTTCACGGTCAGCTTGTGGGTCTCGCTCTTTGCCCGTTCACCGCGTGCGTCGGCGGAGACGACGAACGCCTGCACTCCGCCGCCCGCAGATGCCGAGTGCCGTAGCTCGATGCCGAGGTCAAGCGTTACGTCCTTGACCGTGAAGCGGAAGGGTCATCCCTCGCCGTCCCGTTGCGCTGCTGCGAGGCCGTCGCGGACGGCCTTGAGCGCCTCGGCCAACTCGGTACTGCCGGATTCCAGGTTGTCCCCCCTATCTCCGGGCCCCAGTAGGCCAGTTGGCCACTGACGAGCGCTACCCAAAGCCTGGAATCGGTGCACTTCGCAAGCGCAAGTCGGCAATTGTTCGTCGCTTCGGTGGTGCACGTCACGTGAATCGCGTCTCGCCATTCGAGATCAGTGGCCGACGCGGGGAACTGGGGGTGGCCTGTTGCCCCATGACCCGCTGTTTCCCGCTGAGTTGGGGCACATGGAGGGCGCGCGGGTCCGCGAGAGGTCTAGACAACAAACAAGCCCCAGGTCGCTGACCTGGGGCTTTCGCATGGAGCGGGTGACGGGAATCGAACCCGCGCTCTGAGCTTGGGAAGCTCATGTTCTACCATTAAACTACACCCGCGTAACACCGCCCGGTCTGGAGTGAACCAGCCTGGAGGCGGAGCTTCGTCGCACACTCTACCCCATCGCCGTGCCGCGGTGCGTTTGGCTTGTCCGGGTGGTGGGTGGGGTGCTTCGGAGGGGGCGTCGGGGAGGTGGTTGGGCGGGCTCCGCGGGGCGGTACGCGGGTGCGCGGCACGGGAGTTGAGGCGTACGGTGGGGCATCGGAGTGCCGCCTGCGAGTGCACCCAGTTCATCCCCTAATGTGGCTTTTGTTGTCCACGCAGTTGGGAGAGGGACTTGATGGAGCGCACCGTCGTACGTTGTGCCGAGGGGCACGTCTTCAGCACCGCTTCGTTCCCCATGCAGACCACCGACCGGCTCGGTCCCGGGCGGCTGCTGCGCTGCCCGCGCTGTGCTCGGCTGCGGCACTCGGTGCCGGTGGAGCACGCCAAGCGGTAGCGGCGGTCGCGGGGTCGCGGTGAAGGTCGGCGGCGATCTTCGCGCGTGACGTCGAGGTGAGGTTCGTGCGGCCCGGTCCCTGATGGGGGCCGGGCCCTCGTCGTTCGGAGGGGTGTGCGCGGGCGCGTATCCTCGTCTGCGTGCTTCTCTCAGACAAGGACATCCGGGCCGAGATCGACGCCGGTCGGGTGCGCATCGATCCCTACGACGACGCGATGGTGCAGCCCTCCAGCATCGACGTGCGGCTCGACCGCTACTTCCGGGTGTTCGAGAACCACCGCTACCCGCACATCGACCCCGCCGTCGAGCAGGCCGACCTGACCCGCGAGGTCGTGCCGGAGGGCGAAGAGGCGTTCATCCTGCACCCCGGCGAGTTCGTGCTGGCCTCGACGTACGAGGTCATCTCGCTGCCCGACGACCTCGCCTCGCGCCTGGAGGGCAAGTCCAGCCTGGGCCGGCTCGGGCTGCTGACGCACTCGACCGCAGGGTTCATCGACCCGGGGTTCAGCGGGCACGTGACGCTGGAGCTGAGCAACGTCGCGACGTTGCCGATCAAGCTGTGGCCGGGCATGAAGATCGGGCAGCTGTGCATGTTCCGGCTGACCTCGCCGGCGGAGCACCCGTACGGCAGCGAGCGCTACGGCTCGCGGTACCAGGGGCAGCGCGGTCCGACCGCGTCGCGGTCGTTCAAGAACTTCCACCGTACGCAGGTGTGAGGCACCTTACGCAGGTGCGAGGCGGGGCCGGTGCGGGTCCCGGAGACGAGGAAGAGGTCTGGGAGAGTCGTGGGTGACGTGCGGGAGAACCTGACGTACGAGCTGTTCGGCGGAGCGATCCGCGAGCTGGCGCAGACGATCGCGGATGACGGGTACGAGCCCGACATCGTGCTGTCGATCGCCCGGGGCGGCGTGTTCGTGGCCGGTGGGCTGGCGTACGCGCTGGACTGCAAGAACATTCACCTGGTGAATGTCGAGTTCTACACCGGGGTGGGCACCACCTTGGAGATGCCGGTGATGCTCGCGCCGGTGCCCAACGCGATCGACTTCTCGGACAAGAAGGTGCTGATCGCGGACGACGTCGCCGACACCGGCAAGACGCTCAAGCTGGTGCACGACTTCTGCCTGGGGACCGTCGCCGAGGTCCGCAGCGCGGTGATCTACGAGAAGTCGCACTCGCTGGTGAAGTGCGAGTACGTCTGGAAGCGCACGGACGACTGGATCAACTTCCCGTGGAGCGTCGAGCCGCCGGTGGTCCGGCGCGAGGGCCAGATCCTCGACGCCTGACGCACTGCTCCCCGTCCGTCCCGCGAGCCCGCGATCACTGCGGGCTCGCGGCGTTTTGTGGCGCGCCTTTCGGCCAGTTCTGCTCCGGGTGTTCCACCGGTCACTACCTCCGAGTAGAAACCGGCGGTAACAGCAGACCGGAGGGGAGGCCCAATGGTGCGTGCGAGACGCGGGCCGCAGTGGAGCGGACGTGGACGAGGGCGGCGGCTGCGGGCCGCCGTGGCGGTGTCGGCGGCGGCGCTGACCGCCGCGTTCACGGTGACGGCGGGCGGCGCGAGTGCCGCCCCGGCCCGGACCGCGACGGTGGGAACCGCAACGACGGCCGGGCGGCCGGCCGTTGCCCCGCTGTCGCCGGAACTGGAACGGATCCGGGCGCAGGCGGCGGCGAAGCTGTACGGCGACGCCGCCGTGCGGCCGCTCGACGAGCGGAAGACCTCGCTGATCTCGCTGGGCGACAGCGAGATCGCCGGCGAGGGCGTCGGGACGTACGAGCCGGGGACCGACGGGCCCACCAACTGGTGCCACCGGTCGCCGGATTCCGCGATCCACCGGACCGGCATCGCGGCGGACGTGACGTACAACGTCGCGTGCTCGGGCGCGTACACCGGCAACATCCGGATCGGCGGCACCAAGCAGTACGCCGATGAACTGGTGCAGAGCGACAGTCTGGCCATCGCGGCGCGCAACACCCGGCTGAAAATGGTCCTGCTGGTCGCCGGCGCCAACGACGACCTCCAGTTCGGGCCGGTGATGACGGACTGCGTCGAGCGCTGGTTCCTGCTCCAGGGCACCTGCGAGCCCAAGTACCAGCCGGGCTGGCAGGCCCGGGTGGACGGGCTGGTGCCGAAGGTCGAGGCGACGGTGCGGGACCTGCGGACCGTGATGCGGGACGCCGGGTACGCCGACGGCGACTACCGGCTCGTGGTGATGTCGTACCCGAGCCCGATCGGCCCGGACGTCGAGGACAACCCGAACTTTCCGGGGAAGATCCCGGGCGGGTGCACCGGGTACACCTCGGACTCCGGCTGGGGACGCAACGCGGCGGTGCCGGCCTTCGAACGCGGCGTGCGCAAGATCGCGCAGGACACCGGTGTCACCTACCTCGACTCCTCGCGGCTCTTCCACGGGCACGAGGTGTGCATGCCCGAGACCTGGGCCCGCGGCCTGTACGTGAACGTCTCCAACCCCTTCCCGCCGGACGCCAATTCGGTCCGCCAGTCCTTCCACCCCAACGCCCGCGGGCACGGCGCGTTCGCGTCCTGCCTGACGCAGCTGTACGCGGCGCCGCAACTGCGCGAGGCGTCCTGCGCCGACCCGGCGAACACCGGGCGGCCCGAGCTGTACCCGGGCGCCTGGGACGACGCCTACCGGCCGCTGAGGAGCGCCGCGACCGGGACCTGCGTGGACGCCACCGGCGGGCTGTCCCGCAACGGCACCGCGGTGGGCGGCTGGGACTGCAACGGGCAGCGCAACCAGGGCTGGTGGTACGACCAGGGCCGCAAGTCGCTGCACGTGGAACTGACCCAGGCGAGGTGCCTGGACGTGCCGGGCGCCCGCTACGAGGCCGGCGCCGCGCTGGTGCTGTGGAACTGCTCGGGCGCGGCCAACCAGCAGTTCGACCGGGACGGCGGCACGCTCCGCCCGACCGCGGCCCCGTCGCTGTGCCTGACGCTGGGCGCGGCGAAGGACCCGCTACGGCTCCAGAAGTGCGACGGGTCGGCGGGCCAGCGGTTCGCCTGACCGGCCGCCGGAAGCCGAGGGCGGGCCCGCCCACGGAACGACGAGGGGCCCGTTCCGAGAGACGTCGGTGACGTCCTTTCGGAACGGGCCCCTCGATCCGTGGGCCGGACCGCGTCGTGCGCCGGTTACAGCGTGCCGAGCTTCACCAGGGCCAGCAGCGCGACCAACTGGATCGCGGAGGCGCCCAGCGCCTTCGGCCACGGCAGGTCGTGCGACTTGCTGACCATGGAGGTCAGCAGGTAGCCGGTGGCGAGCCAGGTGGCCCACCCCAGCACCTGGACCAGCGGACTGTCGCCGCCCAGGAACATGGCGAAGAGCAGCCGCGGCGCGTCCGGGATCGTCATGATCAGCATGGACAGGCCCACGGTCGGCTGCCAGGCGCCGTCACCGCCCAGCTGGCGGGCCATGGTGTGGGTGACCGCGCCCAGGATCAGACTGCCCAGGATGAACATCACCGAGGTGATCAGCACCCACGGGACGCTGTTGCCCATCGTCTGGTTGAGCACGTCCTCGCGGGCCTTGTCGAAGCCGAAGACCGCGAGCAGCCCGTAGACGAAGGTGACGATCAGCGCCGGAGCCCACAGGGCGTGGTCCCGCATCTGCCAGAACGTGGGCGTGGGCCGCAGCACGATGCCGGACAGCAACTGCTGCCACGGCAGCCGCGGACCGGCCGGGGGCGCGCTGCTCTGGCCGGCGCGGTAGGTGCCGCCCGCCGCGTACTGGCCGTCGGCCGGCCCGTAGCCGTCCCCGTACCCGTCGTAGGCGTCCGGGGCCTCGCCGACGCTGAACTGCTGGGTGTGCCCCGGAGCGTTGTTGAGGTTGTCGTAGGCGGGGTGCGTCGGCTCCGCCGCCTGGTAGCCGCCGTCGCCGAAGTACTCGGGCTGCCCCTGCGGGCCCGGCCCGCCCTGGGGCGCGCCGTACGCCTGCGGCGCCGAGGGCCACTGTCCCTGCGGGGGCTGCTGCCCGTACGGCGCCGGCGGGCCGTACCCGTGCGGCGCCTGCTGCCCCGCCTGCTGTCCGTCCTGCGCGGGTCGGGCATCCCGTCCGCGCCCCATCCTGAATCCAGCCACGCCCTCGAAAGTACCTGGTCCCGCTGCGCGGGTGGGGCCGCGTGGTGGGGCAGCGGCCCTTTGGAGCCGAGCTGTGACATCCCCTAAGGGGTTCCCCTCCGGGGTGGGTTTCCCACGTTGTCGGCCTTCCCGCCGTGGGGGTTTCTGTTTGCGCCTGCGGCGCGGGGCCGCTGCGCGGGGCTGGTCGGGTGCGGTGCCGGGGGTGGGGGGGGGGGGGGGGGGGGGGGGGGGGGGGGGGGGG